>JADLBE010000028.1 GCA_020847915.1 Saprospiraceae bacterium | reverse complement strand
GGGTTGAGGCGGCGTGCCACAAACTTGTCGTTGTACTCCGCAATGTTGCGCACTTCCGCTTTTTTGAGCAAATCGTAGCGCGTTTCCATCTCAATGATGAGCGAGTTGAGCGTGTGCACCACCTTGGTGGTATCGGTCACGATGGGCTCCAGCTGATCGGGCAAATAACCCAAAAAGTGGTTTTCCAGGTGGGCATACGGGAAAAGCTCCACCTTTTTGGGGTCGATGAGGATGAGTTTGACCTGTGAGGGGTGCTTTTTGTACAGCAGCGACATGAGCACCACGTTGATGCCCACCGATTTGCCCTGCCCTGTAGCACCTGCAATAAGCAAGTGGGGCATTTTGGTGAGGTCGGCCACAAACACTTCGTCCTGGATGGTTTTACCCAAAGCAACGGGCAGCTCCATTTTGGCGCGTTTGAATTTGTCGCTCATCAGCACCTCGCGCATGCCCACCGTTTGACGGTTTTTGTTGGGCACCTCGATACCGATGGTACCCTTGCCGGGGATGGGCGCGATGATACGTATGCCCAAAGCCGAAAGGTTGAGGGCAATGTCGTCTTCCAGGTTTTTAATTTTGGAAATACGCACACCGCGGGCTGGTATGATTTCGTACAGGGTAACGGTCGGACCGATGGTTGCCCTGATTTTTTCAATTTCAATTTTGAAATAAAGCAGTGTCTCGATGATCTGCTTTTTGTTGCTTTCGAGCTCTTCGCGGTCGATTTCCAGCCGTTGTTCGTATTCTGCAAGCAGTTGCAGGTGTGGGTATTCGTAATGAGAAAGCTCCAGTGTTGGGTCGTAAGGCTCGCTGAGGTTGGGGTTGTCCTCCTGCACGGCCACCACGGGGGGCTTGTACGCGTTCGAGTCGTTGGGGTCCGACGGCGCGGGGTTGGAGGATGGAATGTTGATCTCCAGTTCGGCGTCTTCGGCGTTGAGCGTTTCAATTTTCGCGACTTCTTTCTTCGGCACATCGGCGAAAAGTGCACTGCGCTGGCTCAAGTCCAGTGCAAGTTGGCCCACGGGCATTTCAAAAGGTTCGGCGCGTTCGGGCGCGGGCGTGGCTTCCGGACCGGGTTTGTTGTTTACGGTATCTCTAAATGTTGCGCCAGGGGTGCGGGGAGGCGGACGCATGCTGGCAGCGCGTTTGCCGTAGTTTCCGCTGAGCAGATCGTTCCAGGCCTGTTTGGTTTCAAACCAAAGTTGTCGCCAGGTAAATTCGTCGAGGTTTGGATTGTTGTTCCAAACAAAAACGGCGGTAAGGGAAAAAAGGAGCAAAGCCAAAGTACCGGGAACGCCCAGGAAGTTCTGGATGTAGGTGCTCACCGCCTGTCCGAACACGCCGCCAAATGGGAACTCAAACGATTGCAGGAAAAACGACGCCAGCACCGAAACCACCACCATCCAGATGACCGTGCGTTGCAGGGTGGAGGTGAGGTAGTGCAGCGGCGAACGGCGGATGAGGGCCAGACCGTATTTGTAAAGCAGGTAAACAATGCCGTAAGATGCGATGCCGAAACCCCAGTACATGATGGAGTCGGACAAAAATGCGCCCAGGCGGCCAAGCCAGTTGTCGACCTGTATATCGCTCAAAAAAACTTCCCAGGAAAACCGGAACACCAGATCGTGGTCGATTTCCCAGGTGAAAAAGTAGGACGTGAACGCCACAAAAAGGTAAAAGGCCAGGAACAGGAAGACCATACCCATGAGTTTCGATACGCGCTCGTCGTCGAAATTGAAACTTAATTGTCCTCTTTTGCTCTTGGCCATGTGTAAAGTTCGCAGTTCGCAGTTTGGAGTTGTATCCCAACAACACGTGGGATCTACCCGGCGTTGCGTGGGACCCGGGCAAAAATACACCTTATAGGGGAAAGTTAAACAAATCCGTTTTTTATCCGTGTTCGAAGATCTTTGTCATCTGTGTACCATTACGCGGTTCCATGGTACACAGATGACACAGATCTTCGAACACGGATAAAAAACGGATTTTATCGCAAAAATAGTTTAAAAAACAATTTGTTTTAAAATTAATTTAAAAATTCGTATTTTTGCCACTGTCCCGTAACATGCCGGGTAGATCCCACGCTTTTGCTGGGCTGACAACTCCAAACTACGAACTTCGAACTTCGAACTCTTTTCATGGCCAAGTCCAAAAAAGATACCTCCGTACCGCCTACCATTTCGGCATACAACGAAGACAGTGTACTCACCCTGTCGGGGATGTACCAGAACTACTTCCTGGATTACGCCTCCTACGTTATCCTGGAACGCGCCGTGCCTGCCGTTGAAGACGGTTTGAAGCCGGTGCAACGCCGCATCCTGCATGCCATGTTTGAACAGCATGATGGTCGTTACCACAAGGTTGCGAACCTCATCGGACAAACCATGCAGTACCACCCCCACGGCGATGCTGCCATTGGTGAAGCGCTGGTGAACATGGGACAGAAAGAACTGCTTATCGACTGCCAGGGCAACTGGGGCGATTACCGTACGGGCGACTCCGCCGCTGCCGCGCGTTACATCGAAGCACGCCTCACCAAATTTGCCCTCGACGTGGCGTTCAACCCCGACACCACCGTATGGCAACTCTCCTACGACGGCCGCAAACGCGAACCCGTCAACCTGCCCATGAAGTTTCCACTCGTGCTCGCACAAGGCGCCGAAGGCATCGCCGTAGGACTGAGCACGAAAATCATGCCCCACAACTTCATTGAGCTCATCAAAGCGTCGATTGCCCAGTTGAAAGGTAAAAAATCGGATCTTTTCCCCGATTTCCCCACCGGTGGCCTCGTCGATGTGAGCAATTACAATGGTGGTGCACGCGGCGGTAAAATCCGCGTTCGGGCCAGAGTTCGGGAAATTGATAAAAAAACGCTGCAAATCACCGAGATCCCTTACGGTGTTTACGTAAGCGACCTGATCGAATCGATCCTTAAGGCCAACGACAAAGGTCAGATCAAAATCAAAAAGGTGATCGATAAAACAGCCGCCGATGTCGACATCGAAATTGAACTGCAACCCGGCGTGAGCCCCGACGTCACCATCGACGCCCTGTACGCTTTTACCGATTGTGAGGTGAGCATCAGTCCCAACTGTTGCATCATCGTGGAAAACAAACCGCTGTTCACCGATGTGAACAACCTCCTGCGCATCTGTACGGAAAACACCCGGGAACTGCTGCGCATGGAACTCGAGATCCAAAAAAACGATCTTGAGGAAAAACTGCACTTCGCCTCGCTCGAGCGTATTTTTATTGAAAAACGCATCTACCGCGACATCGAGGAATGCGAAACGTGGGAGGCGGTGTTAAAAACCATCGATGCAGGCCTGCGCAAGTACGTCACCACCCCTTCGGAAAAACCTGTAGCCGGTAAAATTCGGCTGCTGCGCGAATTGGTTCAGGACGACATTCTCCGACTCACGGAAATCCGCATCAAACGCATTTCAAAGTTCAACACATTTAAGGCCGACGAAGAAATCGCCAAGCTGAACGCCGAACTCGAACAAACCCTGCACCACCTCGCACACCTCACCGAATACGCCATTGCGTATTACGAAACACTGCTCAGCAAATACAGCAAAGGCCGCGAACGCAAAACCGAAATCGCCGCTTTTGATACCATCCAGGCCAGCGCCGTGGTGGCCAACAATGCCAAATTGTACGTGAACCGCGCCGACGGATTCATCGGCATGGGTCTGAAAAAAGACGAGTTCGTACAGGATTGTTCGAACATCGACGATGTCATCATTTTCCGCCGCGACGGTGTGATGAAAGTGGTGCGCATCGATGAAAAAGCGTTTGTGGGTAAAGACATCGTGCACGTGGCTGTTTGGAAGAAAAACGACGAGCGTACAACTTACAACATGGCTTATGCCGACGCCAAAACAGGTCGCAGTTTTGTCAAACGTTTCAATGTAACGGCCATTACCCGCGACAAGGATTACCAGCTCGGTTCCGATGCCAAGGGTTCCCGTATGTTGTACCTTACTGTAAACCCCAACGGCGAAAGTGAGGTCGTTACCGTTACACTGAGCCCCGGAAGTACAGCCAAAATCAAGGTTTTTGATTACGATTTCGCCGACCTGGTCATCAAAGGACGCGATTCGCAAGGCAACATTCTAACCAAATACCCCGTCAAACAAATCCGCCAGAAAGAAGTGGGCAAAAGCACCATCGGCGCCCAAAAACTCTGGTACGATGACATCACCGGCCGTCTCAACATCCAGGAGCGCGGACGCATGATCGGCGAATTTGATACCGGCGACAACATCCTCGTGCTTTACAACGACGGCTCCTACGAACTTACCGATACCGAGCTGCTGCAACGCTTCGAACCCAAAGAAATCGTCTGGCTGGGCAAAGCCCACCCCGAACTGGTGGTTAATGCCGTGCATTTCGACGGCATCAAAGGCCTCACGATGGTCAAACGTTTCCGCATAGAAACCAACAAGCTGCGCGAACGCTACTCCTACCTCACGGAACACAACAAATCAAAATTGCTGTTTGTGAGCACCGAGGCAAACCCACGCATCCGGTATACCATCAAAATCAAAGGCAAAGCCATGAAAGGCGAAGTAAGCCTCGGCGAATTTATGGACGTCAAAGGCTGGAAAGCTGTCGGCAACCGTTTGTCCGATCAACTCCTTTCCGGTGTCAGCCTTGTTGCCGAAACAACCGACAACAAACCCGCTCCTACTGCGCCACCACCTGCCAAACACGATGCTCCGGAACCTACCCTTTTTGATGTCGTAGATGAACCGGAACCAACGCCTCCCCCGCCTGCAGAGGATAAAAAGTCGTCCACGTTTAAACCGGGAGATACCATCGATTTTGATTAGTCGGTTAGTCGGTTGGTCGGTTAGTCTGTTGGTCGGTTAGTCAACCGACCAACAGACTAAGAGACTTTTAAACAGGGTTTCTTTCATAACAAATTCAGGGATTACCCCTAAAAAATGCTGCGCTGGCGCAGCATTTTTTAGGGGTAATCCCTGAATTTGTTAATGATGGGAATATGTAAGTGGACTTTTTATTTCCACGCACAAAGAATGCCGCCCATCAGCATCAGCGTTACCGCCCAGTAACCTGTGTGCAGGAAGATGTATTTCCAGCTCCGACGTTCGAACAAACCGTTGATGCCGATCAAAGGCAGTACCATAAACAAGCTGAACAACAAACCGTGGAAAGCACCGTGTTTGAAGGTACGGAAGCCGTCACCGGCCAAAGCAAGAACTTGCTGCACCAATTTACCGGCCTCTGTTGAACCATCTTCCAAACCGGGATCGGGTACAAACAACGAAAAAATGTGAAACTGATGCACCACAACGCTGTACAGGGCCAGCGAGGCCATGATGCTGAAAACAAAGGTGAGTCCGAAGATAACGGCCATGTTGGCGCCTTTCAATTGTTCTTCGGTGAGTCCGGTCGCGCGCATCCAGGCTTTACCAAAAAGGGGGCCGTACCAAACAAAGCCCACAACAAGCGGCACCAGGGCCGAACATAAAACAGCAATCCAGTTGATCATAAGGAAGTTTTTGATGTACTGATGAAGTTGGTTAATCGTGTATTATTCAAGGGGGCTCTTGCTTAATTTCGCAGTATTGGCTTATCATTATGCGTTTTTTTCAAAACCGATTTCTGCCATGATGTTCCGTTTGTTTCTCGTCCTGCTGTTTCTTCTGGTATTTGCCGTATTCATGCGCCTCTTCGGCCAAAACAAACATCCACAAACCGAATTCAATTATCCCGTTTACGAGGGCTCCGACCTGGGCATAACCTACACACCTTCCGGATGCAGTTTTAAAGTGTGGTCTCCGTCGTCCGATGCTGTCAGGCTGCACCTTTATGCAGCAGGTGAAGGAGGTTTGCCTGAACGAACCTATGATTTGTTGCCCGACAAATCCTCCGGCCTATGGCAAACCCAAATCAGCGGCGACCAGAAAGGACGCTACTACACGATTCAAATCCAACGCCCCAACATCGGGTGGATAGATGAAACGCCCGACCCTTACGCCAAAGCAGTTGGTGTGAACGGACGCCGGGCTCAGATTGTCGACCCTTCGGATACAGATCCTGCGGGCTGGGACCAGGACAAACGTCCGGATTTGATACATCCTACCGACATCGTTTTGTACGAACTGCACGTCCGTGATTTTTCTTCCAACGCCAATTCCGGTTTAAAAAACAAGGGCAAATACCTCGCTTTTACCGAAACAGGCTCGCGTAGCCCTGAGGGTGAGTCCACAGGCATTGATCACCTTATGGACCTGGGCATCACCCACGTACACTTGCTTCCGGTTTTTGATTACCGCTCGGTGGATGAAAGTCGCCCGGCCGACGGACAATACAATTGGGGTTACGATCCAGAAAATTACAACACACCCGAAGGCAGTTATGCCACCAACGCCACCGATGGCGCCGTACGCATCCGGGAGTTCAAACAGATGGTACTATCGCTCCACCAAAACGGCATCCGTGTGGTGATGGATGTTGTGTACAACCACACCGGCGCCACAGGCGGATCGGTGTTCGAACGTACCGTACCAGGGTATTACTACCGGCAACGTCCCGATGGCTCCTACTCCGACGCATCGGCCTGCGGCAACGAAACCGCTTCCGAAAGACCCATGGTGCGCAAATACATCGTCGAATCGGTGCTTTATTGGGCACGCGAATACCACATCGACGGGTTCCGGTTCGACCTCATGGGCATCCACGACATCGAAACCATGAACGCTGTGACCACGGCCCTGCACGAGTTCGATCCAACCATTTTTGTATATGGCGAAGGCTGGACGGCAGGTTCAAGCCCTTTGCCCGACGAACAACGCGCTCTCAAAGCCAACGTTGCAAGGCTCGATGCCACGGCAGCTTTCAGCGACGATATCCGCGACGGACTCCGGGGGCATGTGTTCACCCACACCGATCCGGGTTTTGCAAGTGGCAAACCCGGACTGGCGGAAAGCATCAAATTTGGCATCGTCGCCAGTACGCAACACCCGCAGGTAGATTACAGCAAAGTCAAGTATTCTCAAAAGCCGTGGGCACGTGAGCCCTGGCAAACCATAACGTATGTTTCCTGTCACGACAACCACACTTTGTGGGACCGTCTGGCTGTTACCAATCCTACCGCCTCCGAGAGCGACCGCATTCGTATGCACAAACTCGCCCATGCCGTTGTATTCACCTCGCAGGGCGTAGCGTTTATGCACGCCGGAGAAGAAATGTTACGCACCAAACACGGCGTCGAAAATTCCTACAATGCACCCGACTCGATCAACTGGCTCGACTGGAGCCGGAAGATGGAGTACAACGATGTTTATACCTACACCAAAGGGCTCATCACACTTCGAAAAAACCACCCGGCTTTCCGGATGACATCGGCTGCGATGATTCGCGACCACCTCGAGTTTTTACCTGCATACGGCAGCGACGACCATGCGGTTTCTTACCTTCTGAAAAACAATGCCAACGGTGATTCCTGGAAAACCATCCTTGTTATTATAAACGGCGGCCCAAAGGGTCATTATTTCAAACTGCCTTCCGGACGGTGGAGGATTGTTTTGGATGAAAACACCATTGACGAAAACAATCTCAGATACCTTTCAGGAGAAGGTACCGCCCTTCCACCTATTTCTGCAATGGTGCTTGTAAAGGTGGAATAGAATCAGTTTTTGGTTTTACGTAGTAAATAAGCCTTGTAAGCCACTTAAGTGTGTCGGGTTCTTTGCTCGGGTCGGTGATGTACTGTTCGATAACGGGTGGAACGTTTACAAGCTTGTTTTCCATCATGTACTCGTCCATGGCGTAGTGGGCATTGCCTATGCTGTCGTATTTTCCGTAAAAATTGATCACCAGCGCTGAATCCGCTGCGGGGAAGCTATACAAACTCGCCTTACCGGTGAGCTTTTGCGTGGCAATGGTTACGGGCATGGCAACAGCCATGTCGGTCGCTTTCACCAGGGTATCCCACATCCAGTAGAGGTTGGTGGGCGGACCGGCAACGGTGAGTTTGTTTATTGCAATGTCGCTGTTCAGCTGAACGAACGAAGAATCAAAAAACAGCTTCATGCTGTCGAACGGAACCAGGCTACGTACACCAAAGAAGTGACTTTCGGGAATAGCTTCCACCAGTACTTCATACCCGCGGTATTTTTTATGGGCAAGGTTTTCGCACAATTTTTTCAAATTGCCCAAACCGCGTTCAAAATCTTTACCCACAAATGAATTCACATCGGTAAGCATGGCCATGCCGTTCCAGGGGAAGGGGACATACATATCGTATACCCAAAGCACCTCCGTGGAGTCGCCTTTTTCTGTCAATACAAACCAGGTTGGTACTGTTCTTTTCCAGGGTTTTTCAATTTCAATGTCTATATCAATTCGAACGGGTGTGACTGACCGGATGATTTGCCGCCCGGCGCCAACATCCCCGTTGCCTTTCCAATGGTACACGGCGCCTACTTCTCCGTCGGCGCCTTCAATGCTCCATTCCATCGAGTCGTCTATTTTGCTCCAGGGCGACCAGGCATGAAAATGTTTGAAAAAACGCACTTGTTCGTAAACGGTGTCCCGCGGAGCATATATGGTTGTACTTCGTTCAATACGGTAATCTTTTTTTGCAAAAAGGCCCATAATTACCAACAATGCAACCAAACTAAGAACGATGTACAGCAGAATTTTAAGTATTTTCATTCCGGAAAGGGTTTTAAAAGAAACGTGTTGCAAATATTTAAAATAAAAAGTTTTAAAAACAAGAAATTTCCTTTTTTTCGACAAATGATCAAGAATCAAGAAGATTGGGTAGTCGACATGGTAGTCGCTGTACTCACCAAAGATGTTGATTGGCCTCCGGGCCAGTATGCAGACGATGTCGGTGAAGTGTTGCCTAGCCAATGGGCCAAAGTTCCGACAAATCTTTGCTTTGCACGCCCTACCTTCGTAGCTTCTGAATCTTTTTCGCCTGCCTTTTTTTCTGACTGCGCCCATGAAAAAATTTGCCTGGCTTGTACTCGCAGCGTATTGTTATGTACCCGCTTCAGCACAATCCACCGACACCATACGTGTCATGCATTACAACCTCCTGCAGTACGGGTATGCCAACTGCATGCCCCTGCAAACCAAAAACAATTACCTCGCCGACATCTTTGACCACGCCCGGCCCGACATCCTGACCATCAACGAAATCAGCCCCAACACTGCAGCCATCAACAGTTTGCGAAACGATTGCCTCACTTACAACCCGGCCATGACAGGCGCCCCCTACGCCAACAGCACAGGTTCGAGCATCGTCAACATGCTGTTTTACAACGAAGATGTTTTCGGATTTGCCGGCCATTCCGCCATCAGTGGCAACGTGCGCGACATCGATGTGTACCACCTCTACCACAAACCTACCACCAACCCAGCCGATACCACCCACCTGTGGTTTTTTGTAGCCCATTTTAAATCCTCCACAGGCTACGAATACGAACGCAGTCTGGCAGCCAACGACATCACTTCCTGGCTCGCCGACCACCCCAACGTTAAAAATTACATGCTTTGTGGCGACCTGAACCTGTATGGCTCGAGCGAACCCGCCTGGCAAAACCTGATCGGAGCCTCCACCTGGTTTTACGACCCCATCGGATCACCCTCCGGGTGGGTCGGTTCCTCTTTCGCTGGTATTCATACCCAGTCGCCCAGCGCAGGCGCCAATGCCTGCGGATCAGAAGGCGGCATGGACAACCGTTTCGATTTTACCCTCGTAAGCCCCGGCGTGTTGTTCGGCAACCGTGGGG
>JADLBE010000027.1 GCA_020847915.1 Saprospiraceae bacterium | reverse complement strand
GTTGACCGCCAAAATCCGGCCCGACTTCGAAGAGCATTGGCTGTTTGTTTGCAAAGCGGGTTGCCCTACTCGCAGTTTCGAAACAACCAGGGAAAAATCCGACCCTTTCAGTGCCACTACCTGTTGTTGGAATGGCCAAGGGATGTTTTATACCACCGCATTGATGCACGGGTGGATGCTATGATGGCGGCGGGACTTGAAATGGAAGTGCGGCAACTGCTACCTTACCGCAATTTGACTGCTTTAAGAACGGTGGGATACGAGGAGCTTTTTGCCTATTTTGATGGGGCGTGCACTTTGGATGAGGCTGTAGACAAGATCAAACAACACAGCCGGAATTACGCCAAACGCCAGCTTACCTGGTTTAAAAAAAGGGGTGAATGGTATACTTTTCATCCTGAAGACACCGAAGGAATCAATGCCTGGCTTATGGAACGTCTTGGTTTCTAAACGGATTTTTTATTTTTCGATCCAGCGCTTTAATTTGTAAAAACCAGGGTTGTTGCTGGAGTTGCCAAACAAGCAAAGCCAGCAAAATGCCCATGAGGCTCCCGCCAAGCACATCAATCAAAAAATGCTGGACCAGAAAAATACGGGAAAGCCCCACCATAATGGCGGTTAGTGCCAGCAACAACCCCCACCGTCGGTAAGTGTATCCTGCAAACAAAGTTAAAAGCGTATACAACTCGAAAGCGGCCATAGTATGTCCGGAAGGAAAGCTGGTTTGTCCGGCAGCCAGGCGTACACCTGGTACATACACCAACTGATCGTTTTTGCCCGATTTTTGAAAATACGTCACCGGTCGGTCGGTGCCTATCTGGTCTTTAAGAATGTACGACACAGGCATGGTGGTCAGGCCTGCAACTGCGATGAGCACAGCATAACGGAAACGCCAAAAAAGGGCGGCGAAAATTCCAATGAAGTACATCCAGGCTTCACCAAACAGCGTGGCGATTTTAAACAAAGTATTGACTGGTTCTTCGCGGTAGTTGTTGAAAAAAAGGATTTCCTGGCCATATTCCCTTGCCCACAGCACAAACAAGCCTGCGTTGAAAAACAACAAAACGGGTATGCAGAACCATGCGTTTTTCCAAAGGGTTTTCATGCACCGACGGTTTCTTCTTTTTTCTTAAATCTGCTGAAAAAACGCCGCGTCAGCAACTCCAGTCTGTCTATATTCAACATTTGTGCGTCGTTCATGGCACGGTTGGTGAGGAAAGCACCGATGGGTACCAGCACAAGACACGGCGTCATGGATGCCCAGAATGGTGTAAGCAGGTACGATTCTGCCAGTTTTCGGCACATGATGGTAAGCATCACAAACGTGACAAAAAAGATGATGGACACAAGGATTGGGTAACCAAATCCGCCTTTTCTGATGATGGCGCCCATGGGTGCGCCAATGAACAAGAATATAAAACAAACCAACGCATAGGAATACTTGGTGTACAATTCGTAGCCTGTTTTCACCATTTCGCGTCTGCGGTTGTTCAAATGAGCTTTGCGTGTTTCTACTGTTGTTTTTGCCGATTTGGCGCGGTTCCTACCCTCCTTGATGATTTTGCTGCGGTCGCCGGTTATAAAGGTTTCTTCGAAACCCGTGTAAGCGGTGATCGGTTTGTCTACTTTTTGAACCGGTATTTCAGGTCGCAATTTTTCCATTTGCGGCGATGGGCCTTTGGCTTGCCCAACAGCTTTAATCAATTGCATGCCGGCTTCTTTCTGTCGGAGCGAGTCGACTTTCGAAACCTTTTTCTGGGCGTCCGGTTTAACGGGTTTTTTCCTTACATTGAGCAGCAGATCTTCCGCAATGGCCTTTTTAGCATCGGTGATGTTTGTTTGCAGTGAATCGAGGTTAGCGCGCAACTGACTCATGCTGAGTGCCGAACGTTGTGTTTTGAACCTGTCTTCATCGGTACGGTTCATTTCAAATTCACGCAGGTCCCAGATTTTGGTCATGGAAGTGAAATTGGTTCGAATGAACGGGTATTTTTCACTTTTACCTTTTGAGCCTCCCTGGGAGCCGGGTTCCTGGTACTGGGTTCCGTTGAAGAGGTTCATGACAAAATAACGTTTGTCCTGGGTGGTGTACATCTGACCGCTGTCGGCCAAAATCTGATTGAATTTTGTCCTACCTGCGGTGGTTTGGTCTTCAATCATCACATTGCGGATGGTTTCCCCGTCTTTTTCCTTTTTCCCGACACGTATGATGAACTGTCTGAAATCTTCGTTAAAAACGCCCTCTTCAATGGTGAGTGCCGGTTTTTGTTTGCGGATGTCGTACAGCCTGGATCTGAATTTCAGGTTAGCCCATGGAATGATGAAATCTGAACATACGTAGGAAAAAAAGGCAATGGCCGCACCTGCAAAAATCAGACTTCGCATGATGCGGAAAAGCGAAACCCCGGCCGCTTTCATGCTGGAAAGTTCGTAACGTTCGGCAAGACTGCCCATAACCATAACCGATGCGATCAAAACGGCAATGGGCAGTGCCAAAGGGAAGGTAGAAACCGACAAGTACCCAATGAGTTCGATGAGTATCAAAACCCCCACGCCTTTGCCGGCAATCTCATCGATGTAGAGCCACAAGATTTGCATAACCAGTACAAACAGGGCAATACCGAAGGAAACCACAAAGGGACCTACAAAACTAAAGAGTACGATTTTGTCAATTTTTTTCATGCAGGGTTTTGGTAATCAAACACAGCATTGAACGATTTCAAAGCTGCGATTGTTGCCACCGGATCGGCTGCTCCGAAAACGCTGCTTCCTGCCACAAGCACATCGGCGCCGGCCTGCAGGAGGGATTCTGCGTTTTGCAGCCCTACCCCACCGTCGATTTCAATCATGGTTGGCGCATTGATTGAATCGATCATTTCACGCAGTTTGCGGGTTTTAAGCAAACTTTGGTATATGAATTTTTGCCCGCCGAAACCCGGATTTACCGACATGATGCAAACCAGATCGGTGATTTCAAGCACATCTTCCAATACCGATACAGGTGTATGCGGATTCAGGGCGATACCGGCTTTGGCACCGGTTTCTTTGATCTGGTGCAGGGTGCGGTGCAGGTGCGGACAAGCTTCGTAATGTACCGTAATAACATCAGCGCCGGCTTTGCGGAACGATTCGATGTATTTTTCAGGTTGCTCGATCATCAGGTGTACATCCAGCGGTTTTTTGGCCAGTTTGGCGATGGCCTCAATAACCAGGAAGCCAAAGGTGATGTTGGGTACAAACCTACCATCCATAACATCCAGGTGAAACCAATCGGCCTCACTGCGGTTCACCATGTCGATATCGTCGGCCAGCCTGGTAAAATCGGCAGCCAAAACGGAAGGAGCAATCAAATGAGATTTCATAATATGTAGCTTAAGGTCTGTGGGATTTGATTGACGAATGATGATTACATGATTTTTGATGTTGTAAGCATATTCATCAATCAATTTATCTTACGGAAACAAGTTGGTCGTTTCGGAGCAACGGTTGTCGTTTCATTTTAAGAAAAAGTTGAACGGTTGCAAGCACGTCTTTTTCGCAATAGTGTGCGATGCGGTCGAGATCGCGGTCTTCCCAATACACACGGGCCACGTCGCTGCCGTCCATGTCATCTTTTGGGGAAGGAAA
This sequence comes from Saprospiraceae bacterium, assembly GCA_020847915.1. Lineage (GTDB taxonomy): Bacteria > Bacteroidota > Bacteroidia > Chitinophagales > Saprospiraceae > M3007. The sequence goes on along the minus strand of JADLBE010000027.1, from coordinate 17,122 downwards.
GCCAAAAACTGCGGCCAGCAGGCGGAGTGAGGTGTAGTTTTTGAGGTCGCCAAATTTCCACATCTCCAAGGTATCAATCAGGTGTTTGGTTTCCCACGGTTTTTTACCGGCGATGTCGAGCAGGCGTGGGAAAGGCAGCTGGTTGATCAGCATGCGCCGACATATATAAGGTATGTCGAACTCGCGGATGTTGTGCCCACAGAGTGCGAACTTGTTGGGATCGTCGAAACGTTTGTTGAGCAATTCGCTGAAATCTTCCAGCAAACTGGCTTCTACGTGGTTGGTGAACGATTTGAGCCGAAGCAGGGGTTCGCCGTTGTCCGGATTTTTGGTGATGATGCCCACGGAAATGCAGACAATTTTTCCGAATTCCGCATAGATGCCCGCGCGGGTGCCGTACACTTCCGACATTTCATCGTATTCAATTTCTTCTTCGGCTGGACGGCGCAGCAATTGACGGGTTTTGATGCCCCAGAGTTCCTGGAGTTCTTCATCAAGCTCATCAAATTCGTTGGTTCCCGGAACCGTTTCGATATCGATGAAAAGGATGTTGTAAAGATCGAATGCGTCGAGCATAGACATGGCAGGACTGATAAATGGAGAAGAAAAGGTTTCTTCTGCAAAGGTAGGATTTCCCTGGTGTTGTGTCGGGTTGCCTGAAGGTGTAATTTTTTTTGAAAAAAAATAACACATCGTTAACGCTGATAATCAGTAACTTATGTTTTTTTTAAAATTCTGCCGGGTAAAAACACTGTCTTGCTGATACAATAAACGAACCAACACAACGGTTTTATCGTGACTTTCGAAAAACGTGCCGTCAACAATCTTTAACCAAATCAACGAAAGAAGGGTTGCCTATGATCATCTTGTAGACACTTCATTTTCAACGTTAAACCTTTCTTCTACTAAGTATGAACACACCCACCAATTTCAATCAGCCCACTCCGACCCCAAATTTCGGCAGCCCCAACAACAACGACAACAACTCCAAACGTCTTGTGACGATTATGGGTGTTGCTCTGGCTGTCCTACTTGGATTGAGCATCTTTTTGCTGATCAGCAAATACCAAACGGGTCAAAAGCTCGAATCTACCGCTACGGAACTTGCTGAACAAAAAACAGCCTTCACGGAATTGGATTCCAAGTACAACGAAGCTGTAACGCAATTAGAGCAACAAAAAGGCATCAATGCTGAGCTCGACGCTAAGATCAACGAGCAACTCGCGCAACTGGAAAGCCAGAAAAACGATATTGCCAAAATGATCCGCGAGAAAAGGGATTCCCGCTCAGCCATTGCAAGTCTTGAAAAACAGAAAAACACCTACCTCGCCGAAATCGACGAGCTGAAAAAAGCAAATGGTATTTTGACCGAAGACAACACCCGTCTGACCGGTGAAAACCAAACGCTTAACTCTTCGCTTACGGAAACCCGTACGCAACTTGAATCGGAAAGCACTGCCAAAGCAGCGCTGATCTCGGAAAAGACGCAACTCGAAACCGAGCGTACACAACTGGTTAAAAAAGTGGACATTGCTTCTGCCGTACGTGTAAAAAACATCACGGTTAAATCCGTAGATGTTCGCAACAGCGGTAAAGAGAAGAACAAAGCCCGCGCCAAAAATGTAGACAAACTCAGCATCTGCTTCACCACCGAGTCAAACGAAGTGGTACCCGCAGGTCAGGAAATGTTCTACATCCGCATCATCGACCCAACCGGCGCACCGCTTGCCATTGAGAGCCTCGGCTCCGGCGTAGCTACCGACAAGCGCAACGAAACAGACGTTCGATACACCACTTCCGCTTCAACGGACTACGACAATGGTGAAAAAAATGTTTGCGGTGCATGGCAGCCAGGCCAAAACTTCATCAAAGGCAAATACTCGATTGAAATTTACAACAAAGGTTACCTCGTTGGTACCAGCGCTTTCAATCTGAAGTAAGCTGAAAGTTGAAAGCTAAAAGCTAAAAGTTATTTGAGATTTTAATATTCAAGTTAAAGGGGTTTGACAGCTGCGCTGTCAAACCCCTTTTTCATTGCTACTAAATCCGTTTCAAACTTCCCAATTTCCACTTCCCACTTCCCACTTTCAGCTTTCCACTTTCCACTTTCAGCTACTAAGAATAAATTTCTTTTCTGCAGGATTTCAACGTGTTCATCATCAGCGCGGTAACGGTCATCAGACCAACGCCTCCGGGAACCGGAGTGATGTGGCTGCATTTGGGCGCTACGGCCTCAAAATCAACATCGCCCACCAAACGGCTGCCTGATTTTTTGGTTGGATCATCAATACGGTTCATGCCCACATCAATCACTACTGCACCTTCCTTTACCCAGTCGCCCTTGATGAAATGTGGGACACCGATGGCGGCAACAATGATGTCGGCACGGCGAACTTCAGCGGGGAGATTTTTAGTACGTGAGTGTGTGAGGGTTACCGTACAGTCGCCGGGATAACCTTTACGCGACAGGAGGATGCTGATGGGCGTTCCAACAATGTTGCTTCTGCCCACCACAACGCAGTGTTTGCCGGCGGTTTCGATGTTGTAGCGGCGCAACATTTCAATGATGCCATACGGGGTTGCCGGCAAAAAAGCAGCCATGCCTTGTGCCATTCGGCCGAAATTAACCGGATGGAAACCATCCACGTCTTTGCGGAAATCGATGGCAAGGGTAATTTTTTCTTCGTCGATGTGTTTTGGCAGTGGTAACTGGACGATAAATCCATCTACGTCGGGGTCGTTGTTGAGCCCTTCCACAATTTCGAGCAGTTCAGCTTCTGTAACATCAGCCGTTCGCCGAATGAGGGTGCTTTTAAACCCAACTTGTTCGCAGGAGCGGATTTTGCTTGCTACGTAAACTTCACTGGCCGGATTTTCGCCCACCAACACGGCGGCGAGGTGGGGAATTTTACCACCCTTTTGTTTGATCAGATCCACTTCGGCAGCCAGTTCTGCCTTGATGTTTTCGGAAAGTAATTTGCCGTCTAGTAATTGCATGGTGCTTGGTTTGAATTCCTGCAAACTTAGAACTTCGCAGCCTTAAATCGTTCAAAAAAAAACCTGTATTGCATTGCCCTTGCTTTATTGGGCAACAACTGTTTGGTTTTTAAATCCTGCATGGCATTCAGCCCCAAACTATTTCGTGCAAGCATAACTGCTCCATAAATCGAAGCGTCGATGTTTTGTGTTGGCAGAATCACGGGTTTGTCCAAAATATCCGCCAACATTCGCACCCACAATTTATTGTTAATAAATCCGCCGCCAGCGTACAATACGTCTATTTCCATCTGGTTTTCAATACTTTCCGCGATCAGTTTCAGGTTAAACATTACACCTTCCATAATCGAACGGGTAAAATGTCCTCTGCCATGTGCAGCACTTAGGCCTGTCCACGACGCCCGTGCACCGGCGTCCCAAACAGGGGCCCTTTCTCCTTCGAGGTATGGTGCAAACAACAAACCTTCAGAACCCGGGGAAATTTTTGCCGCCTCCCGGGTTAGTTCATCCAACGAGACCTGACCATTCAATATTTTTTCGTGAAACCAAGCCATCGCATTGCCGCCGTTGTTGCTCGCGCCGCCGGCTATGAAACGATGCTCATCAACCCGGTAGCAAAAGGTGCGCATCGATTTGTCTAAAATAGGTTTGTGGGTTACCACACGCAATGCAGCACTTGTACCGATGGTGACTGCAGCCTGTCCGGCATCTACGGCTCCTGATCCCAAATTGGCCAAAGCGCCGTCGCTGGCGCCAATAAAACAAGGCGTTCCTGGCTCAAGGCCTAACCTTGATGCAATGCGGACATTGAATGCGCGGCAATGGGAGGTCGAAACCAGATGGGGTAATTGATGCATTTCAAGCCCGGCAGCTCTAAGCAAAACAAGATCCCACACAGCTTTTTCAAGGTTCATCAAACCCGTTGCAGATGCGGTGGAACGGTCGCTTTCCCAAACGCCGAACCAACGGTGCCAAAGGTATTCCTTGATGCCTGCGACACTTTGGGTTTGTGCCCATAGCTCAGGTTTTGCATCGCGAAGCCACAAAAGTTTGACCATCGGCGACATGCCATGTACGGGCACCCCACTTCGTTTGTACCAGTCTGTGGCTTTTGCCGAACCTCGCAACGATTGCCCAAGCTCACCCGCGCTATCATTATTCCACAACATCAGGGGTGTTAATGCCTCGCTACCTGTGTCGAAAAGTCCGATGCTGTGCATGGCGGTCGACAATACCACAGCTTCGATCCTGCATCCTGACGGCAAGTCTGCAACAAGTGTTTTGATCAACTGTTCGCACCGTATGGCCATGGTTTTTGCATCGAGCAAACCATCGCCAACCTTCGGCGTTGGCGTTGATCGAACAGCTACTTCCCTACCCCGCGTGTCAAACGCAGCGACCTTTAAATTGCTCGTACCAAGGTCGAGCGCGAGTATTGCAGTCATGGTCTTATACAATCAAATCGAGCAGCAAAACTGACACAAGCCCACTGATCCCAACGATGGTTTCCATCAATGTCCAGGATCGGAACGTATCGCGCATGCTTAAACCGAAATATTCTTTAAACATCCAAAAACCGGTGTCATTGACGTGTGAACACATCAGACTGCCTGCGCCGATGGCCAGGGTCATGAGCTCCGGGGAGGCATGTCCGGAAGCAACGGCCGGTTGAACAATGCCTGCTGCCGTCATGCCTGCAACGGTAGCCGATCCCAGGGCGATGCGCAACGCCGTGGCGACCAGCCATCCCAGCAGCAGGGGTGAAAACTGGCTTCCGGCAAACCAGCGACCGATGTCCGTCGCCATACCGCTGTCTATAAGTACTTGTTTGAAAGCGCCACCGGCCGCTATAACAAACAAAATGGTGGCTGCCGATCCTGTGGCGGTGATGGCATTGTCCAGCAAACTTAGGTGGTTCGCACGAAATACCCATAAGGTTAGCAGAACAGCCAGCAACAGTGCCATGCCGGGATCACCGAGGAACTCCAATATTTGTTTACCGGGAACATCAGGGTGTAAAATCATGGATGACCACGCACCCAAAAGCATCAGTATCACAGGCAAAAGTGCCAGCGCAAAACTCACGACCGCTCCCGGAAGTTGCTCGTCCGGCATTTGCTCGGGCATTTGAAGCGCCTTGGGGGGATTGGCCTGTATTTTTTTTACAAATTCAGGAAAAACCAACCCGGCAAGTAGCACAGCCGGCAAAGCTGCGGGCAAACCCAACAGCAAGGTTTTGCCCACATCGGCGCCAAAAACCTGTGCTATGGCAACCGGACCAGGGTGTGGCGGCAAAAAGCCATGGGTGACCGACAACGGTGCAGCCATGGCAATGGCCAGATAAACCAGAGGCAAGCCTGTACGGGCCGCACAGGCAAACACAAGGGGCGCCAAAACAACAAAGCCGGCATTGTAAAACAGGGCAATACCAACGGTGAAGGAGGTCAGCAAAAGTGCCAGTTTGGTCCTGCCGGTCCCAAAAGTGTCGATGAGCCTTCCGCTGATGCGCTGAATGATGCCCGATTCACTCAACAAACTGCCAAACATAACCCCCAGAACCAGTACCAGCAACAATCCGCTCAAGGTGCTTCCCAATCCGTTTTGTACAGATTTTAAAAGGTTGGGTAAAGGCATCCCATTCAGCATGCCGGCCGCAAGTGTAACCATCAGCAATGCCAAAAATGCATGCAAACGCCCCCATGCGATAAGTACAAGCAACAAGGCTATGCAAAACAGTAGAATAAATACTGACATGAGCTATTGCAGTTCCAGGATACCAAAGATACCCGCATCGATCCATCCCTGGTTTTTGTCTTCTCCTTCTACTTCGAGGTTGCCCATAAAATTTTCGCGTTCGGGAGAATAATCGTTGTCGCAATACGCCAACGCAAATCCTACCCGTTTTCCTGATTTCAACATTTTGGGAATGTTCTCTCCATCGTCGGTGTATTGCTTGCCATCAAAAAGTTTAACAGCTACTTCCCAGGTGCAAGTTTTGCCCTGACATTGCCGGCGGGTGTAACAATGGTCGTCAAAATATTGGAACGATGAATCCGGTGCCACGTCTACTACCCTGCCGTCGAGGGCAATGTGGTATGCAAAAGCGTTGTAACTGTATTGATGGTTGCCACCGGAAGCATCTTCGTCGATGAAAATTTCGAGGCAATCATCGTCCCAGTATCGATCAAGACCGTCGGTATGGATGTCGATGAGTGTATCGTCGGTGATTTCAGCAAGCACGTACAGGTTGTTTTCATCCCACAGCAGCTTGTAGCGTCCGGAAAAGTCGGCGGCAGTAGGAAGTTTGCCTATCCAAAGCTGGTCGAGGGGCAACCATTCGGCATTTTGCCAAATGGTGTCACTTCCATAACCGTCGATGAGTGGTGTTCCGGTGTGGGCGTGGAATTGAAGCGGACGTTCGCCAGTGGTATCTGTCGACGTTGGGTTTTGTTCGTTTTTACAGCCCATAAAAAAGAAAAAGGCTGCAAGGGATAACATTGAAAAAAGGAATTTCATGGTAAAGTGTTTGGGCAAATGTTGCTCTTTTTTGCGGTATGGAAAGACGTTTTTTACACTTTAGGTCAAAAAAAAGCTGCCGCGCAGGATTGCGCGGCAGCTTATCATTTTTGCAACAAAAGACGTTGGTCGTTTAGCGTTGACGCGAAAGAACAATCGTCTGCGTTGTCGTTTTGTTCTCTGTACGCAAACGCAGGAAATAGATACCGTCGGCGATGTTGCTTTCCGGACGCCATTGAAGCGTCATGTCGCTTTGCACGGCGCCGCGGTGGATGTCTGCAACCGATTGACCGAGTGCGTTGATGACCTGAATTTGCACGTCGTTGGCTACAATGCCTTCAAGTTCGATGTTCAACACATCGGAGAAAGGCACAGGATAGCTGCGAACACCGGATGCAAGGTTTTCGTTGCGGTCGTAAGCTTGCTGGCGCAATTCGTCGGCGCAAATGCCTTCAAAAAACGTAACAGCGCCTTGATCAAGGGATGTTCCGTTGTCGTCCAAAGGCATACCTGCAACAATCGACCGGCCACTGATGGCCACATCGGAGCCGAGGTTATCGCTGATTTGACTTCCCGAATCCGCGAGCTGATCGATGAGCAACCAGTTGTCGTCAGGCTGGCGTTCGTAAACGAAAACGCGGCCTGATCCGAACCCGTAAGGATTGTCGTTTTTAGCACCTACAACGGCATAATTACCCTCAATGGCAACGCTGCTGCCGTAGTTTTCGCCATCGGTTCCGTTAAAATCGTAAAGGATGTTGCGTTGGCCCCAGCTGTTGTTGATGCCATTCATGTTTTGTTTAAATATGAAGGCAGAGCCGGAATTATCGTCTTGAAGGTCGTTGTTGCTGGCGCCTACAATGGCCCAACCGCCGCTTATGCCTACGCTTGTTCCAAAGTTGTCGTTTTCTTTGGATTGTTGCGAACGCATACGAGCCACTTGTCCCCAGGCATCCGTACCATTCTGATTGCGTGAGAAGATGTAAGCAGCTCCTGAGTTTTGGAAAAAACCATCAACACCTGTAGCGCCTACGGCTACGTTATCGCCGTCGATTGCAACGCTGGTACCCATGTTGTCGTCGGCATTGCCGGTGGCAGCAAGCAATTTGGCCACCTGACCAAAGCTGTCAACGCCAACCTGATCTTTGTAAAAAATGTAGGCTGCGCCTGCATTTTGTGCCGTTTGGTCGTTGTTGGACGAACCAATCGCGAGGGTGAAGCTGTCAACAGCCACACTACCGCCGAAACGGTCGCCTGCACTTGCATCGGCAGCGCCGATTGTTTTGACCAAGTTCCAGCTGTTGCTGGAATTTTTTGCAAAAACATATGCTGCACCCTGGTCGCTGGCTGCACCATCGGTTGAAGGAGCGCCAACAACGGCAAGGCTGCCGTCGAGGGCCACGCTTGCTCCATACTCGTCGCCGGGCTGTACTACACCTGGAAGCAGTTTGGAAGAGGGTTCCCAGCCGTTTGGTCCGCGATGCAAAATATAGGCGGCATCCTGTGCGCCTACAATGGCCCAATCACCGTCGATGTCAACGGCAGCGCCGTATTTGTCCGACGGTGTGCCGTCTGGTGCAAAAAGTTTGGCTGTAAAGGCCCAGTCGTCGGTTTCATCAATCAGACCGTCGCAGTCGTCGTCATAATCATTGCAGATTTCTACGCGGGTTTTGACAACGACCTTGAAGTCGCAATTGGATTCATTGCCAGCACCATCCGTAATGGTTGCAGTAACGGTGTTGGTGCCGATATCAAAAGCACTGAATGGCGGTGTGCTGTAATCGAGTGTGAAGCCCGGGCAGTTATCGCCAGCGTTGGCAGCGAAATTTACGGTAGCGATGCAATCAAAATCATCTGTTGTTACGGAGATGTTTGGAGGGCATGTTACGAACGGATACTCAAGGTCCTTAACGATGACTGTTTGGCTACACGTTGTTTGATTGCCGGAAATATCGGATACCGTGTGTGTGATGATGTGGGTGCCAACAGGCAGGTAACCAGGGTTGTTGCTGCTGTTGGAACCGACGGCACAGTTGTCGGTAGCTGCCGCCTGGCCTACCCAGGAAACCGCACGACCACAATCGCCGGGATCATTGCTGAGCGTAAGTGTAGGCGGACAGGTAATTGCCGGAAGTTGTACGTCATTCACTTTTACGGTAAAGGAGCAAGTGGATGAATTGCCTGTGGGGTCGGTCGCTCTGAATGTGTTGGTGGTGGTGCCTACAGGGAAAGAAGCACCGCTGCCAAGGCCTGTTGTTTGTAAAACAGAACTTATGCCGCAGTTGTCGGTCGCCGTTGGTGAAGCATACGTTGTTACGGAGAAACAAAAACCGGGATCGTTGTTTTTAACGATGTTGGGAGGGCAGGTAATGGTGGGGGCCGTAGCATCATTTACGGTAACGGTGAAGGAGCAGGTATTTGAGTTGCCCACCCCATCTGTTGCCCGATAAATAATCGTATTAACACCAACTGGAAAGACCGAACCCGAAGGGAGACCCGCAAAAAGCGTAATGTTGGGTGGCGAACAATTGTCGGTTGCAGAAATGGCGCCATAAGTCACAACAGCAGAGCATGCTGTTGAAGGAGAATTGTTCGCGACCACGCTGGCTGGACATGTGATGGTTGGCGCCACATTGTCGCCTTTGGTAAAGCTCCAAACCGAACATCCTGTCGCAGGTCCGTTGGCATTTCGCGGTTGTATTTGCCAATAATAGAGTCCATTGGAAGGCGTAGAAACGCTAAAACTCGTAGCTGCGGTATTGCCGACAAACAGAGGAACAGGCGTTGTTCCAAAATACACATCGTAACTCGTTGCTCCTGCAGCAGCAGGCCAGCTCAGGTTCTGGGTAGATGAAGGACAAACGTTGATTTGTCCGTTAGTTGGGCTGGTCGGTCCGGCCAAACAAGGAGGAGGGCCGGCCACTGGGCAATTGATCTGGAATGTCTGGGTAACGGAAGATGTTGATTCCGGATCCAGAAGAATGTAATACGGTGTACCGGCTGTAAGTGTGCCCATGGAAAAGGATCCTGTAAAAGCGATGTCATCCACACAAATCCAACCGGTAGCATTACATCCACCGGAAACAGGTTTGTAAAAATAATCGATGTATCCACCTGTTACTGAAGTTACCTGAAGGTTGTGTATGCCCGTAGCAACTGGTGTGAAAACATAAATCTTTTCCTGTCCGGGCGTTGAAAATCCGCAGGAACCTGGGCTCCAGGCCCCCGTGCCGGAAATGGTTGCCGTTGTAGATGCGCCGCAGGTAATCGTAGGTGTGCTTGCGCATGGGTCAAACCCAGCCGGGCAGGTGATTTGGAAGTTCTGGGTAACGGATGATGTGGTTTCCGGATCAAGCAGGATGTAATAAGCAACCCCAGCGGTAAGTGTAAAGGAAACTGACGTCGGTGAAAAGATGTCGTCAATACAAGTCCAACCGGTTGCATTGCATCCACTGGAGACCGGTTTGTAGAAGTAATCGATGAAGCCTGAGCTACTGGTAGAATTTACCTGAAGGGTGTGAAGTCCTGTTGTCGTCGGCGTAAATGTGTAAATCTTTTCTGTACCTGGTGTTGAAAAACCACACGAGGAGGGACTCCACAATCCCGAACCCGACAAAGTTGCTGAGACTGGTACCCCACAGGAAAGCGGTGTTGTTGAGGTGCACGGATCGGGGGCGCCTGCGCAACTGGTGCACTGAATGGTGGTAGTGTGGCAAACACCATCCGTTCCACAGGATGCGTTGGTGTTCACGTGTACATACAGCGGGCCGGAAGCTGTGCAAGTGGCCGAAATGGGGGAAAAACCAAACGCCAGCACGGGACCTGCTGGCGTACCCTGCCTTATGGTTAGGTAGTTTCCTGAACCTCCGGTTCCGGTGAATAGATAGGTTGAACCCGCTACAGCACTGTTGATGGTGTTGTATTCACCACCAAATGCGCATGTTGTGATGGTTGTAGGCGTGTTGTTCGTAGGCGCCGTTGTCGTACCGAATTGACTGGAGTTGAGGCATTGTCCCCAGCCCGTTTGCAAGGTTGCTGCCAAAAGCAACAACGGCAGAAACAAGTTCAATAAAATTTGGTTGTGTTTAGGTTTTAACATAAAAGCAAGTTTGATATGGTGAGTTTTTGAACAATGTTAAAGGTATTGGCCTGAAAAACTGCAGGTCTGAGCATAGGAATTCCAGTCGTATGCAAACACACGACATCAACGATGTGATGTTAAAATCTGGGAGGTAACGTAATCAGCTTTAATCTAAAAAGGCGATTAACCAACAAAAAATAACCAAGGGCACACAAATGTAAAAGTATATGTCAAATATACTCTTTTAGCTTCAAAAAAAGCAACACTTTTTTTTCAAAACACAATATTGTACTGAAATAGTCGCTAATTATAAACTTTTATTTTAAAATAAAATTACATTTGCCAGGTTACCCTTGGCGCTAACTCAATTTTGGTCGACAAATATTCGATCCGACCATGTGTTGGATGATGGAAAAGTATTGTTTGTTCGGTAAAATTTGTTGGCTCAACGACGATTTTTGCTTTAAACACCTAAGTCTTTTCCTGGAATCAGTCTAAAGAAGCAAAACAAGGTGCTAAGTGTTAAAAGTACAATTAATTGCTTGGCAAAAGTTGAGGTGTTTTATGATACCTTTGCCGCCGAGGGTAGAAAAAGGAAAACAATACGTTTGCTAAACCTTACATGACACCCGGTGTTTAAAAGTAAAACTATTACAATCGATGGAACCTTCCGGCTACATACCCGTCCTGCTTCAAGCCCTCGTGGCCTTAGGCTTCGTGGTATTCGTACTTGTGATAACCCACATCCTGGGCCCGAAACGTCACAGCAAGAAAAAAGATGAAACGTTTGAATGCGGCATCGAGGTACAGGGTAATGCTCGTGTACCTGTTTCGATCAAGTATTTCATGACGGCCATTCTTTTTGTCCTTTTTGACGTTGAGGTCATCTTTTTTTACCCCTACGCCGTCAATTTCCGTGAAATGGGTCCTCAGGGCTTTTTGGCTGTATTGATGTTCGTAGCCGTTTTCCTGATTGGCTTTTATTACGTGCTGCGCAAAGGCGCTTTGGAGTGGGACAATTAATTTACCAAATCAAAAACGACATTCGCTATGGCTGTTAAGTCTGCAGAAATGCCCGAAGGATACGGCGGAGAAGGGTTTTTCGCCACTTCACTTGCACACGCCGTGGGTACCGCCCGCGCAAATTCGCTTTGGCCGCTTCCGTTTGCAACATCGTGCTGCGGCATCGAATTTATGGCTACCATGGGCGCCAACTACGACCTTTCCCGTTTCGGTATGGAACGCCTTTCGTTTTCGCCCCGCCAGGCCGACCTGCTGATGGTGATGGGTACCATCGCCAAAAAAATGGGTCCGGTGCTCAAACAGGTTTACACGCAAATGGCCGAACCCAAATGGGTGATCGCCGTAGGCGCCTGCGCCAGTTCAGGTGGTATTTTCGACACGTATTCTGTGCTTCAGGGCATCGACAAGGTTATTCCTGTCGACGTGTACGTACCTGGCTGTCCGCCGCGTCCGGAACAAATCATCGACGGCATCATGAAAATTCAGGAGTTGGTAAGAAATGAGCCTGCGCGCCGTCGCTACTCACCCGAATACCAACACCTCATGGAAAAATACCAGATCGGCTAAGCCGTCAAAGCAAACCAACGTATGCACCTTAGCAACGACATCATGCGTGCTGCCATCGAGCAGCAATTTCCCGGATCGATTCTCAAACATGAAGAACCGTATGGTATGCTCACGATGGAAACCACCCGTGAACAAATCATTCCCATCCTGGAATTTGTAAAAAACGACCCCGCCTTGCAGGTTAATTTTCTAACCAGCCTTTGCGGCATTCATTATCCCGACCAGTCGGGCCGCGAACTTGGTGTGGTGTACCACATGCAAAGCATGCGGAACAACTTCCGTTTCCGGATTAAAATATTTTTCTCCATCGAGGATGCCGTGGCGCCTACCGCAACCACCCTGTGGCCTGCCGCCAACTGGATGGAAAGGGAAACGTATGATTTTTTCGGTGTGCATTTTACAGGCCACCCCAACCTCAAACGCATCCTCAACGTGGAAGACATGGATGTTTTCCCGCTGCGAAAAGAATACCGGCTTGAAGACGGCACCCGTACCGACAAAGACGACCGCTTTTTTGGTCGCGACGGTCACGAAGGGCGCGAATTCGACTAAAAACACGTTTTCAGGCACGTTTTGATCAAAGACACAGACCCGTATTATGCAGGTACAATCATATTTTTCCGGTTTGGACACCATCGACGGTGAACTCATAACCCTCAACCTGGGTCCTACGCACCCCGCCACGCACGGCATTTTCCAAAACGTGCTGAAGATGGACGGCGAACGCATCATCGAAGCCGAACAAACCATCGGTTACATCCACCGCGCGTTTGAAAAACTCGGTGAACGCCGCCCGTACAACCAAATCACACCCATCACGGACCGACTCAACTACTGCTCCTCCCCCATCAACAACATGGGCTGGCACATGACGGTGGAAAAACTCATCGGTTGTGAAGTGCCCAAACGCGCGCAGTACATGCGTGTGATCATGATGGAACTTGCGCGTATCGCCGACCACCTGATCTGCAACTCGGTTATCGGTGTGGATACCGGCGCACTCACAGGTTTTACCTACATTTTCCAGGAACGCGAGCACATTTACGATCTTTATGAGGAAATATGTGGTACACGCCTGACCACCAACATGGGTCGTATTGGCGGTATGGAACGCGATTTTAGTCCTGCATTTCACACCAAGATGAAGGCGTTTCTGACACGTTTCCCGAAGAAATTTGATGAATTTACCAGCCTGCTGGAACGCAACCGTATTTTTATCGACCGTACGGTAGGCGCCGGGCCCATTTCCGGCGAACGCGCTTTGGAATACGGCTTTACAGGTCCCAACCTGCGCGCAGCCGGCGTGGATTACGACGTTCGTGTCGCCAATCCGTACAGCAGCTACGAAGATTTTGATTTCATCATTCCCGTTGGTGAAAACGGTGATACGTACGATCGTTTTTTGGTGCGCCAGGAGGAAATCCGCCAAAGTGTACGCATCATCGAACAAGCTTATAAAAACATGCCCGAAGGCCCGTACCATGCCGACGTGCCCGACTTTTACCTGCCTTCCAAGGATGATGTTTACACCAAAATGGAAGCACTCATTTACCACTTCAAAATTGTGATGGGTGAGGTGCCTGTGCCGGTGGGCGAAGTTTACCACGCTGTGGAAGGTGGCAACGGCGAACTTGGTTTTTACCTTGTGAGCGATGGTGGCCGCCAGCCATTCAGGCTGCACTTCCGCCGACCATGTTTTATTTATTACCAGGCTTATCCTGAAATGATCAAAGGCTCCTTTTTGTCCGACGCCATCCTGACCATGTCGAGCATGAACGTCATCGCCGGAGAACTCGACGCCTAAACAGAACATTCAAAGACATTTGAACATCATGACCCACAGCACCGACGCAACACCTTTTCAATTTTCGGAAGGCGCATTGGCTGAAATACGCACTTTGATGCAAAAATTCCCTGAAGGCAGGCATAAAAGCGCCATCCTCAGGACTTTGCACCTCGCACAGGAAGAAAACAATGGCTGGCTAAGTATTGCCGCCATGGATCAGGTAGCGCAAGCCCTCAGCATCACACCCATTGAAGTGTATGAGGTTGCTACCTTTTACTCCATGTACAACCTTGCACCTGTGGGCAAATATGTGCTCGAATTTTGCCATACCGGTCCATGCGCCATCGAAGGCGCCGAACGCATCGTGGCATACGCACAACAAAAACTCGGTATTCGAACAGGAGAAACCACCCAGGATGGCATGTTTACCATCAAGGAAGTGGAATGTCTTGGCGCTTGCGGCTATGCTCCCATGATGCAAGTGGGCGAGTTTTACCATGAACACCTGACCGAAGCTAAAATCGACCAGTTTATCGACAATTGCCGCGCAGGAAACATCAACAAAGGAACCTGGCGCATGCACTGAGTCCAGCGCAGCCATTCAAATATTTACCATGACACAGGACGAAATAAACAGCGTTTTTAAAAAACCGGGTGAAAAACGGTACAGCCTATTCATCAGGGAGGTTGTAAAATCGGAAGTCGTGTACGGCTTGTCGGACGAAGAAGGCTGGGCCCTGCTCGGCGACGACAATGATGATGCCGACATCATTCCACTTTTCCCGGGCGCCGAATATGCCGAAGCTTTCCGTATTGCAGCAGAATTCGAAGAATACAACGTCGAAGCCCTGGATGTGAACGAATTGATGGAATGGCTCGATGAAATGGAAGAAGACAAACTTCTTGTCGCTGTTTTTCCCAATACTGAATTCAACGGCGTCGTGGTCGAACCCTCGCACCTCAAAGCCGACCTGCAAAAAGAGTTTGACAAAGAAGTCGAATAACATACACCATGAGCAGAAAAGTTCTCCTGGCAAACGCCCACGTTGAAGGCATCCAATCTTACGAGGTGTACCGCAAAAACGGCGGTTACCGTTCGGTTGAGAAGGCGCTTAAAAGCATGACGCCCGACGAAGTGGTGGAAGAAGTGAAAAAATCAGGCTTGCGCGGCCGCGGCGGCGCAGGTTTCCCCACCGGTATGAAATGGTCGTTCCTGGCCAAACCCGAAGGTGTGCCCCGCTACCTGCTGTGCAACGCCGACGAATCGGAACCGGGAACTTTCAAGGACCGTTTCCTGATGGAAAAAATTCCACACCTGCTCATCGAAGGTATGATTACGTCGAGTTTCGCCCTGGGCGCCAACACGTCGTACATCTACATCCGCGGTGAGTATTCCTGGATCGTTCGTATCCTCGAACGAGCCATCGCTGAAGCGTATGCTGCCGGCTGGCTGGGCAAAAACATTCTTGGAACGGGTTACAACCTCGATCTCTACGTTAGCCCTGGTGCAGGCGCATACATCTGTGGCGAAGAAACAGCCCTCATCGAAAGTCTCGAAGGCAAACGTGGCAATCCACGTGTAAAACCACCGTTCCCTGCCGTCAAAGGCCTGTGGCAAAGTCCGACGGTGGTGAACAACGTGGAAACCATCGCAGCTGTCGTACCGATCATCAACGACGGTGGTGAAGAATACGCCAAAATCGGCATTGGAAGAAGTACCGGCACCAAACTCATCAGCGCTTGTGGAAACATCAACAAACCAGGCGTGTATGAAATAGAATTGGGCGTGCCGGTTGAGGAGTTTTTGTACTCCGACCAGTACTGCGGCGGCATCAAAAACGGCAAAAAGCTCAAAGCCCTTGTGGCCGGCGGCTCGTCGGTGCCCATCCTGCCCCACTTTTTGATCACCAAAACGGCAGCCGGCGAATCGCGTGTAATGACCTACGAAAGTTTGGCCGACGGCGGTTTTGTATCCGGCACCATGCTGGGTTCGGGCGGTTTCATCGTATACGACGAAGACCAGTGCATCGTGCGCAATACCTGGAATTTCTCCCGGTTTTACCACCACGAATCCTGCGGCCAGTGTTCGCCCTGCCGCGAAGGAACAGCCTGGTTGGAAAAAGTATTGTGGAGGCTTGAAAACGGCCAGGGCAAACTGTCGGACATCGACATGCTGGTCGACATTTCCAAAAAAATTGAAGGCAACACCATTTGTCCGCTCGGCGATGCCGCTGCATGGCCTGTGGCCGCAGCCGTACGCCACTTCCGCGAGGAATTTGAATGGCACGTGAACGAACCGAAAGCGTGTATGGAGCGGAACTATGGACTTATTACCGAACCGGTAGCAACAGTTTAAACAATGGCAAAAGTAAAAATAGACGGAATCGAAGTGGAAGTGCCCGATGGCACCACCATCCTCCAGGCAGCCCGCATGATTGGTGGCGACATCGTACCACCCGCCATGTGTTACTATTCGAGCCTTAAGGGTTCGGGCGGTAAATGCCGTACCTGCATGGTAAAAGTGACCAAAGGCTCGGAAAAAGACCCCAGGCCCATGCCCAAACTGGTAACCAGTTGCCAAACGACGGTGATGGACGGTATGGAAGTATCCAACATTACCAGTCCTGAAGTGCTCAGCGCCCGTGCAGGTGTGGTGGAATTTTTGTTGCTCAACCACCCGCTCGATTGTCCCATTTGCGACCAGGCAGGCGAATGCCACCTGCAGGATCTTGCCTTCGAGCATGGCTCCGAAAAGACCCGTTTCGAATTCGAGCGCCGTACGTTTGAAAAAATCGACATCGGTCCTTACGTCAAACTGCACATGACGCGTTGCATCCTTTGCTACCGTTGTGTTTATGTGGCCAACCAGCTTACCAACGAACGTGTACATGGCATCCTTGGTCGCGGCGACCACGCTGAGATCAGCACGTTTATTGAAAAAGCCATCGACAATGAATTTTCCGGAAACGTGATCGACGTGTGCCCCGTAGGTGCACTTACCGACCGCACGTTCCGTTTCAAAAGCCGCGTTTGGTTCCTTAATCCGATGGACGCCCACCGCGATTGTCCTACATGCAGCGGCAACGCTGTGGTTTGGATGTACGGCAATGACATTTTCCGTGTTACAGCCCGCAAGGACAGATACGGGGAAG
>JADLBE010000026.1 GCA_020847915.1 Saprospiraceae bacterium | reverse complement strand
GAAACATCCACTGCCACAAACCCGGATTTCCGGTTTTACACCGCATCCTGTAATCGGCGCCCAAACCGGTAAGTATGGTCAGGATGGCTACAAAAACTATGCTGGTGACTATGCCAAAAGTATCGGCGAGTATACCCGTGAGCAAAGCGCCGATGGCATAACCCATGTCGCGCCAAAAACGGAATACACCCAAACTTTTGGCGCGGTCGTGCGGGTGTGTATTTTCCGCGATGGACGCCAAAAAAGTTGGGTAAACCATGGCCGTTCCCCAACCGAGCAAGGCCAGCCAGGCGGCGTACATCCAAAAGCCGTGCATGGTCGCAAGGCCGAGCAGCGCCGCTCCCTGCAACAACATACCCCAAAGCAAAAGGTCCTTTTTGCAAATAAAATCGGACAAGCGGCCCGAAAACAACTGTCCGAAACCCCAAACCGCCGGATACACAGCGGCGAGTATACCGGTTTGCTGCAGGGTCATGCCGTTCATGGTAAGGAACAACGGGAGCAGGCCCCACACCATGCCGTCGTTGAGGTTGTTCACCAATCCGGTCATGGTCACCGCACCCAAATTCCGGTTCCTCCAGGAAGTGTCTTTAAAAATATTACCCAGTCTGGACGCCGTGCTTTTGGCAGCCTCTGCTGCGACGTGTGCATGGGTATCCTTCAACAAAATCCACGTCGCCAATATGCCTGCAATGGAAAAAGCCACGCCGAGGTAAAAAGGGTAGGGGCGCAATCCGTAGGCTCCTGCTATCCATGCACTTGCAAAAGCTGCCGCCGCAACGGCGATGTAACCGGCAAACTCGTTCAAACCCATGGCCAGGCCCCGGTCCTTTTCACCGGTCAGGTCTATTTTCATCACCACGGTGGTAGACCACGCGAAGCCCTGGTGTACACCCAACAGCAAGTTAGCAGCTACAACCCATTCCCACGTGGGTGCAAACATCAGGATAAAAGGCACGGGCATGCCCAAAAGCCAACCGAGCAGCAGCAGGTTTTTACGCCCCAGCTTGCCGGCAAGTACACCGGTTCCCAGATTGGCCAGGGCTTTGGAAATACCAAAAGCGACGATGAACGACAACATCGCCGTTTTGGCGGCTACACCAAATTCCACTTCAGCAATTTGTGGCAGAATGCTTCGCTCCATGCCCACCATGCCGCCAACGAACGCATTGATGATGACGAGCAAAGTGAATTGGCGCCAGTTGTTGCGCAGTCCGAGCTGTACCGTTTTTTCAGAAAGGGTTTTCATGAACGGGACAATAAAGTAAGATCCAAAAATCCTTCTTCCAGGCGCATTGCTTTAAATCCGTTGGCAATCAGCAGTTGAACGGCTTCGTCGGCAAGCGAACAAAAAGGTCCGCGGCAATACGTGATGATGGTTTTGTCGCGCGGCAACTCGGCCATTCGGGAAGGCAGTTCGTCGACCGGAATGGATTGTGCATTGGGCAGGTGGCCTGCGGCAAATTCATCAACGGGACGTACATCAAGGAAAAAAACGCTGGTGTTGTCGTATTCACGCTGGAACGAAACGCTTTGTGCATTGCCGAGGGAAACCCGGAATTGTTGAAGGGTGTTTTGTACGTCGGGCGCATGCTCCATGGCCAAATCACGGAGCGCCTGCCATGCGGACATCACCTTTACGCCGTTGAGCGAATACCAGATGAATTGTCCGTCGCGCCGACTTTTTACCAAACGTGAGGTTTTTAACGCCTTCAGATGCTGGGAAGCATTGCTGATGGAAATGGCCGTCTGCAGGGCGATTTGTTCCACCGTTTTTTCACCATTGGCCAATAAATCAATGATTTCAAGACGGTTGGCGTTTGAAAACGCTTTGGTTATGCCCGCGATGCCTTCGTACAAGCTGTCTTTGAAGTCTCTTTTTTTCATGTCGCAAAGATATTCAAGTATTTTCTAAAATGCTTGAATATCTTTGACTCCTTACAACAACCCCGCCATCTCCTTCTGCAACTTCTCCGCTTCCTCCCTTGCCCGCTCTGCAAAACCCAATCCGTTGGAAGCGTAAATGATGCCGCGTGAAGAGTTCACCAGCAAGCCGCAATCCTGGTTCAAACCGTATTTGCAAATGGAGGCCAAATCGCCTCCCTGCGCGCCCACGCCGGGCACGAGCAGGAAGTGTTCGGGCACAATTTCACGCACCCGTTTGAAAGCTTCCGGGTGGGTGGCGCCCACCACATACATGAGGTTGCCGATGCTTCCCCACACCTGCGAACGGCGCAGGACTTTTTCAAAAAATTTCTCGTGGTTGTCGCTCTGCTGCGTCAACTGAAAATCGGCGCTGCCTTTGTTGGAGGTAAGCGCGAGCAGAATCACCCATTTGTCGGGAAAACCCATAAACGGTGTCACGCTGTCTTCGCCCATGTATGGCGCCACGGTCACCGCGTCGGCGCCCATGCGGTTGAAAAAAGCTTCGGCGTAAAGGCGTGAAGTATTGCCGATGTCGCCGCGTTTGGCATCGGCGATCACAAAATGACTGTCGCCGATGTAGGCCACGGTTTTTTCCAAACTGCGCCAGCCATCGGCGCCCAAAGCTTCGTAAAATGCCAGGTTGGGCTTGTACGACACACACAGGTCGCGCGTCGCATCGATGATTGCTTTGTTGAACTCAAACACCGGATCGTCGGTGTCTTTGAGGTGCGCAGGTATTTTGCTGATCTCGGTGTCGAGACCGACGCAGAGAAAGGACTTTTTGCGGTTTATTTCGGCGATGAGGGTGCTTCTGTTCATGCTGCAAAGGTACAATTGAGTTTAAAGTTCAAAGTTTAAAG
>JADLBE010000025.1 GCA_020847915.1 Saprospiraceae bacterium | reverse complement strand
TATCCGGGTGGGGTGAGGGCGTGACTTAATAAAAAACGCCTTGAAATCTGCATTTCAAGGCGTTTTTTATTGAAATAAATTGCCTAGGCGGGTTCGTATTCTTCGATTTCTCTAGGCTCAATTGGTTTGGCAAGATCCTTTTTTACCACTTCAATCATACGGTCGGTAACAATATCAACTACTGTTTCCAAATCCATCCATGGTTCAATTTTGCGCGGTTTGTCGGTTGGTTTGGCAAAAAGGGAAAGGATAGAGACGCCGGGAGGTAGGTTTAGGGAGTTTTGATTGTTCAGATCAAAGATTTCCATGTGTTGCGTTTTGTTGATTCACCTTTGGTACTTGGAGAAAAAGTGTGGGTTTAGCTCCGGTTTGAAGTAGTGTTTCCGCTTTTTCCAAATGAAACCGTCGCCTTTAGAGATGATGGCGACATCAACCGGACCTCCTACACTTTCTTCTGCAAATGTAATGCGCCTTTTTAGATAAGTCAAATATATAAGGCTTTCTGCCATTTCGGCAAGATCATCTTTAGAAAGGGTCGATACCGCATCCATAAGTGGATTGATATAGTTTTGTCTCTGGAAACTTGCAGCATCTTCAGAAAGTTGCTTAAGTACGGTATTTATGTCAATATTTTTAATGCGTTCGGCTGTTGCCTCACTTCCTGGGCCCAAGGTATTTAAAATCAGTGAGTTGTATTTTTGTAGAAAGCTGCCTAAATTATCGTGGTAAAAGTTGTGAAGGAGGGGATCAATACCCGCTAGAATGGTATTGATTACATCTGTCTGTGCAAAAGGACGTATAGCGCTATACATATCTGCAGATATGATTGCTTTATTTTCTACTTCTATAAAATATCTGAGTCTGTCATTCCAAGCAAAAGAAACTTGAATAGGTATGAGTACAGGAAAGATTTCGTCTTGGCCGTAACCTGCAAAAACCAAGCCTGTAAAATGACTGAATTTGCTAGAATGCTGTGGATTCCTTAAGTAAACATATATTATATCTTTTAGTTTATCTACACGACTTTCCTCGATAACAAATCCATTATTCGAGTAGATTGCTTGGTAGGAATGGTCCCATATTTCCTTGGTAGAGCCCAAAAAATTTTCTTTACTCAAATCTTGAAAATCTGAAATTGATGATTCGAAATCAGATATCAATGTATCGTGCATGCCATCTATCAGTAATTCAATTTGATGTTTAAATAATTGATTATCAATTTTATGAGGATTATTATTCCGTAAATTGTTGAACGCATGTTGATTTATCACCTCAAAGACGCGTTTCATAAAATCTGTTAGCATTCGATTTTGTATATCTTCATTTGTGAAGAACTGTTTTTTTCTTAAAAATGAAATAAATAGTTCAACATAGTCTGAAACTGAAGGCAAAACCTCCATTTGAGTCTCTTCACGAAAAATTTTAATTATGACCTCCCACGGAGTACCCATAAGGTTGGCGTTGTTATATAACATAAGACCAATTGGCACTCGGTTTGAAATCCGGTAGACCTTATTGGCATGATTGAGGATCTTACGACCGTTCGATCCTCCAATGGTTACAGCACTATCCGCAGCTAATGCTACGGCTTCCTTATTTAAAATACCTACAACTGCTGTCATAAAACTTTACGTTTAGTGAATTACAAAAATAATAAAATATTTTGTTTGATAAAAATATTTTCTAAAAATGTCAATATTTATCTTTCCGACTGTTGTCCATATTCTTTTCCCCCCACGCCGCGCCGCCAAACTTCGCCTGGCCTTACCCCACATCAACATTTCCCCCACCTCATGCGTTATCCCTCGCATGAAACCCATCATTGCCCTTCTTGCGCTTTTCTTTGCCCTCGCCGCCCAATGGCCGCCCGAACTTCCCAAAGGCGCTACCTTCCTTGAACCGTTCCCGCAGCGCGACGGCGATCCGGTGCGCGGGTACGAATACCTTATTTATGGCGACTATGTAAACGCTGGTCCGCCGCTGGAACTTTTTCGAAAAACCATCAACGCAAAAAAGGTGGACGACCTGGGGCGCACGGGCGACAACCGGGGCATTCCTTTTGCCTACAACGCCGTGACCACCGCCGATGGCGCCAAAGTAGTGGCCCCCACCTGTCTCACCTGCCACGCCGAATACCTGAACGGCAAACTTATCGTAGGGCTCGGCAACAACACCAACGATTTTACCGACAAAGGCAAAGGCATGGGCTGGGCAGGGTCGGTGGTAAAATTGCGCTACGGCGCACACTCCCCCGAATGGCTGGGTTTTGAACCCGCGTCGCGCGCTTACGAAGCCCTGCGCAAACACATCGTGACGGAAGTGCGCGGCGTGAATCCGGCAGACAAGGTGTTCGCCGTGTTGGCCGCACACCGCGACGCCACCGACCTGAGTTGGATTGAAAAGGCGAAATACGATATTCCCACCGATGTGGTGCCCACCGACGTGCCCGCCTGGTGGCTGATGAAAAAGAAAAACGCCCTGTATTACAACGGACTGGGCCGGGGCGATTTTGCACGTCTTTCCATGGCTTCCGGCATCCTTACCATGCGCGACAGCAGCGAAGCACGCCACATCGACGAACGGTTTTCCGACGTGATGGCCTGGATTCGTACCCTCGAGCCGCCGAAATATCCATTTCCCGTGGACGAACAACTCGTAGCGGCCGGAAAGGTCGTTTTTGATGAAAAATGCAGCAAATGCCACGGCACCTACGGCGAAACGGAAACGTACCCCAACCTGCTGATCGACCTGAAGGTGGTGAAAACCGATTCAACCCTGGCGCTTTTGTACCCCAAATACCCGGAATACCACAACTGGTACAACCAAAGCTGGTTCGCCGAAGAGCCCTCTTCTGCACGGCTGTTGCCCAACCACGGCTACGTGGCGCCGCCACTCGACGGTATATGGGCCTCAGCGCCATACCTGCACAACGCCTCCGTACCCACGCTGGAAGATTTGCTGAACAGTCCGCAGCGGCCTACTTACTGGAAACGCTCATTCAACAACAGCGATTACGATCCTGCAAAACTGGGCTGGAAATATGAAGTCAAAACCCATAAAACCGACAGCGAAACGTACGATACCACCTTGCCGGGCTACGGCAACTACGGGCATACGTTCGGGGACCGGTTGACGGTGGAGGAGCGGAAGGCATTGCTGGAGTACCTCAAGACGCTTTAGGGCTAAATGCGAGACCTGCCAAGTTTTAAGACCTGCCAAGTCTTAAAACTTAGCAGGTCTTAAAACTTGGCAGGTCTATAGACTTAGTGCCCCGCAACGCTTGCTTTGGGTGCCTACGCGCGCGCGAGACTTTCCAGGTCTATAAACTTAGTGCTCCAACCCCAATGTTAAGTTTTCTGCACAAGAAATTAACCTTTACTTAAACTACGCTTTCCTTTGAGTTAACACTGCAACCGGACCTTTGTGCCATAATTAAGGAACAAACACCGGAATGCAACACAGGGACATAAACAATACCCAACCAACAGTAAAGAACAACAAACCTGTTCTGAATTTTAAGATGCTGGAAAACAGCATTTTAACACAAACGGGCACAACCCCCATCAGGGCGTTGTGCCCGTTTGTGTTGGGTTTCAACGATGTACCTCAACGGCTTTCCAAACTTAACCCAGACTTAAACTGGTTTTGACCTGCCCTGACGCCCGATCGCTGGACTTTTGCAGTGTGAAAACGTCGGTAAAACGACACATGAAGACAGACCGAAAAACAACGAATGCTTCTTCAACAGGTCAATCCACATCAACAAACGCATAAAATTATGAACAAGGTTTTTTACCTGATTCTTTTAGGAATGTTGGGTTTTGTCCAACTCAGCGCCCAAACGGTGGTCAACATCACCGATGCTGACATCCTTCCTGGCCAAACGGTCAACTGGACCAAAAACAATGTTTACCTGCTTGACGGACTTGTGTTCGTTGACTCCACGGCAACGCTTAACATCGAAGCCGGTACGGTGGTGAAATTCACCTCCAACCAAACAGTAGGCGCTCCTTCTGCACTCATTGTAGCCAATGGCGGTAAAATTTACGCCGTCGGTACTGCTGCCGAGCCCATCATATTCACCGCCGAAGCGGACGATGTGAATGACCCGCTCGATCTGGGGCCGAAAGACAACAGCCTGTGGGGAGGTGTAGCCATCCTGGGCAGCGCCGTTACCTGGAAAAACGGCAACCCTTTCGGTGTTCTTGAAGGTGTTGATCCCAACGAAGCCCGTGCGGTTTACGGTGGCACCAACAACAACGATGATTCCGGCATTCTGCGCTACGTTTCCATCCGCCACTGCGGTCGCGCATTCCAATCGGGCAACGAACTTAACGGTCTCACCCTTGCTGGTGTAGGCAGCGGCACCGAACTCGACTTCATTGAGATTTATGCCAGCTCCGACGACGGCATCGAATTTTTCGGCGGTGCTCCAGAACTCAAACACGCCATTGTGGCCTGGGCTGAGGACGATAGCTACGACTGGGACGAAGTATACACCGGTAAAGGCCAATTCTGGTTCTCGATCCAACGCGATGACGTTGCCGACCTTGGTGGCGAACTCGACGGTTCCACGCCCGACGACGCTACGCCATATTCCAACCCGGTAGTATACAACTGGACACACATCGGTTCGGGTCCGGGCGCAGCTGCCGCCAACCCACTTGGATGGTTGTTCCGCGCCGGCACGGCAGGTGTTGTTGCCAACTCGATTGTTGCTGCACAAAAAAACAAAGTCATCGAAGTTCAGGACAAAGCTGCTCCTGCCAACGATGCCTATGCCAAACTGCTTAACGGCGAACTCAAAATCCAGAGCAACCTGTTCTGGGGCCAGGGATCGGCTTCCACCATCGACAACAACGGTGTCATCCGTGTAACATCGGGTACACCCGACGATGCAACAGCTTCGGCGTTGGCGACCCACCTCACGACCAACACAAACGCTGTTGACAATCCTGAAATTCAAAGCATCAGCCGTGAACAAAACCAGCAGCTCGACCCACGTCCAGCCGGCAACACCGCCGTAACGACCGGTTTGGCCGCTTACCCCAACGATGCCTTTTTTGATAAAGTAAATTATAAAGGTGCCTTCGGTCCTTTCGCCGGCCAAATGTGGGCACGTGGCTGGACGGCACTCGACCGTAACGAGCACCTGAAAAAACTCGACGACGGTGGTACCGTGGTGTTTGTAAACGACGCTACTGTTCAACCTTGCGAAACAGTAACTTTTACCAAAGACAAAACGTACATCGTTGACGGTCTGCTGTTTGTTGACAGCTGTGCGACGCTGAATATTGAAGCTGGTACGGTCGTTAAATTTACTTCCAACCAAACGGTAGGCGCTCCATCGGCCCTCATCGTAGCACGTGGCGGTAAAATTTTCGCCAACGGCACACAAGCAGATCCAATCACGTTCACGGCTGAAGCCGACGATGTAAACGATCCATTGGATCTCGGTCCGAAAGACAACTCCCTCTGGGGTGGTGTGGCCATCCTCGGTCGCGGCATCACGCAGAAAAACGGCAACCCAACGGCTATTGTTGAAGGCATCGACCCCAACGAAGCACGCGGTATTTACGGCGGCAACAACAATGCCGACAACTCGGGTGTACTTCGCTACGTTTCGATCCGCCACTGCGGTCGCGCTTTCCAATCGGGCAACGAACTCAACGGCCTCACCCTCGCCGGTGTGGGCAGCGGCACAACGCTCGAATACGTAGAAATTTATGCCAGCTCCGACGACGGCATCGAATTTTTCGGTGGCGCTCCCGAACTGAAATACGCCTCCGTGGCATGGGCTGAAGACGACAGCTACGACTGGGACGAAGTTTACACCGGTAAAGGCCAGTTCTGGTTCTCGATCCAACGTGAAGACGTGGCCGACCTCGGTGGTGAACTCGACGGCAGCACGCCCGACGACGCTACCCAATATTCCAACCCAACAGTTTACAACTGGACACACATCGGTTCGGGTCCCGGAGCCGCAGCCGCCAACCCACTGGGCTGGTTGTTCCGCGCAGGCACGGCAGGTATCGTAGCCAACTCGATTGTAGCCGAACAAAAAAATAAAGTACTTGAAGTACAGGACAAAGCCGCTCCAGCCAACGACGCTTATACCAAACTTCAAAACGGCGAGCTGAAAATTCTCAGCAACTTGTTCTGGGGAAGCGGAAGCGCCCAAACCATCAACAACGACGGCATCATTCGCGTTACGTCAAGCTCCAACAACCCGGACGATGCAACTGCTGCTTTCCTGGCTACCCACCTTACGACCAACAACAACCTGATCAACGACCCGCAAATCGTAAGCGTTAGCCGCGATCAGGACAACCAGCTCGACCCGCGTACAAAACTCGGTTCCGCAGCATACACTACACCCGCAGCTGCCCTGCCCGTTGGCGATCCGTTCTTTTCGGCTTCCAACTTCAAAGGCGCTTTCGGCGATTGCTGGGACCAAATGTGGCTCCGCGAATGGTCGGCCCTTGCACGCAACGGCCACCTTGTAAACACCCCAGGCGCAAACTGTGTAACAGGTACCGAAAACATCGACAACAACCTGTCGAACGTGTTCAACATTTTCCCCAACCCTGCACACGGCACCTTCACGGTGGCTTCCAACTTCGAAGAAAACGTAAATATCGAAATCTTCGACATGAGCGGCCGCCTCGTGGCTCAGCAACTGAACCTCAACCAGGGTTTGAACCAGGTTGAAATCGGCGCCCTGACCACCGGCATGTACATCATCAAGTTCCGCACCGAGTCGGGTAAGATTACGACTAAGAAACTCATTGTTGAATAATCATCGCATAGCCTGACCTAAAGCAGCAGGTCCGAAAGGGGCCTGCTGCTTTACATCTTTGAACTACTACATTTTCCTAACCATGAGACAGCACAGTATTCTGTCAGCTACATTTATTGTATTCCTCCTTTCTTTCTTTTCCCTGCAAGCGCAGGCTCAAAAAACCGTCGTTGCCGGTAAAATTGTCGACAAAGTAAGCGGCGAATCGCTCATCGGAGCCGCCGTTAAAGCAGTAGGTCCCGTTTCCAAAGGCGCCGTTACCGATTACGACGGCAACTTCGTGTTTGAAGTAGAACCCGGCACCTATACCGTTACCATTTCCTACACGTCGTACCGCGAACAGGTGATCGAAGGTTTTGAATGCAAAGCCGGAGCAACCAACACCCTCGACGTTGCCCTTGAAACGGCCGACCAAACCATCACCGAAGTCGTCATCACGGCCACTACCGTGCGCAACACCGACGCTTCGCTCATCGCCCTGCAACGCAAATCGTTGTCCATTCAGGACGGTATTTCTTCGCAGCAAATCGGCCGCACCGGTGTTACCAACGCCGCCGATGCCATGAAACAGGTTACCGGCGCTGTGGTTGAAGGTGGAAAATACATCGTTATGCGTGGTTTGGGCGACCGCTACTCGGTATCGCAGCTCAACGGCATCACCATGCCGAGCACCGATCCTTACCGCAACAGTTCGAGCCTCGACCTTATCCCGTCGCAGATGATTGAAAACATCGTGACACTCAAAACCTTTACGCCCGACCAACCCGGCAACTTTTCGGGTGGTTTGGTGAACGTGACCACCAAGTCGTTTCCCGACAAATTCAACATCTACTTCGGATTGAACTCTTCGTTCAACACCCAGGCCTCAGGCATCAACAACTTCCTTGGACACGGTTCCGACGCAGGCGACCTCGACTGGTTGGGTTACGACGACGGCGGCCGCGCGCTTCCGGATATCCTCAAAGACGAAAACAACCGCAACCAGCTTACGCAAAATGCCTACCTGGATGCGCGCAACCCGAAAGCTGACAACAACGACCTGCGCCAGTTGATGAACCAATCGTCGCGCGAGCTCAGCAATGTGTTTACCCCAACGCAGAAAAACACGCCTGTTAATCATGGATTTACTTTTTCCCTGGGCGACAACAAACGTGTTTTCGGCAATACCCTCGGTTACAGCTTCGGTGTAAACTACTCACGCGAATTCCTCCATTACGACAACGGTGTTGTTAATACGTACGTAACCTCCGACCCGCAAACCCTTTTTGGTTACCAAAAACTGCGTGAATCCAAAAGTGTGGAAACGCCCCACCTTGGAGGACTTTTTAACCTGTCGTACAAACTGGGCAACAACCACGGCCTCACGTTTAACCTCATTTACAACAACGACGCCGAAATCATCGGACGCACCCAGGAAGGCTCGTTCGCCGGTCAGGTATCAACACCCGGCGCTACTTTCCTCACCAACTCGATGGAATTCATCCGTCGCCAGTATACATCGTACCAGCTCTCCGGCCGTCACGTGATGCCTGAGTTTGGCGGCGTGGAAATCGACTGGAGCGGATCGATCAACAACTCTTCGCAGCAGGAACCCGATACCCGTTACTTTGCTTACCTGAACTACATCGACGACGACGGCAACAATACCTACGCCATCAATGATGCCGAGTTCCGTCCGCCTTTCCACTTTTTCCGTGAATTGAACGACAAAGGTTACGAAGGCAAAGTAGACATTACCGTGCCTTTCCTGCGCCAGGGAAATGCTTCCAGCACCAATGCCATCAAATTTGGCGGCATGTATTCCAACCTGCAACGTGGCTTCAGCGAATACCAGTTTTCCCACCAGCGTCATGGCGGCGTGCCTTCCGACATCTATTTCAACCAATACCAGGGTGATTTCGAAGGGTTTTTCAGCTACGACAACTTTGGTGTGGTGGATACGACCTATTTCGAACAGTATCCCGATTCGGTGCGCCGTTACGATATCGGTTATTACTACGTAAACCAGGTAAACAACCGCAACTTTTACGATGGCGACCAGACCATCGCCGCTGCTTACCTCATGGGCATCTACAACGTGTTGCCACGTTTGAAACTTATCGCAGGCGTACGTATGGAAAGCACCGACATGCTTGTGGTTAGTAAAGACACGTCCATACAAGCATCAAAAATTGACATCACCGACCCACTTTATTCGGGCAGCCTCATTTACACCCTGACGGAAAAATCCAACCTCCGTTTTGCCGCAACACAAACCCTTGCCCGTCCGAACATGCGCGAACTTGCACCATTCGCCCAGTTCGATACCAAAAACGGCTTTTTCAACGTGGGTAATCCCGACTTGACGCGTACCCTCATCCAGAACTATGACCTGCGTTACGAAGTGTATCCTAACTTTGGCGAGCTGATTGCCGTGAGTGTGTTTTACAAACGTTTTGAAGATCCGATCCTGCGCCGATTCGACCCAAGTGCAACCATCCCAACGTTGGGTTACACCAACATCGACGAAGCCATGATTTATGGCGCCGAATTCGAAGTGCGTAAAAACCTGGCCTTCATCGGCGGCAAGTTTATGCAAAACATGTTCCTGAGCACCAACGTGGCATTCATCCATTCGGAATACAAAATTCCACAGGATGAGCTGAACTCTTCGTTGGGTGTCGATTCTACCTATGATCTCACCACACGTCCGTTTCAAAGCCAGTCGCCTTTCATCGTCAACGCCGCTTTGTCGTACATCAATCCCGAACGCGGTTGGGAATCTTCCGTTTCGTTCAACATTTCGGGAAGCCGCCTGTACAACATTTCGCTGGCCGCAACGCCCGACGTGTACGAAGCTCCGGTGCCTTTGTTGAATTTCAACATCAGCAAAACATTCTTCGACCACTACCGCGTAGGTTTTTCCGCACAAAACATCCTCAATCCGGTTTACCAAAGAACGCAGAATTTCAAAGGAACTGAGTACATCGCCGAATCGGCTACCTACGGTACAAAATTCGGTCTTTCCCTGGCTTATTTCATTCGATAAGAGCGGCTTATACTGCCGTTTAAAAATACTTCAACAAGAATTTGTAGTTTAAAGGTTAGGAATTTGACTACATGCCCGGACGACGAAAGTTGCTCCGGGCCTTTTTTTATCAGGACTAAAGGAAGAAATGTTTTCTTTGCATTGAATCAACATTGAACCTTATGAACAACGTCGTTATGCTCATCCTGCTCATCGCCGGTGGTGGTGTGTTGGGGGGACTTGCCAACTATTTTATGAACCGCACCCAGCCGGGCTGGCTCAAGGGCGATTTTTGGAAAAGTGTGGTGGTTGGTGTGGCCGCCGCCGCCGTAGTGCCTTTGTTTTTACAAACCGTTTCCAGCGACCTGGTAAACGATTGTTTAAAAACGGATTCCGAAAATCAGGTGGTGTCGTGCCTGGTTTTTTTTGGTTTTTGCACCATTGCCGCCATATTTTCGTCCCGTTTTCTCACGTCGATCGCCGATAAGGTATTGCGCGAGGTGGAGGAAATGAAACAAACGCAGGCCGAACTGGTGCAAACCACCGATGCCCTGGTGGATGTAAATTCCGATGATCAGGGAGCAGCTGAGCCGCTTGAAAGTTTAAAAACCGGCAGTGCGGTTGATGATGATGGGCTGGAGGCTTTCAGTCGTGATGCCACTCCGGCGCCGCAACTTTCACCAGAAGAAAAATTGCTGTGGAACATGCAACACGGGCGCCGGAGTTTTCGCACCGTCGATGTGTTGGCCAGGGAGGCTGGCATGGATGTCTCCACCGTGGAAAACATGCTTCAGAGTATGGAAAACAGGGGGCTGGTGAACAAAATGCGCCGGAACAGCGACGGTGTTACCTTGTGGATGGTTCGTCATTGATCTTTTTCCGCTTTTTTTGGAAAAGATTGTCTTTCCAGTTTGGAAAATTCGACGGGCTTTCCTTACCTTTGCGGGCGCTTTTCGAAAAAGGTTTAAATTTAAGAGCAAAATAAGATGGAAATCATTGCCATTCAAGGTCATAAGAAAGAAGGTTCGGGCAAAGAAGGTGCCCGCAGAACTCGTCGCCAGGGCATGGCTCCGGCTGTGATGTACAAGAGCGGAGGCGGCGACGCCACGCACTTCACGGTGAGCACTGCTGACTACCGTTCACTGGTGTACACGTCGAAATTCCGCATTGCGGAGTTGACGATCGACGGCAAGATGCACAAGTGTATCCTCAAAGACGTACAGTTTCACCCTGTGACCGACGAGGTTATCCACATGGATTTCCTGGAGCTGGTTCCCGGTGTTAAATTCAAAGCTACTGTTCCGATTCGTCTGGTCGGTTCGGCTCCTGGTGTAAAAGCCGGCGGCAAGTTGCTTCCGAAACTCCGTTCGATCAACATCCTTACCACGCCGGAAGCCGTTGTTGACGAGGTTAATGCCGACGTGTCCACCATGGAACTCGGTTCGACCATTCGTGTTCGCGACATCCAGGTACAGGAAGGTGTTGAAATCACCAACAACGCTGCTGTTCCCATCGCATCGATCGAAATCCCACGCGC
Organism: Saprospiraceae bacterium; assembly: GCA_020847915.1. Lineage (GTDB taxonomy): Bacteria > Bacteroidota > Bacteroidia > Chitinophagales > Saprospiraceae > M3007. Next base: position 4,224 of record JADLBE010000025.1, on the reverse strand, counting down.
ACTCCGCGGCAAGTAATAAAGTAGTCGGTTGGTCGGTTAGTCGGCTGGTCGGTTAGTCGGCTGGTCGGTTAGTCTGAAAAGAGTCACTTGGTTCAATGAATGGATCAAGTGACTCTTTTATTTTTCCAAACCGACCAACCGACCAACCGACAAACCGACTAACCGACCAACCGACCAACCGACCAACCGACCAACCGACCAACCGACCAACCGACCAACCAACCAACCGACCAACCGACCAACCGACCAACCGACCAACCGACCAACCGACCAACCGACTAACCTGCCATATCTTTCCTTCTTTCCTTAGCCAATTCGATACCGCGAACTTCAAATTCCTCTTTGGCGGCTTCGAACATCCAGGCGATGGTTTCCTCGTAGTGTTCGCCCAGTGTCCAGCAAGCGATGTTAACCTTCATGTCGTCGCGTGAAATACCGTTGACCTGCACGGAGCCTTCCCGTGTTTTGATGGTATACGGACAGTTTTTGGACATGGTTGCGGCAGCTGCACGCAGGATGTCGAGGGGCGTATCGGAATTTACCAAAAGGGAAATTTCTGCCTGAACCTCAAGTTCTTCCGCGATGTTTTCGATGGCACCTTCGGTCATTTTACTGTTGGGAATGATGATTTTTTTGCCTTGTTGCGTGGTTAAAACCGTGTTGAAAATTTGAATTTCCGTGACTCGACCACTTTTGTCGGCCACCACCAGGTGATCGCCAACTTTGTAAGGCCTGAAAAGCAATACCAGTATGCCGGAAGCGAAATTGCCCAGACTACCCTGAAGCGCAAATCCGACGGCGAAAGCGACGGCAGAAAAAATGGCGATGAAAGACGTGGTTTGGATACCAACGGTGCTGGCTACAACAAGCAACAACACTATTTTCATGCTGATGTCGACCAGGGTGCCAAAAAAGGGACTAAGGCTTTCATCGATTTTACGGGCGCGAAGAAAGGCATTGAAACCCTGGCTGAATTTGCGAATTACCCAAAAACCAATCACAAGGATCAGCAATGCACTCAATATTTTTGGGGCGTATTGCCAGGCAAGCGTTGTAAATTGATCGATGTACGAATTTACTTCCATAAACGTTTAGTAGCAGATTGTTTTGAAATTCGGACGCAAAATAAGACTACAAAGCTGTTTGCATTGGCTAAATAAGTAAACAAGGTCTTTACATACGTTTTGGCCGAAAAAAAGAAAATATTTTGCACCCGACACCCCAACTTAGCATCGATTAAGACGTTTTGAACAAACGCTACGCTTCATTCTGAAAAAAATCAAAATCAACCAGTAAATCATTCATCTTAATGAAAAACCTGATAATGCCGGCGTTGGTCGCCGCAAGTGTGATCTATTTTGCTTGTACGCCCAAAGCCGGGTCAAAAATGGGCGAAACGCCGCCACCGCCGCCATCGGATGTTGAAATAGTAGAAACACAAGAGGGCGACTACTTAGAGGAAGAAATGATGGAATATGAAATGTTGGATGGTGTGGATGTGATGGCCGACGAAGACATGTCGGTGCCCGATACCCTCGCTCCCTACAATGCTTCAAACACGTTTGTACACGACCTGAAGCATACCAAAATCGAAATTGATTTCGATTGGACCAAAAAACGCGCCAATGGCCGGGCCACACTTACCCTTAGCCCCTGGTTTTACACCACAGATCATCTTAGCCTCGATGCCAAAAATTTCATCATCAAATCGGTGAAACTGGAAGGCAAAAACGATACGCTTGCGTATAAATACGACAATGAAAAACTCAACATCACACTCGACCGGACTTACAAACGCAACGAGGAGTTTAAAGTGGTGATCACTTATGTGGCTCGTCCCGACGAACGCGAGTCCTTCGGTGGTAGTGCCGCCATTACCGGCGACAAAGGCCTGTACTTCATCAATGCCGACGGCGCTGATCCCGAAAAACCACGACAGATATGGACACAGGGCGAAACCGAAAGCAACTCGTACTGGTTCCCCACAGTCGACAAGCCCAATGAGCGTTGCACCCAGGAGATGTACATCACTGTTGAAGACAAATACAAAACCCTGTCGAACGGCCTGATGGTGTCGTCGAAGAAAAATGCCAACGGGACACGTACCGATTATTGGAAAATGGACAAGCCACACGCCCCTTACCTCTTTATGATGGCCATTGGCGAATTTGCAGTGGTGAAAGACAAATGGCGGGACATCGAGCTAACCTACTACGTGGAGCCCAAATACGAAGCCTACGCCAAGGACATTTATCCCTACACGCCCGAAATGCTGGAATTGTTTTCCACCAAACTGGGCTACAACTACCCGTGGTCGAAATACGCCCAGGTGGTTGTACGCGACTATGTGAGCGGCGCCATGGAAAACACAACGGCAGTCATTTTTGGCGAATTCATGCAAAAAAACAAACGTGAACTGCTCGATGACCACCTCACCAACGAAAAAGTGGTGGCCCACGAAATGTTCCACCACTGGTTTGGCGACCTTGTGACCACCGAGAACTGGGCCAACCTGACCATGAACGAAGGTTTCGCCAACTACTCCGAATACATGTGGCTCGAGCATAAGTATGGCCGCGATGCCGCCGATTACCATGAATACAATGAACAGCAAGGCTACATCTTTTCAGCAGCAGACGGAGGTCACCCACTTATCCATTTCGGCTATGAAGACAAGGAAAGCATGTTCGACGCACACTCCTACAACAAAGGAGGAGCTGCCCTGCACATGTTGCGCGACCTTTTGGGCGACGAAGCCTTTTTTGCTTCCTTAAACCGCTACCTCAAAGACAACCAGTACACCGACGTGGAAGCCCACGAACTCCGTCTTGCTGTGGAAGACGTGACCGGCCGCGACATGAACTGGTTTTTCAACCAATGGTACTTTGGTGCCGGTCACCCCAACCTTGTGATCAGTTACGACTGGGACAACAATGCCCGTACGGCCAGTGTAACCATCGAACAAACTCAGACGGGTGAAAACGTGGCGCCCATTTTCCAACTGCCGCTGCAGGTAGATGTTTACGATGCATCGGGGGCCAAAACCACGCAGCAAATCGTGGTGACCAAACGCAACCAGACCTTTACGTTTGGCGCCACTTCCAAACCCGCTTTGATTAATGTGGATGCCAGCAAGTCGCTGCTTTGTGTAAAAGACGACCGCCATACGCCTGAAGAATGGGCATTTATGTTTAAACACGCACCACTTTTCCGCGACCGTTGGGAAGCCCTCGAAGCACTTCAACAGGAAGAGTCCCCATTGTCGAAAGACGTGGTTTCGGCAGCTTTGAACGATAAGTTTTGGGCCATCCGTGAACGCGCACTGGAAATGGCCGACCTATCCGATCCGGCACAAATTGCCCGTCTTGCTGCCATGGCAGAAAACGATCCACAACCTTCCACCCGCGCAACGGCCATTGCCAAACTGTCGGAAACGGAAGATGCCCAATACGCAAAACTTTACGAAAAGGGTCTTGCTTCCGACCAGCCATACAGTGTGGTTACCCAAGCTTTGACCGCATTGAGCGCCGTGGATCCGGCAGCGGCTGCGATTGCTGCGCAAAATTTGAAAATCGACAACTCTGAAGGACTGGTGGTTCCGCTTGCCGAATTGTTCGCGGAAAAACCTGACCGCGCCAACCTGGATTTTTACCAAAAAAACGCGACGAAAATCGACTATTTGGGCGCCTTTGCTTTTTTTGATGCCTACCAGCGTTACCTCGTAGGGTTGAACGACCAGGCAATTACCGATGCCGGCGTGTTGTCGTGGAAGGGCATTGCACTCAATACGGAAACCAGCCAATGGCGTCGTTTCAGTGCAACCAAGGCAATTGCCGATGTTCGCAATGCACTTCGTGAAAACAACCAAAGCGCCAAAGCTGAGGAATACAGCGCCATGCTTACGGAAATCAAGTCTAAGGAAAAAGACGAGACGCTGAAGATGTATTACGATATGTTCTGATTTTGCCCATAAAAAAAGGGGGGGGTAAAGGCTGCTACGCAGCTTTTACCCCCCTTTTTTTATGGGCCGTGAAAAAGGCGGCTTCGCCCGTTTCAGGTATTTTCCGGTAAAAGCAAACTGTCGACTGTTGACTGTCGACTAAGAGCATGTTTGGATTTTGCCTGAGGGCATAAAAAAGGGAATCGGTGCGTAACTTGTGAGTGTCTAAATCATAAGTTTATGCGCTTAAAGTTTGAAAAACTTACCGATTCCCAGTGGCAAGT
>JADLBE010000024.1 GCA_020847915.1 Saprospiraceae bacterium | reverse complement strand
TCAATTTCCCCCCGAATGGATGGGCGTTATGCCAGGGGCAGTTGTTGTCTATTCAACAAAACACAGCACTTTTTTCCCTGTTGGGCACTACCTATGGCGGTAACGGGACAACCACTTTCGGGTTGCCTGATTTAAGGGGACGCTCGCCGATTGGCAGGGGCCAGGGCCCGGGACTTTCCGATATCAGCCAGGGCGAAGTTAGCGGCACTGAAAACGTTACGTTGCTGACAACCAACATGCCATCCCACACCCATGCAGCAATGGTAAACGTTCCGGTTACTACGGCCAATGCTTCCACCGAAGAACCAGCAGGCAACATCATCGCAGGCCAGGCGAACAACTTTTTCGCAGCAGCAAATACAGCCAACGGCTCCATGGGCGGTGTGACCGCAACGTTGGCTCCGGCAGGTAACAACCAACCCTTCGGCAGCCGGAATCCATACCTGGGCCTCAACTTCAGCATCGCACTGGAAGGCATTTTTCCAAGCCGCAATTAATTGTTACATACACAAACAGAATCAATATCTTTGTGTTACCCAAAACCCGTTGAACGCACGTCGTGCTGTTCTGCGGGTTTTGGAAATTTAATAAGACCTACCCATGAAAAGAAGCACTTTTTTCAGAACCACTGCCCTGGGCGCCCTCGGCCTCGGTATGCAACCTTCTTTTGCCGCCGCGCCATTTTTCCAGGGAACATCCACCGCTCAATGGATGGCAAACCTGCGCGCTGCGCTGTTTGTAAAACACCGCACCGCCGCAAAATTTTCGCCCAATAATTTTTCCAGGCAGGTTGCTTTAAAAAATGCTTTTTTGGAGCAACATAATTTTAAAACCGAAAACATTCCTTTTTGCTTCGCGGGCATACAGGAAAATTTCGGCTTTTACCCAGTTCTGCAACGTTCAGCCGCAACCGGAACAACCGAAATGCTGCTCCCTGTATTTTACAGAGACAGCACAGGAGCCTGGAAGCACCAAAAAACCCTCAACGGTTTCCAGTTGGAAGCACTTTGCCGTGCGGCAAATGCCCTTTCCGCCAATCAGGTGCCACTGTATAAGTTGCTTTTGCCGGTTTCAACGGGTACCGATGCACCCAACAAGTTCCATACCCTTGAAGGCAGCGTAACCATCACATCGATGTTGAAAGCAGGGAAAGTTCAAACCCGCTGCATGGTAACCGGGAGTAAAGGCATTTTGTTTGAAGAAACCTTCGTTTCCAGCCACGGATTAAGCTAGAGCCAAAGGATACCTTTTTTAATTTTTGGGGTGTTTTTCTGGCACGCCTGATCACGGGCGCAACCAACGGATCATGTTCGGGAACCCCGGAGATTCATGGTCCCGGGCGCACAAGCCCATCCATTGCAACAAAGGCAAACCTATGTAATTTCCAGAAGCATATTCGTTTAAAAGCCATGTGCTCTGACCCTTGTATCCATTGCTATGGAATACTATTTCCGGCGGTATTCCGGCGGCTTTACAGGCCGCATACGTCCACAACATAACCCCGATTTCCTCGCCGCCATCTGTAAATCCGTTTTCCGTAACATTGCCTGAAAGTCTGGTGCGGAATTCGGCAGGAATTAATGCAATGTGCCCGGCCTCATGCAACAAATCGCCGGGATATGCCAGCGTATCCTCGTCGTAAACCAACGTGCCATTTACTATTTCCACACCGGGCAAAAAAGACGTTGAAGAAATCAAACCTGGTTCTGCAACAATGCCGAGTGAACGTATAAAGGCACAAATAATGTCGATTTGTTCAGCTTTGGTCTGCATGCGGTTTTCATTCAAATTCATGCTGTAAATGTATTGGCTTTCCATTTACCTTTGATGGCCACCAACAATTAAAATTGTACCGTATGAAAACTAAGGATGATCAGGGTCCATCACCCACTCAGTTTGAATTTTACCAGCAATGGTGGAAAAAACTGTCTCCGGCATGGAAAAAAGCCTACAACGAAGTCTTTTTGCGCAGGTCAACAGAAGAAGAATTGCCGCCGCCCATCCTGCTTCAAATTCATTACGCCCCGGCTTTGCGTTTCGTTGGCCCAAGTGCTCCGTATCCCAACATGAGTTTTGAACTCGACGATTTGTCCGGAATTGTTGCCTTGTCCAAATTGGAAATACTGGTTGTAACACACCATCGAATTGACAATTTAAAATTAATTGCACAAATACCGCAATTGAAGTCGTTGTTTGTTAACAACAACCGTATTGCTTCTCTGGAAGGTATTCAGGCGTTGACCGATTTGCATGAATTGTATGTTAATTCCAACATCGTTTCTTCGTTAATGCCTCTTGAAAACCTATGTCAATTGCAAAAGGTTTATTGTAACTACAATAAAATCAATACGTTGGAAGGTGTCGGAGAACAACATGCCCAAAACCTGCAACAATTCTTCTGCCTTCCCAACGAAGGCTTGTCAGACGCGACCTGTATTAAGTTTGAAAACCAATTCGGGATACGTTGTAAAAAAGGGTAGGGGATACGCCGTAAGTATAAATCCCGTTTTATCATGCAGAACCTTCCGTCCCCAAAATACAACCAAAACCAAAATCTTTTCAAGCAATTATCAGGAGCCTTGCTTGATCCTGGAGCTGGCTTTGGAGACTTGTATGTTGCTGCAAACAACCTGTTTAATCTGCTGTCCGACATCGCCGGTTTTGAAGTGGAAAACCAAAGCAACAGAACCGACATCTGGTTGCCCAGCGGTCGCGCCATCGGGCCCTCCTGGGCCGCCATGTGCCTCCAGGATTTCATGCGTACACGTAAGTTCCTGCTTGGCCTTCAGGATGGAATTGCAACCTGTCGCAACCGATTTCCCGGGCAAACAATCCATGTATTGTATGCAGGCACGGGGCCATTTGCAACTTTGATGTTGCCGCTGACCACTGTTTTTAGTCCCGCCGATGTTCAGTTTACCCTTCTTGAAATAAATCCGTCAAGCGTCTCCTTCCTGCAAAATACCCTCAATGCCTTGCAGATTGATGCGTTTGTACGCGACATCATCGAATGCGATGCCGCAACCTTTGATGCTTCGGTTTGTAAACCATTTCATTTGGTGGTTTCTGAAACCATGCAAAAAGGTTTAAAAATCGAACCTCAGGTGCCTCTGAGCATCAATCTGTTGGCCGACCTTGAACCGGGCGGTTTACTTGTCCCGGAAAAAATTGTCATCCATGCCGGACTTTTTAACCCGTCTGTATCTGCAGAGGGACCGGAAAAAGCACCCGTAAAGTTGCTTGCAGAAGTACTGGACCTCTCCATTTCCGGACTTAGAGCCATCCAGCCCAACCAGACGCAGTGGAAACACCAGTTCGGCCCGTTTCCTGAAGTGGTGGTCCAGCTTCCTCAATCGTTCGATCCAGGCTACATCCGGTTTTGCCTTTTTACCACCATCCAAACATTTGGAGATCACTCCCTGCAATTCAGGGAGTCAGGTTTAACCCAGCCGCACCAATTGCTTTTGCTTGACCAAAACATTCGATACGAAGGAAAACAAATTGGGCTGAAGTATTCCTACGATCCAAAACCTGGATTTGTTTTTCGTTTGGTGGATTAAGAGGATGGCCCCCTTGCCACTTGCCACTTGCCACTCAAAACACAAGAGGCACCCCGAACCCGGGACGCCTCTTGTAATAAGTTTAAAGTTTAAAGTAACAAGAGGCGCCCCGAACCCGGGACGCCTCTCGCAACTTTAAACTCTTAAACTTTAAACTTTAAACTTATTTCGTCTGAATCATCTTCTTCGAAGCGCTATCAGTTGCTGTTTCGAGTTTGTAGTACAAAACACCAACGGTGTTGATCTGCGCACGGTCGAGCGTGATGGCATTGTTGCCTTTGGCAAAATCGCCGTTCACCGTGTAGATCATACGTCCTGTTTCGTCAAATACCGTCAGGGTAGCTTCCGTTGCCTCAGGCAGGTGGAAACCAATCACGGTTTTGCTTACAAACGGGTTCGGTTGGTTTTGGTACAGTTCGAATCCTACACCGTTCACGATGCTGCCGTTGGTTCCGTT
>JADLBE010000023.1 GCA_020847915.1 Saprospiraceae bacterium | reverse complement strand
GGACGTTTGTGGCTGTCGCGCACCCTGATGGTATTGTTTAAAAAACTGTTTCTGTTTAATTCCCACAAGTACTTCTGCATCAATTATTTCGTAGATACCGATCACCTGGAAATCCACGAAAAAAACCTGTACACAGCCACCGAAACGGTTACCCTGGTGCCCATGTACGGACGGGAGTGGTGTGAAAAATTTGTTCAAACCAACACATGGGCAAAGGCGTGGTTGCCACATTTTCCGGGCCGGGCCTTGTACAGTGTACCCGTTTCGGCGCCAGGTTTATTGAAAAAAATGGCTGAAAAAATGTTTTCCGGCCGGTTGGGTGAATGGCTGGATGTTAAGGCCATGGAAACGACCATGGCATACCGGCGGCGCAAATTCAGGCATATTGAAAGTCAAATATTTGATAGTGCATTCAGCTCCGGACGGGGCCATTCAAAACACCACCCCTTGTATTTTCAGGGAAAAATTTTGGAGGCATACCGGCTGCGTTTGCAAGAGGAAGGCATTGAGCCGTTGAGCTCCTGAGGCGTTCTCCCTGCAATAAAATGGCATGGATTGTTGTAATCAAAACGAATAAAAATATTGGTATTTTTACCGCGTATATAATCGCATTTAAACAAAACTTTGCAACCACAATTCAACAACCAAACGTATGAAACAGTACTTTTTTGCCCTCGGATTTTTTCTGATGGCAGCCGCCTCCGTGCATGCACAGGTAACCCTGCGTCCACAAATCGGCATCAACGCCTCAAGCCTCTCCACCGATCTTGATTCATTGACCTACAACAGCAACGTAGGTTTTCAACTTGGCGGCGACCTGGTTTTTGGAAATAAATTTTATGTTCAGCCTGGTGTTATGTTTGAGTACCTCAGCAACCCCATCGATCCACGTACCGGGGAAGAGCAGGACTTCAAACGCAGTTACCTCCGCATTCCTGTTATGGTAGGTTACAATTTTGCAGGAGCGGAAAAAAGCTTTGGTTTCCGCGTTTTTACCGGCCCGAACGCTTCATTTAACCTGAGCAGCAAAACAGACAACCAGGACATCGAAGAATACGTCAAAAGCACCATCTGGGGCTGGAACGCCGGTCTGGGTCTGGACATCTCCATTCTTTTTGTCGACCTTGGTTACCAGTTTGGTCTTTCCGAAGTGTTTGAAAATTTCGATGAAGGCGCCCGCAACAACCTGTTTTATGCAAATGCCGGTGTAAGGATCCGGTTTTAAATCAGCAGGCAGCTGTTAGCAGGCAGCAGGCAGCAGGCAGCAGGCAGCAGGCAGCAAAAAAGAACCGTGGTTTGATTAAGCACGGTTCTTTTTTGCTGCCTGCTGCCTGCTAACAGCTAACTGCTAATTGATGTTACCTTAGCGCCTGGTTTTTACGTTTTTTGCACCGGGTTTGCCATGCGTCTACTTATTTTTTGCAGTTTTTTCAGCGCTTTTGCGCTTTTTTTCCCCGCCTGTATGCCTCCCGAGGAGGCTGAAGCAACACAGGCGGACAAGGTGAACGTTGATCTGCGCAATGTGCAGGTACAACGTTTGCTCGACTGGCGCGACCAGCACCGAACCGACAGCTTGTTGCGCAACCTCAACAATCCAGACGCTACCCTGCGCTACCTGGCTGCGCTTGCATTTGCCTCTACCCGCGACACGACGGCCATCGAATCGTTGGCCTCCCTGTTGGGCGACCGCAATGAGGATGTGCGTATCGCCGCCGCTTTTTCGCTTGGGCAAATTGGCCACAAACAGGCTGAAAAATTCCTGGTTTCCGCTTTTGTCGCCAACGACTCCACGTCAATACACCAGCGTTTCAACGCCATTGTGCTTGAAGCCATCGGCAAATGCGGCACGGCGCCCAACCTGCGCAACCTGGCTGCGGTAAGTACCTACAAACCCACCGATACCCTCTTGCTGGAAGGCCAATGCCGTGCCATTTACCGTTTTGGACAGCGGAACATCACCGATTCCATGGCTACGGCGCGCATGATCGAATATGCAGGCAAGGAGGTCATACCTGAATCGGCACGCCTTATGGCTGCACATTACCTGGCACGTACGGAAAAATTGGCGCCCGACAGCGCCCAGGCCGTGCAGTTGGCTGCGGCCTTTGTACGTTCCATGAATCCCGACATCCGTATGGCCCTGGCTACGGCTTTGGGCAAGTCTAAATCCGGTCCGGCCTTCGGTATTTTGTCGAAAGCCATCAATACGGAATCCGACTGGAGGGTGAAGTGCAACATCATCAACGCCATGGCCAGGTTCAATTACGATACCGTACGCAGTTTGGTTACACCACTTGTCGGTGATGCCAATCCGCATGTGGCACGTACGGCTGCCGAATTTTTCATAAACAACGGCCAGGCCAAAGACGGCGATTATTACTGGCGCATTGCGCGCGACCGTCCGAACTTGCCCGTACAGTTACAAATTGCCTTGTACAGGGCTTCCAACCGTTGGTTGTCGGCGCTCAACGAACCTGAATCGAAAGATTTTGTGAATTACCGTTTGCGGGAACTGTACAACCAATCGAAAGATCCCTACGAACGCGCCGCCTGTTTGCATGCCTTGTCGGAATACGGCTGGCAATTCCGATGGATACACGACAAAGGATTTAATGATGCCAGCCCGGTGGTTAAATCGGCCGCTGCCGAGGCTTTGTTGAGCATCATGAAAAAGCCCAATTTTTACAGCTTTTTCGGCGAAAATGGCCGTCCGGTGCGCCGTGAAATGTATGTTTACCTGCATGAAATCGTAAAATCCGGCGATCCTGGCATGATTGCAGGCGGCGTGGAAGGTTTTATGATTCCTGCCCTGGATTACCGAAGCATGCGGGACTCCATGCGTATGGAAGTTTTGTCCACTGCCCGGGGTAAATTGAAAATGCCACGCGACGTGGAAGCTGCCATGGCATTGGACAAAGTGATGGCCTTTTTTGAAAACAAACCTGCACCGCCGGCGGTCAAATTGCCGTACAACCATCCCATCGTTTGGCCTGAAATAGCGACCCTGCGCGATACCGCCAAGGCGCGTATCATTACTTCGAAAGGGACCATTACGCTCGAATTGTACCCGCACTGGGCTCCGGGTTCGGTGGCCAGTTTCCTCAAACTGGCATCCACCGGCTTTTACAACGGCAAAGTATTTCACCGCGTGGTGCCCAACTTTGTTGTCCAGGGCGGCTGTCCGCGGGGCGACGGGTACGGTGCACCGGAGTACAGTCTGCGTACCGAAATAGGACTCGTATGGTACGACAAACCCGGTTACCTGGGCATGGCATCTGCGGGCGCCGATACCGAAGGCTCGCAATTTTTCATCACCCATTCGCCAACGCCGCACCTCGACGGACGATACACCATCTTCGGGCGTGTTATTTCCGGACTGGATGTTGTGGATAAGATTCAGGTGGGGGACAAAATCGACCGTGTGGTTATTGATTAGCCGGACATTATAACATCAAATTTCAAAAATCGTATTTCGTATCGCGTCAATCCACCGAGGATGTTTTTTAATGACGAAATACGAACTACGATTTTTGAATTTTGAATGGAATTGCGCGGCTTGGAGCTTGTTCGCAGCCCAAAACCAAGCTCTTAAAACGGCCAAACAAATGCTTGAAATTTAAATAATAAATACACATCATTAATTATAGTATTTCCCAGTTTTTTAACAATATTTACTGTAAAAATAAGGGTGCAATTTGCTAAATTTGCACCAATACAGCTGAAGCAAACAGCTTTGTTTTATAATGCTGCAGATTGCTAATCTCCGTTCCTTTTCCTGAATCAATTGAAGTACGGAAGCTACCCTTCCCATTGCATTTCATCAGGCTCAATCGACGTGCATGTTGATTGATTTAACACGTTCTTCATGAAATTACTGAAAAGAATTTCCCAATCCCTGTTTTCTACTTCCGCTGCGGGGCTTTACCTGATTCTATTTGCGGCAGCCATTGGTGCGGCTACCTTTATTGAAAATGATTTTGGCACAAGTGCTGCCCAAAAAGTTGTTTTCAAAACGCGTTGGTTCGAACTGCTGCTGGTGCTGTTTGGCATTACGTTGATGGTTAACATCAAACGTTTCCGGATGATCGAGCAAAAAAAGTGGGCCACCTTTACGTTCCACGCATCCATGATCATCATTTTAATTGGCGCCGGCGTTACCCGGTATTTTGGTAGCGAAGGCATGATGGGTATTCGGGAGGGTAGTTCATCCAATACTTTTTTATCGGCCGACACCTACCTTCAGTTTGAAGCCATTCAACAGGGAAAAAAATTCCGCTTCGACGAGCCTGTGCTTTTTGCCTCCCTCGGCAACAACCACATGAAACGATCGTACCGCCTGGGCAACGAAGATTTCCGGATGGAAGTGCTGGAGTTCATGCCCAATCCGAAAGAAACCATTGTTGAAGACGAGGCAACAGGTGTGCCTACCATGAAAGTGGTGATCGGCGGCGCCAACGGGCGGGAGGAATTTGCGGTGCGGTATGGCGACAAGGTGAATATTTACGGCACCGTTTTCAATTTTGGTCGCCAGGAGGACCCGGAAGCGTTTAATGTTACCTATGAGAACAACAACCTGAGTTTCAAAACCAATTCGACTTTTTCGCAAATGGTGATGGCGACCCAGAAAAAAGACACACTCGCTCCCGGAGTATACCACCCTTTGTTGTTGCGCAGCATGTATACCAATGGCCGGGAGAGTTTTGTAATCGGCGATTTTAAGCCGAAAGCCAAAGTGGAAATCGTCTCCGAATCCCCCAAGATGACCAACAGCAGCAAAGCAGCGCTGAAGATGAAACTGAGCAACGGTAGTATGGAGCAAACATTTTTTGTCGGCGGCAGACAAGGGGTGGAAGGTGCACCACAAATCGTAACGCTTGGACAAACCAGCATGGCCGTTACGTATGGCGCCAAACGTGTAAGCCTGCCTTTTGCCATCCAACTTCGGGATTTCATCATGGAAAAATACCCGGGCACCGAAAACGCCTCTTCTTATGCCAGCGAAGTGACGCTGGTTGACCCGCGCAGCAACCTGAAACAAAACCAGCGGATTTACATGAACAACATTCTTGACTACGGCGGCTACCGGTTTTTCCAATCGTCGTACGATCAGGACGAACTGGGCACTTACCTGAGTGTTAACCACGATTTTTGGGGCACCTGGATTTCTTACCTTGGCTACATACTCCTGACCATCGGCATGATTGCGACATTTTTTGATAAAAAAAGCCGGTTCCGGCAATTGTCACAAAACATCAATCGCCTCCGCATGTCGACGAAAATACTTTTGCCGCTGTTGATGAGCAGTATGTTCGCATTTCCACATGCCGTACAAGCCGAATCGCACACCAACCCCACCATTACCATCAATAAGGAACACGCTTCCCGCTTCGGCAAGGTTTTGGTTCAGGACTTCAAGGGGCGGTTGAAACCTATGAATACCCTTTCCGGCGAAATTCTGCGGAAAGTATCGCGCAAAGAAACCTTGTATGGTCAAACTGCCGACCAAATTATTTTGGGCATGGCTACCTATCCGGAGGAATGGGTCAATGTGCCGCTGATCAAATTGGGCAAACATGAGGAAATCCGGAAACTGATTGCCATCGAGGGCAACCTGGCTTCTTACAATGACTTTTTTGATGAAAACGGACAATACAAATTGAAGGAGCAGGTGCGCGCCGCCTACAATGCTCCACCGAGAGACAGGGGTGTTTTTGAAAAAGAAATCATCAAGCTGGATGAAAAACTGAACATCTGCAACATGGTGTTTTCGGGCAACTTTATGAAGGCATTCCCGATTCCGGGCGATGCTACCAATACCTGGCAGACGCCGGCGGAACACAATCATCAGCAGATCACGGAAGCAAGTCCGTTTTATGAAAAATTTTACCCCGCCTACATGATGACCATCCAGAAAGCAATCCACGACAACGACTGGGATCTTGCCAATCGGATGGTGGCAGAGCTGGAAGGGTACCAACAAAACAATGGGGGAACCATACTGCCTTCCGGACCCCAGCTGAAAGCGGAACTTTTGCTCAACAAAATGAATGTGTTCGATCGGTTGAGCAGCATGTACGGGCTTTTGGGATTAATTTTTCTGGGCCTGCTTTTTACCTCCGTTTTTAAACCCGGACTTAATCTGAACCTTCCGTTCAAATTGGCTTTCGGCTTTTTGGCCTTTTGTTTTTTGATGCACACTACCGGTCTCGGGCTGCGATGGTATGTTTCGGAACGGGCGCCATGGAGCAATGGTTATGAATCCATGATTTACATAGGTTGGACCACCGTGTTGGCTGGTCTCATCTTTTCCCGTAAATCAATGGGTGGATTGACAGCCACCTCGGTGCTGGCGGCTACGATTATGATGGTGGCCGGATTGAGCTGGCTCGATCCGGAAATCACCCCGCTTGTTCCAGTTTTAAAATCCTATTGGCTCACCATCCACGTGTCGCTGGAGGCAGGTAGTTATGGTTTTCTTGTGCTGGGCGCCATCATCGGGGTCCTGAACATGATCTTTATGATATTTACCACCGAAAAAAACAAGGAAACTGTGTACCGTATGATCAAAGAGTTGAGTTACATCAGTGAAATGACCCTGATCGGCGGACTCTTTATGATCAGCATCGGCACTTACCTCGGTGGCGTTTGGGCGAATGAATCCTGGGGAAGATACTGGGGATGGGATGCCAAGGAAACCTGGGCGCTGGTTACCATTTTGGTTTATTCCTTTATTCTGCACATGCGTTTTATTCCCGGACTGCGCGGTTTTTATGCTTTCAATGTGGCTACCCTGTTTGGCTGGGCGTCGGTCATGATGACCTATTTTGGTGTAAACTATTACCTCTCCGGATTGCATTCCTATGCCGCGGGCGATCCGGTACCGGTTCCGTCGTTTGTTTATTATACGGTGGCATCCCTGGTTGTTGTTAGTCTGCTGGCCTATTGGAGGTACCGGCAGTACAACAAGTTAGCAGTTTAGACAAGATAGCACACCTACGGCGTGCCGGTTCAATGGTTTGACCATTGCTACAAAGATATCAACCCTAAAGGGTTGAAACAGTTTAAGCTATTGAAATTCAGTCATTTATTGGTTGTTCCACGCCTTTAGGTGTGGCATCTTTGTAGCACCGATCAACCCATGGAACCGGCACGCCGTAGGTGTGCTATCTTATATAACTCGGAAAACCCTTTTTGCACAACCTCTATCTCCTCCAAAAGTGGATAACCATCGCACATAAGGCTTAAAACCATTGGCGAGGCAAAATATTGCAAAACTGCCGAATACCGATTTCGAGGAGATAGCGCTCCCAGCGGAGCGCCGGGCGTGGGTGGAATGTTTTACTACAAAGATGCTGCCTCTAAAGAGGCAGAACAGGCAAGAATGGGTCGCGTCGAAATGTCTCCATAAAAATTTGATTTAGAGGTATTTATTCAAAAAAATAGCCCCAAAAAAAATGAATCACCCCAAAAATTCGGGATGATTCATTTTTTTTTGCCTGCTGCCTGCTGCCTGCTGCCTGCTGCCTGCTTATTTAACCGTTGCGCCTTCCATGATCACATTGTACCTGTAACCGGCGCCAAAATCTTTGTTCAGTGCGATGGTACCTTCCAGGGTTACAACGCTGCCCAAAGGCACATTTTCGCTGGTGGTCACCGTCAGGTCGAAGTTGTTGGCTGAGCCGTCCTGAATGTGAATCCAGTTTCTGCCCATGATCATGGGATTAACTTTCATACACTTTCCGGTTATTTTAATCACTTTGCCATCGTATTTGCTCAAATTACCCATTAAAGTGGCAATTTTTACGGCGCCTGGAGCAGGTTTCAGGTTCTCGGGAGGAGCTGTCGCTTCCTCGCCCGGCACCTGGGCAAGTGCCTGGTCCACAGCTGAACCACTTGCCGGACCGCCTTGTCCGATGGGTTGTTTTGAAATGCCTGAAACCAGGTAAATGGTTTCGAACACGCGGTTGTACTCCTTACTAGCGAAATTCTTTTTCAGCAGTCCGCCCTTGTAGTAATAGGTCGCCCCTATTTCCACCGGCGTTTTGGGAATGGCGATCCAAAAGCTTTCGCCGTTTTCGCTCACTTTCAGGTAGGTGTATTTTTCGGTGCTCAGGGTTTCTTCCGCCACCACTTTATGGTTTTCATCGGGCACCGCATGGGTATGTCCGTCTGACATTTCGCTGTTTCCGGCGGCATCTTCGCTTTCAATAACTTTGGGGCTGGATTCGCAGGAAGCGAACATCAAAAACAGCAGCAAAGCGATGTTTAAACCTATTATTTTCATGACATTCTATTTGTGTGTGAAATCAAGCAAAATTAACCTTTCGGCATGAAAAGGTTTTCAAAACCGTTGCATGAGTTTGGTATTGATCAGGGTATAGTTGTTGTTTTGGCTGTCCAACGTATGCTCGGCGAAGAGGTAAATGGCCAGTCCTTTCAGCACCTGGATGGAGACACTTGCACCAACCACGTGCTGATTGGTTGAATATTCATAAATCGGATAATCGTACTGAACGAGGCGGTAATACAGTTCTGCATTACCTTTTCCTTTCAGGAAATTTTCCGTGAGGCGTACACCGTAAATTTTGCTGTTGATGTAACTGGTTTGCAAAAAATTGGCCGTGAGTGAAACGGAGGTATTCAATACCGGAACGCGGTTAAAGTTGACGTAAGCATTCAGGTTTTTAGAGTCGTTGGCATTGCTTTTTTGAAATCGCCAGCTGGCATTTGCACCTATGGACACCATTTTGAATGGTCTGAGGTTGAGCCCGAAACGCATACCCTGGCGGGTTTCGTCTTCAATCAGTTGGTCAATGTAGCTTTTGTAGGATTCGTAATAAATAATGTTTCGCCGGTTGTCATACGACAAGGTAGCATTCACTTTTTTGGAAAAGCGGTATTGCAGGGAAACGAATAAGTTGGTAAGACTTGGAGTGTTTTTCGTTTCGTTGTTTACTTTTTCATACAAGTCCAGTTCACAGGAACTGAACAGGTTCAGGTTGGTTAGCAGGTTGTTGGAGTGTTGCAAATAAACAAACCGGCGGTCAATGGCCGATTTGTTGTGTTGTTCCATAACTCCGAGGGTGGTTTGGTGGGAAGGGTCGCCCATTTTTGATTCATAACCGCCATAAATACCCGCCTGAAAAAGTTCAGGATTCCAGCTGTAGTCCAGGTAATCGGGTCTGGAGCCTCCAATGGCGCCGACCATAAACTGACCCAAACTTTTTTCAAACTGAATACCATCGATGGCGCCGATGCTTGCAATGCGTGGGTTTATTTTCCTGCCGAGAACGACGTTCGAACTTTCGGTTACATCAAATTTTCCGGCCAGGGCATACACCTTGAGGGCATCGTTCAGATTTTCGTTTACCGTATTCCATTCGCCGAGGGTATGGCGAAATACAACATTGACGTCCGTTGAAAACCGTGAGTTTCTGATGTTGTTGCCTTGCATGGTGAAGGAGTAGCGCATCCGGGTATGATCACCCCTATCCGAAAGGTTGGTGTAGGAACCTGCAGACAACCGAATCCGCATTTTTTGTTTCCTTCGACTTTTCTCTACCTGGGTTAAGCCGGAATCTTCTGCCGGAGCCTGGCCGGCAGCAGGTTTGGCCGCTGCTTTTTCTTTCGCTGCAGTTTCTTTTTTCGTTGCGGCATCATCCTTTGGTTTTACCGGAGCGGCCTTCGCCAGGATCTCATCACCAAGGGTGAAAGTGCCGGAACCCAATTTGGAACAAACACAGGAAACGGACGATTTGTTGGTCACAACCAAAACAGGTACCAGGATTTCATTCTTTTTGGAAAACAAAGTGTCACCAACTCGTATCGCTTCAGTGGAAGCAAATTTTACATAAACATTTTGAGAGGAAACATAGGAAACTGTCCCTTTTTCAGGCAGAGCCTGTGCTTGCAGCCTTGACCAATTTGCAAGGAAAACAAGGATAAATACACAAAATAGGTATTTCATGAAGCATTGGATTAAGACTGTCGGTTAACCATACGGGCATCAATCATCTCCATTCGGATGGCAGGCATAGCATGCAGGGCTGTTGTAAGCATAACCATTCACACCCTGGTGGTCATTGTTGGTACCCGGATTGGTGTGGCAATTGAGGCAATTGAATATGCTGTAATTGCCTGAAGTCGTATGACATTCGGAACATTGGTTCCATTCGCCTTCGTGGCTTCCGCTGTAGATTGGGAAATACATACCGTCATGGTCAAAAGTAGAAGGTTCCCAGGCCGTCTCCGAGTGGCAATCCTGGCAGGTTGTCGGGAATTGCGCTGATGCGTGGTTGGGGTTGTTTGTTTGGTTGTAATCGGGCAGGTGACAACCTACACAAGTGTTCGGCGTACTGTTGTAGTTTCCGTTGTGGCAGGCAATGCAATTGTTGGCAATGGCGGCATGCGCGCCGTTCAGCTGGTAGTAGTTGTTGTGGATGGGAAATTCTGCGGGTTCCCAGCCTATGTCCGTATGGCAGTTTGCACAATCGTTGGGTATGGCCAGGGCCGTGTGGTTCGGATTGGTGCTTTGGTTGTAATCCGGTGTATGGCAACCTGCGCAGGTGTTTGGCGTATTGTTGTAATTTCCATTGTGACAGGCGTTGCAATCACTTGCGATGGCGGCGTGTGCTCCTGTAAGTGGATAAAAAATGTTGTGGTCAAGGGTAGAAGGCACCCACGCTGTTTCACTGTGGCAACTTGCACAATCCGTTGGAAACTGTTGTGCGACGTGGTTGGGATTCGTTGTTTGATTGTAGTCTGCAATGTGACATCCTGTGCAGGTATTGGGGGTATTGTTGTAGTTGCCGTTGTGACAGGCGACACAATCATTGGCAATCACCCCATGCGCGCCGTTCAGCGGGTAATAGGTGTTGTGGATGGGGAAACTTGCTGGTTCCCAACCAATGTTTGTATGGCAAGTCGCACAATCGGTAGGAATGCCCAAAGCCGTATGGTTCGGATTGGTGCTTTGGTTGTAATCGGGCGTATGGCAGCCCGCGCAGGTATTGGGTGTATTGTTGTAATTGCCGTTGTGACAGGTATTACAATCGTTCGCAATGGCGGCATGTGCACCTGTGAGTGGGTAAAAACTGTTGTGGTCCAGAGAAGAAGGCGCCCATGCCGTTTCGCTGTGGCAAGTGGCACAGTCCGTAGGAAACTGCTGTGTTACGTGGTTCGGATTGGTTGTTTGGTTGTATTCGGGTGTATGACAACCGGCACAGGTATTGGGCGTATTGTTGTAATCCCCGTTGTGGCAGGTGGCACAGTCGTTGGCTATCGCCGCATGCGCACCGTTCAAGGAATAATAGTTGTTGTGGATGGGGAAAGTGGCTGGTTCCCAACCTGTGTTGGTATGGCAGGTGGCACAATCGGTGGGTATCCCCAATGCACTGTGGTTCGGATTGGTGCTCTGGTTGTAATCTGGCGTATGACAACCGGCACAGGTGTTTGGCGTATTGGTGTAATTTCCGTTGTGGCAGGCATTGCAATCACTTGCGATGGCGGCATGTGCTCCCGTCAGCGGATATATGCTGTTGTGATCAAAGCTCGATGGCACCCAGGCCGTTTCACTGTGGCAAGTGGCACATTCCATGGGGAACTGAGCCGCCACGTGGTTTGGATTGGTTGTTTGGTTGTAATCGGGTGTATGGCAGCCGGCACAAGTGTTTGGCGTATTGGTGTAATTACCGTTGTGGCAGGCATTGCAATCGTTGGCGATGACAGCGTGTGCGCCATTGAGCGGATAAAAACTGTTGTGGTTGAAGCTCGATGGCACCCAGGCTGTTTCACTGTGGCAAGTTGCGCATTCCATGGGGAACTGAGCCGCCACGTGGTTTGGATTGGTTGTTTGGTTGTAATCGGATGTATGGCAGCCGGCACAAGTGTTTGGCGTGTTGTTGTAATTGCCGTTGTGGCAGGCATTGCAATCGTTGGCGATGACAGCGTGTGCGCCATTGAGCGGATAAAAACTGTTGTGATCCAGGCTAGAAGGCGTCCAGGCTGTTTCACTGTGACAAGTTGCGCAGTCCGTGGAGAACTGGGCCGCCACGTGGTTTGGATTGGTTGTTTGGTTGTAGTCGGGTGTGTGGCAGCCGGCACAGGTATTCGGTGTGTTGGTGTATCCGGCAGCATGGCAGGCATTGCAGTCCTGTGCAACAACAGCGTGTGCGCCATTGAGCGGATGAATGCTGTTGTGGTCGAAGCTCGACGGCGCCCAGGCCGTTTCGCTGTGACAAGTTGCACAGTCCGAGGAGAACTGGGCCGCCACGTGGTTTGGATTGGTTGTTTGGTTGTAGTCGGGTGTGTGGCAACCTGCACAGGTATTCGGTGTGTTGGTGTATCCGGCGGCATGGCAGGCATTGCAATCCTGTGCAACAGCAGCGTGTGCGCCATTGAGCGGATAAATGCTGTTGTGGTCGAAACTCGACGGCGCCCAGGCCGTTTCACTGTGACAGGTTGCGCAGTCCGTGGGAAACTGTGCCGCCACGTGGTTTGGATTGGTTGTTTGGTTGTAGTCGGGCGTGTGGCAACCTGCACAGGTGTTCGGGGTGTTGGTGTATCCGGCGGCGTGGCAGGCATTGCAATCGTTGGCAACAGCAGCGTGTGCGCCATTGAGTGGATAAATGCTGTTGTGGTCGAAACTCGACGGCGCCCAGGCCGTTTCACTGTGACAGGTTGCACAGTCCGTGGGAAACTGGGCCGTCACGTGGTTTGGATTGGTGGTTTGGTTGTAGTCGGGTGTGTGGCAACCGGCGCAGGTGTTCGGGGTGTTGTTGTAATCACCGTTGTGGCATGTGGCACATTCATTGGCGACCGCTGCGTGCGCCCCGTTCAGCGGGTAATAATTGTTGTGAATGGAAAAACTGGCGGGTTCCCAGCCAGTGTTCGTGTGGCAAGTCGCACAATCGGTCGGAATGCCCAAAGCCGTATGGTTCGGATTGGTACTTTGGTTGTAATCCGGTGTATGACAGCCCTCGCAGGTATTCGGTGTGTTGTTGAAATTTCCGTGGTGGCATGCGTCGCAATCGCTTGCAATGGCGGCGTGCGCACCTGTTAGCGGATAAACAGTGTTATGATCAAAATTCGACGGCACCCAGGCTGTTTCGCTGTGGCAAGTGGCGCAATCCGTCGGAAACTGCCCCGCCACGTGGTTGGGGTTGGTCGTTTGATTAAAATCAGGCGTATGGCAACCTGAGCATGTGTTGGGTGTATTGTTGTAATCGCCGTTGTGGCAGGCATTGCAATCGTTGGCAATGGCGCCGTGGGCCCCGTTTAACGGGTATACGGTATTGTGATCGTCAAAACTGGCGGGTTCCCAGCCTGTGGTGGTGTGGCAGGAAGCACAGTCCGTCGACATGCCCAAAGCCGTATGGTTCGGATTGATGCTTTGGTTGTAATCCGGGGTATGGCAACTGGAGCAATTGGTCGGCGTCCCGGCATAACCCGACGCATGACATGCGATGCAGTCGGTGGTTTGGTGAACTCCCGTCAGCGGGAATTGGGTGTTGTTGTGGTCAAACGCATCATCCGCGCTGCCATTGGGGTGACAAACAAGGCAGGCCGTGCTGTTGTAAGTATACCCACTGATCCCATTGTGTGCTTCGTTTGTTTCCGGATTTACGTGACAGGTTGTACAAGTAAATTCCGCGAAATTTGAAGCGTTCGTATGACAATCGGCACATTGATCCCATTCACCCTGGTGTTTGCCGCTGTAAATGGGGAAATATTGCCCATCGTGTTCAACGTATTTTGCCGGCATCCAATTCACATCGGTGGTATGGCATTCCACGCAGTTTTGGGAAAATCCTGCACTTTGGTGACTAGGGTTTACCGTGCTTTGGTAATCCGTTGTATGACAGGAGATACAATCGGAAGGTGTATTGGAATAGCTTCCGGTGGTGTGGCAGGAAGCGCAATCGGTGATCTCGTGTCCTTTTTCCAGCGGAAAAAAATCGTGGTTTACCTTGTCTGTATGCCAATCGAAGCGGGTAATATCGTGGCATTCAGAACAATTTGAAGAAAATCCGGCGTTGCTGTGGTTGGGTTGGGTGGTGGCCACATAATCGCTTTGGTGACAACTTATACAATCGTTTCCAATGCGGTCGAACCGCAGTCCGGATTCGGATTTGTGGCAATCGGTACAAGTTGCAAGGGCATGCGAGCCAACCAGCGGGAAACCATTGTCCTGGTGCAATTCCGACACGTTGTCGACAAGCCAGTTTTGTGTTGTATGGCATCGTGCACAGTCGGTGCCAACCGTCATCTGGTGCATATCCGTATGACAGGAGATGCACTGTGTTTTTGCTTCGGAAAATACCATCGATTCGTGGCACGCCCGGCAATCTACCCGGGCATGCTGACCGGTCAGGGGGAAATCGGTATTGCTGTGTCTGAACCGCAGGGTATCCTGTCCGATGACCCAGCCCGTCATTGGAGATCGTTTTACTTCGGACCTTTCATTAAATTCCCAGGCTTTTAGGGGTATTTCCCAACCGGCAGACGTATGGCAGGAAGCGCAGTTGACCTTGAAGTCAGCGCCGTGTGGCGACTGTGAGAACAAACTCACGGTCAGCCCCAAAATTCCTGTAAGTAACAACAGCCTGGCCATACGCTGTAAAATTTAAATGATGAATGCGCTTTATTTAATCTCCATTGGGGTGACAGGTAAAACAGGCTGGGCTGGAATAGACATATCCCGAAACATCCTGATGGTCATTGTTGGTGCTCTGACTGGTATGACAAACCGTACAACTGAATACTTCATAGTTGCCCGGAGTGGTATGGCAATCGGTACATTGGTCCCACTCGTTTTTGTGCTTTCCGCTGTAAATCGGGAAATACATCGCGTCGTGGTTATAGTTGGCTGGATCCCAGGCCGTTTCACTGTGACAGACTTTACAATCTGTCGGGAACTGGGCCGATGTGTGGTTTGGATTGGTCGTTTGATTGAAATCGGACTGGTGGCAGCCCACGCAGGTTGTTGGGGTATTGCTGTAATTTCCATTGATGTGGCAGGCATTGCAGGCGGTTGTTGCATGCGCGCCGTTCAAAGGATAAATTGAGTTGTGGTTGAATGTCGCAGGGGTCCAGGCTGTTTCGCTGTGACAACTTTTACAATCCGTAGAGAACTGAGCCGTCACGTGGTTGGGGTTGGTCGTTTGGTTGTAATCGGGCGTATGGCAACCCGCACAGGTGGTTGGCGTATTGCTGTAATTTCCATTGATGTGGCAGGCATTGCAGGCGGTTGTTGTATGCGCGCCGTTCAAAGGGTAAATTAAGTTATGGTTGAATGTCGCCGGCATCCAGGCTGTTTCGCTGTGACAGCTTTTACAATCCGTGGAAAATTGAGCTGTTACGTGGTTGGGATTGGTCGTTTGGTTGTAATCGGGCGTATGGCATGCCGCGCAATTTGTTGGGGTGCCTGCGTACCCGTTCGCGTGACATTCTACACAAGCTGTGGTTGTATGGGCTCCTTTAAGCGGAAACTGGGTATTGTTGTGATCAAACGCATCATCCTCGCTGCCATTTGGGTGGCAGGCCAGGCAAGCCGGACTGTTGTAGGAGTACCCACTGATGCCGTTGTGATCGTTGTTTGTTTCCGGGTTGGTATGGCAGGTTATGCAGGTAAATTCCGCAAAATTAGAAGGGTTCGTATGGCAATCGGTGCATTGATTCCATTCGCCCTGATGTTCACCGCTGTAAATGGGGAAATATTCCACATCGTGCTGGGTGTATTTGGCCGGCATCCAGTCCTTATCGGTGGTGTGGCAATCCACGCAGTTTTGGGAAAATCCCGCAAGCACGTGGTTGGGATTTGTTGCGGTTTGGTATTCCGTTGTATGACATGAAATACAATCGGAAGGTGTATTGGCATAACTTCCGGTGGTATGACACGTTGCGCAATCTGCAATGTCGTGACCTTTTGTCAGCGGGAAAAAATCGTGTTTTACTTTGTTGGTATTCCAATCGAAACGGGACAAATCGTGGCAATCGGAACAATTTGTGGAAAAACCGGCAGCGCTGTGGTTGGGTTGCGTGGTGGCAGCATAATCGCTCTGGTGGCAATTGTTGCAGTCGTTGCCAATGCGGTCGAACCGCAACACCGTTTCGGAGGTATGGCAATCCACACAAGCGGCAAGGGCGTGGGAGCCCAGGAGCGGGAATCCGTTGTCCTGGTGCAATTCAGAAACCTTATCAACCAACCAGTTTTCCGTTGTATGGCAACGGGCGCAGTCGTTTCCTGCAGTCATCTGGTGAATGTCGGTGTGGCAGGAAATACACTGCGGACTTGCTTCCGAAAAAACCATCGTTTGGTGGCACGACCGGCAATCGACCCGGGTATGTTGGCCTGTCAGGGGAAATTCGGTTTTGCCATGTTTGAAACGCATGGTGTCTTTTCCGATAACCCAACCCGTCATCGGCGATTTTATTTCATCTTCTCTTTCATTAAAATTCCATTTTTCAATAGGGATATCCCACCCGTCAGACGTATGGCAGGCAGCGCAATTGACCTTGAAGGTTTCGCCGTGCGGAGACTGTGAAAACAGGCTCACTGACAGACTCAGAAACCCTATTATTGATGACAGTCTATACATTCGAAGCTTTTTAGTTTGTACTGAACAACCTGTTCTCCGTTGACCAATGCCGGTTTGTGGCATTTGGCACAATCTACTTTGACGTGTTTTCCATCCAGTTTGAACTTGGTTTTGTTGTGGTCGAATTTCGTTGCCTTCCAGCTCTCCTGTCCATGGCAACGCACACAATCCGTGACGCCATTTTTTTCAAATTGCGTATCGTGTACGTTTTTATGGCACGACGTGCAATTGGTGGGCAGGTCGGTAAATTTTTGATACCGCTGGGGCAGTTTTCCTGTATCGTCTTTTTTCCCATGGCAGGCCATACAGGACTGTTTGGTATGGGCGCCTTCCAACTTGAACTTCGTCAAATTGTGGTCGAAACGGTTGTCCGTCCAGGAGTCCGTAACGTGACACTTTTCGCAGGTTTTATCCGGGTAATATTTTTTGTTTACAAAACCTTCGTGTACATCTTTATGGCAATCCACACACGTGGAGCCAATGTTTTTGAATTTCCATTTTTCCTTGTCCGGTTTGTGGCAATCCAGACAAGGCGTGGCCATGTGGGCGCCGGTCAGGGGGAATTTGGTCTTGTTGTGTTCGGCAATACTGTAGGAACTTCCGGTAAACCCTTCTACGGTGTGGCAGGACGCACAATCGGGACTGATACCAAGCACGGCAGAAGCCATCTGGCCCTCATGGTAATCCTTATGGCAGGTAGCGCAGGATTGATGCGGTTGCGGATCGGTAAAGTGTTCTGAAGTGTGGCATTTTTTACAATCCACTTGTTGGTGTTTGCCCTCCAAACCAAAACCCGTTTTGTTGTGGTCGAAATTTTTCGGGACACCAGACACCTGGAATGTTTTTTCGCTGTGGCAGTCCACACAATTGGTCCCAAATCTTTTCTCGTGTACATCCTTATGGCATGCCACACAATTGGTGGTTTGTATACCCAATTTGTCCTGAAAAACCGTCAAAGGCGTAGCCACCATGTTGTGACACTTCGCACAATCCACTTGCTGGTGTTTGCCTTTTAGCGGAAAATGTGTTTGTCCGTGGTTGTACTTTTTCAAAGCGCCCTGTGCTGTGAAGGATTGTTCCGAGTGGCATTCCTTACAATTTGTTCCCAGGTTCGATTGGTGGGGATCCTTGTGGCAACTGTTGCAATTGGTAAACGGCACATCGGCAAAACGCTGAAATTCCTTGCCGCCGCGGGTTTCTTTTTTATGACAATCGATACAAGCCACCGTTTTGTGTGCACCCACGAGTGGATAATCCGACTTGTTGTGGTCAAATTTTGCGGCCGGCGCAAACTTTTCGGTCGTGTGGCATTTTGCACAATCGGTCGTTAAGGTCGTTTGGTGCACATCGGCGTGACATGACTTGCAATCCCGGCGCAGCCCCAGATAAGTCGTGGTCTTTTTTTTCAAAGCCGCATCCTGGATGAGCTCCGGTTTGTGGCACTTCCGGCAGTCGTTGGTTTTGTGCGACCCGGTAAGTTCGTAACCCGTCAGGTTGTGGTTGAATTTATCCTTATCGAAACGTATCAGGTTAAAATTCCGTCCGTGGTGGTCGTTGTGGCAGGAGGCGCATTCTTTGCCTTTGGCTTCGCTGGAGGCGTGGTAACCTGCTCCCTGGTCGAGCTTGCTTTTAACTTCTTTGTGGCAGCTCAGGCATTTGTCGTTCGAAACCTTATCGCCCAATACGTGGCATTTGGTGCAGTTGGCGACCCCCTCCAGTTGGGCATGTGGCTTCGCCAGGTCGCCGGGCGACAACTGTGCTTGCACCTGTACCAAAAGACAGGTGAAAACCACGGCGGTAAGGAGGGTTTTAAGTTTCACAAATAAAGTCGTTGTACTGTGCGGATTAAATAAAAAGACGGAACTCTGTGTATTATCGGTGGCGTTTCATGGTGTACCCAAAACGCTTGGTAATTTCAATGCCTGCTTTTTCCAAAAACTGCGTCGGCAATTCGCCTCCGGCAAAAATGTACACCAGGTCGTTGTCCAAAATTTGACTTCCGGAGCCATCGGTGGCGAGCACAACCGTTTCGGTTTCTATTTTTTCCAAATTGGATTTGTACCGAACATCCAGCATGGCTTTTTCCACGGCCTGGTTGAGTTTTTCCCGATTTTTGGGTTTCAAACGGCTAAACGATTCGCTGCGGTAGGAGAGCACCACCTGGTTTTGTTCTGCCAGGGCAAGAGCAGCCTCTACGGCCGAATCGCCTCCACCCACTACGATTACATTTTTTTTGTGGATGTTTTCGGGTTCCAGAAGGCGGTAAGCCACTTTTTCGAGGGCTTCTCCGGGTACGCCCAATTTTCGGGGCGAGCCGCGACGGCCGATGGCCAGCAGCACTTTTTTGGTTTTAAACGTGTCTTCTTTGTTCGTTTCCACCACGAAATGATCGCCTTCCGGATAAATGCGTTCAACTTTGGTGCTTTCGCGGATGGTGATGTTGTTTTGGGCCAAAACCGATTGCCACAGGGTTAGCAACTCCGTTTTGCTGGTATCGAACAGTTTTACCTTCCCGTACAGCGGAAGGTTCATCGGGGAGGTCATAACGATTTTGGTGCGGGGAAAGGAAAACACCGTGCCGCCGAGGGTATCCTGGTCGAGGGTAAGAAAATTCAGTCCGTGCTTTTTTGCAGTTAGGGAAGCCGAAATGCCGGCAGGACCGGCTCCTACGATGATCAAATCGTAGGTGTGGGCATCTTTTTTGAAACCCATTTTGACCATATTCTCCACAGCGTTCTGACCCTGTTCCACGCTGTTTTTGATCAGGCCCATGCCGCCCAACTCACCGGCGATGTAGATGCCCGGCACGTTGGTTTCGTATTCCTGGTTCACGTGTGGCAGATCGACGCCGCGTTTTTCCGTACCGATCACAAGGGTAATGGCTTCCACCGGACAATTGTGGAAACATGCGCCGTGTCCGACGCAACTGGAGGCATTGATCAGGGTGGCACGACCATTTACAATACCCAGAATATCTTTTTCCGGACATACGGCAATGCAGGCGCCACTTTGAATACACGTATCCTCATTGATGACCGGATGAAGCGACACCGGTTCATGCAGTCCTTCCTGCTTTGCCTTTTCAATTTTTGCTTCCACAACCTCGGAAGCTTTTTTCAGTTTTCGAAGGTAGAAGTAAACTATGGCGGCACAAAACAGAAGAACAATTGTGTAAATGACAATTTGTTCTAAAAGCATTTTATTCGATTAAAAAATCCATCGGTACCCAAAAGAGAGCGTTACGATAACGTGTATCACCATGAAAATCAGCATAATAATGGCAAACGGCAGATGCGCTACGTGCCAGTATTTGAAGAGTTTTTGCATGGTAAGCAAACGTTCAATTCTACTGTTCAACGAGATTTCGTTGCTGATGAGTCGGGTTATATGAAACACGTCGGCCTGGTGCAGATTGTTGCCTCGCAGGATTTTTTTTATGTTTCTGATCACTTTTTTGTTTTCAAAATACCTGCTGAAAGTGCCGGAAAACGGGTTGTCGCTGTTTGGTCGGGGCTTTATTTTGGTCGACTCCAGGATGTAGTTGTAACTGTTTTCATCCAAATGGTACCTGCCTTTTAATACGTCCCCCACATCGCTTTTGAGCGCTTTGACCTCTCCCAAACTCAATTCCCGACCTTCAATGGTTCGTGGAATCTGAATGTAAATGTACCTGCCGATGACACCGCTGGCCACCACGGCCACCATGCTCCAAAAACTGACCGAAACAATGCCGCCAAACTTAAAAGCTGTGTGGAAAAGAATCATAACCGGACCCACGCTGCACAAAAAAATGTGGAACTCCAGCCAGTATTTCAGCCTGCCGAAACGGGCGAGAAAATTGTACCGTTTTCGGGCGATGTAGGAAAACACCCCGATGAGTACGAGCAGGGTGCCGAGAATACCCAGGCCATGGCCCAAAACGCCGCTTGGTTTTAAATTCGGGTGGTCGGGATGGTAAAACCGCTCTTCGATGCTGGTCGTGTAATAAGCATACCCATGGTAGGAAAGAAAAAGCGTAACCAGGATACCAATGCTGACCAGCATGGTAATGTACAGTCTGTGTAATGCGGGTGACATACGATTACAGTTGAATAGGGAAAGAGGTGATGCGGCAAAATTAATGGTTCCCGATGACTCGCGGGTAAGTGTTTGTGACATTTCGGTGACAAATCGACATGCTCTAAGACTTGTTTCCCGGGTATTTATTGCTTGTTTCAAACAAATTTAAGCTTAAAGGCGTTGTTTGTTTTTAGTCTACACAAGCTCCACAAAGCAATCCACCGTTTATCAAAGTTAGGCTAGCTTTGCTGCCGAAATGGCCAAGAGTACACAATTCATATTTCAAAAATCTTATTTCGTATTTCGTCAATCCTCTACGGATCTTTTTAATGACGAAATACGAAATACGATTTTTGAAATGTGAATGGATTTAAGGATTTACGAATTTTTGATTTTTATGGAACATAAAAACATGCTCTCCGTACAGGCGCTCAGTCAGCAGTACCGCACTGCCGGAGGCGAGATGCTGGGCGTTTTGCACGACATAACGTTTGACATACCCGCCGGCGACACGTTCGCCATCGTAGGGCCATCTGGTTCGGGCAAAACAACGCTTTTGGGCCTGTGTGCCGGACTCGACCGCGCCAGCAGCGGCTCGGTGGTGCTCAACGACATCAAACTCGACGACCTTTCGGAAGACAAACGCGCCGAGGTGCGCAACCTTTACGTAGGGTTTGTTTTTCAAAATTTTCAGCTCATTCCAACCCTGACGGCGCTTGAAAACGTGATGGTGCCGCTGGAGTTGCGCAACGAAAAACACGCCGAAGTGCATGCCCGCGAATGGCTTGAAAAAGTGGGTCTTTCCGAACGCCTGCACCACTATCCGACGCAACTTTCGGGCGGCGAGCAGCAACGTGTGTGCATCGCCCGCGCTTTTTCCAACCAACCCAAAATTTTGTTTGCCGACGAGCCTACGGGCAACCTCGACCACGACAACGCCGCGGGCATCGTAGACCTTATTTTTGAACTCAACCGCAGCGCAGGCACCACCCTGGTGCTGGTAACCCACGACCCCGAACTTGCCCGCCGCACGCGCCGTACCCTGCGACTTAAAGGCGGACGGGTGGAAAACTGGGAAGAAAGAGCCGCCCTGTCTTGAAACGCGAGTTTCTGATCAACCTTCTTTTGCTGTTTTTGATCAATCTTTTGATCAAACCTTTTTTCATTTTTGGCATCGACCTGGCGGTACAAAACCGTACCGGCGCCGACTACGGCCTGTACTTCGCCCTGTTCAACGTTACCTACCTTTTCCAAATCATCGGCGATTTTGGGGTGCAAAATTTCAACAACCGGCATGTGAGTCAGCACCCGCAGCTTTTGGGTAAATATTTCCCCAACCTGCTCGCGCTCAAACTTTTGCTGAGTTTTGTTTACCTCACCGTTTCCTTGTTTTTTGCCTGGGCATTGATGGGTTACGAGGGCCGTGCTTTGCCTTTGTTGCTCATTTTGCTGTTTAACCAGGCGCTTGTTCAGATGTTGCTTTTTTTGCGCTCCAACATTTCGGGCATGGGGCATTACCGGTTGGACAGCTTTTTGTCGGCCCTCGACAAACTGCTGATGATCGCGACCTGTGGCCTGTTGTTGTGGGTGCTGGAACCTACCGGCGCTTTGCTTATCGAACATTTTGCGCTGGCGCAAACGGCGGCGCTTTTCCTGGCAGTACTGGTGGTTTTTGTGTTGTTGCGCCGTTTGCATCCGGTGCCGCTCAAACCTTCCTGGGCGGGCAACTGGAAATCGGGTCGCGCCTCCATGCTGCTTTTGCTGCGCGAAAGCATCCCGTACGCCCTTGTATTGCTGCTGATGACCGCCTACACACGCCTCGATGCGGTGTTGCTGGAGCGTTTGTTGCCCGACGGCGCGGCGCATGCCGATGTGTATGCAGGCGCTTACCGTTTGCTGGATGCTGCCAACATGTTCGGATTTCTATTTGCCACCCTTTTGCTGCCCATGTTTGCGCGTATGTTGCGGCAGGACCGCAGTGGCGCCTCGGTGCGGCCGCTGGTTTCGCTGGGGTTTAAACTCATTTGGGCCGGCAGCATTACGCTGGCCTCGGCGGTTTTTCTGGCCCGCCAGGACCTCGTGCAGCTCATGATGCCGCTTCGTGCCACGGCGTACCGTTGGGATACGTTGGGCATTTTGATCTGGACCTTTGTGCCGGTGAGTGTGACCTACATTTTCAGTACCCTGCTCACCGCTTCGGGCCGGCTGATGGCCATGAACCGCTTTTTTGCTTTGGGCCTGGTGTTGGGCGCCACGCTCAACCTTACTCTGATTCCGCAATTCCAGGCCGTGGGCAGCGCGTGGGCCACCCTTTTGACCCAATCGTTCATTGCGGCAGCGATGGTTTTTTTGTGTTTCCGATTTTTCCCGTTGAAGCCAAGTTGGAAAGGAATGTTGCAGGTTGGTGCGTTTGGAATTTTGGTGCCTGTAGCCCAGTCTTTCATTTACAACGGGTTGGACGTGGTTTGGTACGGTCGTTTTGTTTTGGCATTGGTTTGTGGGCTGGTGGGTTTGTTGGTTTTGCGGCTGGTGGACTGGCGTGGGCTGAAAAGTTCGTTTAAAAGTTAAGAGAGCATGTCTGGATT
Organism: Saprospiraceae bacterium; assembly: GCA_020847915.1. Taxonomy (GTDB): domain Bacteria; phylum Bacteroidota; class Bacteroidia; order Chitinophagales; family Saprospiraceae; genus M3007. The sequence goes on along the minus strand of JADLBE010000023.1, from coordinate 57 downwards.
TCGGACGCGCCTCAAAACCAAACTCCAAACATGCTCTGAGAGATTCTGATTCCTATT
>JADLBE010000022.1 GCA_020847915.1 Saprospiraceae bacterium | reverse complement strand
TCGGCCAGGCCGAAAAACACCCCTGTTTTTTATCCCCTTTTTTCACGGGCGTGGGTGGGGTAGCGTAATTGGGCTTAATTTGGTAACTTTGTATAAAAAAAGGATGACGACTCAAGCATTGCGTAAACAGATCATTGAACTGGTAAGCAATACCGAAGATGAAGCTCTACTTTTAAGTATCGTTACTCTTTTGGAAAAAATTCAGGTTAACGAAACCAAACAGTCAACCACTGTTACAGGCGCAAATTTTACAGAAGAAGACATAGTACAAATACTTTTAGGCAGTAAAATACAATAACAATCTCCCGATAATATAGCGTATGACTGTATCAGATTTTATTAAAACTGTATTTCTCCAAGAGTATAAAACCGTAATACAACACCCCTACGTTGCATTTTCCTTAATTTTTAATAGCATTGAATTATTAGGAAAATGCTTGAATGATGATTCTGATTTTGATTCTGGGAAACCAGGGGTTAATTTTAAAAAAGCTATAAAAGAATTGTTTGATTCAAAATATCATGATTTACACTTGTTTGACCCAATGCGTAATGGATTTGCACATACATTCCGCCCAAAGAAGAATAGAAAGATTAGATTAAAAAGCAGAAGCGAACTTGAAACATTAAATTTAAATATTCCTAATTTAGCCAATACATCAGATGGTCAACAAATCTTGTTTATTGAAGACTTTTATGAGGACTTCTCAAATGCATGCAATAAAATAATAGATAAAATAAAATCCGGCGAAATTCAACACCCTAAATTACATAAACCATTTCTTGAATTTAAATCTTATGAACTAAGTGTGGACAATGGCGAAGTAGTTTTTGTTCTAAACTCATAAATAATTGATACCGTCCGGTTAAAGAGCTTTTAATGCTCCCTCAATTTCTTCCCTTTCTTCCATTTTTTCAATTTCCACCGGAGCAGCCGCCCGGGCGCCGCAGTCGGGTATGGAACAGGTTTCGCAGGTTACATTTACTGTTTTGCGCGCCAGCGCGGGGTCGTCGAGGAAACGGAAGATGCGGCGTAGTTTGTCGTTCACAAGCAGGCCCACGGTGATGCTGGCGGCGGTTTTGCTGCGCCGTGCCATGCTGATGCACAAATAGGTGTTTTCCTGCTGCCAGTAACTGCTCACCTGAGCGCCCGCCACCACCGGATTGCCGCCGGGCGTGGTGCGCATTTTTCTCAAAATATCGATGGAAATCCAGCGGCGACAGTAATGGCCGTCCGCGTCGGAGTACGGACTCTGTTGTCCGCTCAGGTGCAGCTCTTTGGTCATTTCAAAGTTGTTCAACTTCTCGTCGGCGGCCATACGAATGAAAAACAGATCCTTGAGTCCGAAATGGTGCGGCAAAATGTTGGTAAACCGCTGCAGCAACATTTCCGGGGTCACGTTGTAACGGTCGAGCAATTCCAGCCACTCCGATTCCCGCCATTCCAGGGCGCCGGCACAACGGCGTATGTCTTCGGCCAACTGGTTTTCATCCATCACCAGCGCCGAAGCGAAGTACGACGCCTGGAAGTTGTGCAACAACTTTTCAAAACTTTCAGCCTTAACAATGATGGTTTCGTAGGGGCGCTCGGTGAGTCCCAGGGTTTGGAAGCCCAATTCCCGGCCAATCAGGAAGTTTTCCTGGGCCGGCGAAAACCCCTGGTTCAGGAACAGGACGTTTTTCTCCTTGTCGAACCACGAACGCACACCCTTCAGTACCGGTTGTGCGGCCATGGTTGTGCGGTCGGTACGGATGCCGAATCGTTCGAGCAGGATTTTTTCCAAAGACTTTGTTGAAACGGGCAATTCCAGGTCGAGCCCCGTTTCGCGCCGCAGGTTTTGCGCGGCGGTTTCGAGATTGGGAAAATGGTTGTCGTGCATGTCCTGGTACGAACGCAACGAAACCGAGTACAGGTTTTCGCGCGACATGTGGTGGTTCCGCGCGATTTTTAAAACTGTTCCGATGAGCGCGTTCACCTTTTCCGGATCGTTGGCCAAAAGCTCGATCAGTTTGGCCGGCTCGATGCCGAACACCTGCAAAGGGTAGGATTTGAAAAAATCCGATTCCAGTAAATCGACGATGGGTTGCAGTTGTTTGCTGCCGTGAACCGACACGAGGTAATCGTACGTGGTGCCCAACGCCGAGGCCAAAGCCACGATTTTATCCGCCGACGGGCGCTTTTTCCCTTTTTCGATGTCGTGTAAAAACGACAGGGCTACCCCCGATTTTTCCACGAGCTGCTGCAGGGTTAAGCCCTGTTGCTGGCGCAACAGGCGCACTTTGAGACCAAACAGCAGGTTTAAGGTTTCTTTTTTCATCTTTTTTCGCTTCGCAACACGAAGCTAAGGTTATCCCGTCGTTTTATCGAAAATTATTTTTTTAGAGAAAATTTCTCTATTAAAGAAAAATGCTTATTTTTGTACCGTCAAGTATTTTTCACAACAACCGAAAGGGCGTACCAAAAGCAAACACGTATGAACAACAGTCCGACCACCACCGCCCGGATCACCGTAAAAGCGCCGTTGCTTCCGGGTTTTGAAACCATCCTTACACCGGGTGCCCTGGATTTCCTGTCTGCCCTGCACGAACATTTCGCCCACCGCCGCCTCGACCTGCTCGATGCCCGGGAAACCCGCCAGCAACACATCGACGCCGGAGAAAAACCCGTTTTTCCACCCGAAACGGCACAGATTTGTGAAGAAGCCTGGACGGTGGCGCCCATCCCCGCCGATTTGCAGGACCGCCGCGTGGAAATCACCGGTCCGGTCGAACGCAAAATGATCATCAACGCCCTCAACTCCGGCGCAAGTACGTTTATGGCGGATTTGGAGGACAGTCTGGCGCCCACATGGGAAAACGCCATTTCCGGACAAATCAACCTGCGCGACGCCGTACGCCGCACCATCGCTTACGATGATCCGGCTTCGGGCAAAAGTTACAATCTCAATGAAAAAACGGCGGTGCTGCTTGTTCGTCCCCGCGGTTGGCACCTCGAGGAACGGCACCTCTCCTTTATGGGACGGCCATGCAGCGGCAGTTTGACCGATTTTGGACTTTATTTTTTCCACAACGCCCACTTTTTGTTAAAAACCGGCTCCGGACCTTATTTCTACCTGCCCAAACTGGAAAACGCCGCCGAAGCCCGGCTTTGGAACGATGTTTTTGTTTTTTCCCAAAATTACCTCGGCATCCCGCAGGGCAGCATACGCGCCACCGTACTGGTGGAAACCATCCTCGCTTCGTTTGAGCTGGACGAAATTTTGTGGGAACTGCGCGATCACGCCGCCGGACTCAACTGCGGTCGCTGGGACTACATTTTCAGTTTTATTAAAAAATTCAGGAACAACCCGGCGTTTGTGTTGCCCGACCGCGGCCGGGTGACCATGACCACGCCTTTTATGCGCGCCTATGCCTTGCGTGTGATCCAGGTTTGTCACCGCAGGGGTTGTCACGCCATCGGAGGCATGGCGGCCCAAATACCGGTACGCGGCGATGTGGCCGCCAATGATGCAGCTTTTGAAAAGGTGCGGCAGGACAAACTGCGCGAAGTGACCGACGGGCACGACGGCACCTGGGTGGCCCACCCCGGTTTGGTGCCCGTGGCCAAAGCCATTTTTGATGAGTACATGCCACAACCCAACCAGATCGCCAAACAACTGACAGACATCACCATCAAAGCGGCCGACCTGTTGGAAGTACCCACCGAGGCGCCTACCGAAACAGGCGTGCGCCAAAACATCAACGTGGGATTGCTTTATGTGGAAAGCTGGTTGCGTGGACAAGGCTGCGTGGCCCTTTACAACCTCATGGAAGACGCGGCCACAGCCGAGATCAGCAGAACCCAACTGTGGCAATGGCTGCACCACGGCGTGCGTCTGGCCGACGGGCGTTTTCTCACCGTGGAACTTTACCAGGACCTGAAAACGCAGGAAATAGAAAAAATTCGCGGTCTGATGGGCGAAGATACCTATAAAAAAGACCGTTTTGACGACGCCGAAGCCTTGTTCGACCGGCTCATCCTGGATCCGCATTTTGAAGAATTCCTTACCCTGCCTGCCTACCAACTGATTGACTAACCGTCCTTTCCATCACCTTACAAACACTAAAATCATGCAACAGAAAGCAGACAACCTGCGCCGCGATTGGGCCACCAACGCGCGCTGGGCCGGCGTACAACGCCCTTACACCGCCGAAGAAGTTTTGCGCCTGCGCGGCGCCGTGGACATCGAGTACTCCCTCGCGCGCCGTGGCGCAGAAAAACTTTGGAAACTGCTGCAGGAAAAACCGTTTGTGGGTGCACTCGGCGCCCTCACCGGCAACCAGGCCATCCAGGAAGTGGCGGCAGGTCTCGATGCCATTTACCTCT
>JADLBE010000021.1 GCA_020847915.1 Saprospiraceae bacterium | reverse complement strand
CCTTCACCATGGGTCTCACCGAACAGGATGTGACTTATGAATGGAACAACATCCCGCGTCGCGTAACCGTATCCTCGTTCTACATGGACGAAACGGAAGTGTCGAACATCAACTACCGCGAATACCTATACTGGGTTCGCAATACCTTCAGTGAAACCTATCCGGAAGTGTGGAAACGCGCCCTCCCGGATACCATGGTTTGGCGTGAGGAACTTGCCTACAACGAACCGCTGGTGGAAACGTATTTCCGCCACCCTGCTTACGACGATTATCCCGTAGTTGGTGTAAACTGGAACCAGGCCAACGCCTATTGCCAGTGGCGTACCGACCGCGTGAACGAAATGATCCTGATCGAAAAAGGCATCATCGACCCAACGCCCGACCAGAAAAACGAGAACAACTTCAATACAGAAGCTTACCTCGTTGGTCAGTACGAACCTGCCGTTCGTAAAAACCTCGAGGACAAACGCACCGGTGGCGAACGCCCCGTACGCCTCGAAGACGGTATCGTACTTCCCGCCTACCGCCTCCCAACGGAAGCTGAATGGGAATACGCAGCCCTCTCGCTGATGGGCAACCAAGCCACCAGCAAGGATGAACTCATCACCGACCGCCGCATCTACCCATGGGACGGCAACACGGTGCGCTACCAGAAACGCAACAAGTACCAGGGCAAAATGCTCGCGAACTTCAAGCGCAGCGGTGGTGACTACGGCGGTATGGCCGGCGCCCTCAACGACAAAGCCTTCACGCCTTCACCCGTACGCTCCAACTGGCCCAACGACTTCGGTCTGTACAACATGGCCGGTAACGTGAACGAATGGACGGCCGACGTGTTCCGCTCTCTGACGCCTACCGACCTGGTAGACGCCGAAAACATGGAACTCAACCCTTACCGCGGTAACATCTTCCAAACCAAAAAGCTCGACCCGGAAACAGGCTCGCCTGTAACCAAAGACAGCCTTGGTCACCTCATGTACGAGCTGATGGATACCACCGCTACAGCCCTTCGCGACAACTACAAACGCCCATCGGTATTCAATTACCTCGACGGTGATAAAGAGTCTAACGCATTCTACCCCGAAAGCATGCAGGCCATGCGTGAAGCCGGTCCGGACGCCTCGCGCGACCACGCCTTCACCCTGGTAAGCGACCACGCCCGCGTCATCAAAGGCGGATCGTGGGCAGACCGCGCATGGTGGATGTCGCCAGGCTCGCGCCGCTTCCTCGAAGAAGAAAAAGGCAGCAAAACCGTAGGTTTCCGTTGCGCCATGACCCGTACCGGCAGTCCAACCGGCAACAGCGATACGGCAGGCAACACCTTTAAGGTTAAACAGAAAAAACAAAAGCGTAAGTACAAATAAGTGTCGCGCTTCCGCGCAACCCAAAAGAGTCATCCCGAAGGTTTGGGGTGACTCTTTTTTGTTCCAAGTCCATTCATCATGTCCAGCATAGACGACTTATACGCCATTTACCGGAAGCACCCCGTGGTGTGCACCGATACCCGCCAACTGACGCCCGGTTGCCTCTTTTTTGCGCTTAAAGGCGACAACTTCGACGGCAACAAGTTCGCCGCAATGGCCCTCAACGCCGGCGCCGCTTACGCCGTCGTCGATGACCCGGCCACCGCCGCCTCCGACCCGCGCTGTGTTTTTGTGCCCGACACGCTCCTGGCCCTGCAGCAACTGGCCACCCACCACCGCAAACAATTTTTCATCCCCATCATCGCCATAGGCGGCTCCAACGGCAAAACCACCACGAAAGAACTGGTGTCGGCCGTACTCAGCAGCCACTACCCCTGCCACTTCACCCGCGGCAACTTCAACAATCACATCGGTGTGCCCCTCACATTGCTATCCATGCCCGCAAACACCGAAGTGGCCGTGATCGAAATGGGCACCAACCAACCCGGCGACATCGAGCAACTTTGTAAAATCGCCCTACCCACACACGGACTGCTCACCAACATCGGCAAGGAACACCTCGAAGGTTTCGGCAACCTCGAAGGTGTAAAACAGGCCGAAGGCGAACTTTACCGCCACCTGGCCGACCACGACGGTTGCGTGTTTGTGAACGAAGCCGAAAAGTACCTGCGCAGCATGACCCGCAGGAATAAAAAGAAAATCCAGTACGGTCCGGCCGATACCCTGCACCCCAACGACAGCCGCATCGACATCCAGTGCGTACACGAAAACCCGTTTCTGGAGGTCGCTTTTTTGTCCGACGGCGACCACCAGCGCGTAACCGTAAACACCCGCCTCTACGGCACCCACAATTTCCACAACATCGCCACCGCCATCGCGCTTGGCGTGTATTTTAAGGTGCCTGCGGCAAAAATAAAAGCCGCCCTCGAGACCTACACGCCCGCCAACAACCGTTCGCAATGGCTGCAACGCGGCAGCAACACCATTTTGTTGGACGCCTACAATGCCAACCCCAGCAGCATGCGCCCGGCCCTTGACAGTTTGAAAAAAATCAATGCCAAGCACAAAGTGGCCATCCTCGGCGACATGCTCGAGCTCGGCGCCGAAAGCGAAGCCGAACACAATGCCATGCTGCGGTATGCCGCGCGTGTCAAACCCGATATTTTGGTGCTGGTAGGCCCTGAATTTGGAAAAACGCCGTACGCCAAATACAAGGCGTTGCATTTTCCGGATGCCGTAAAAGCCAAGGAATGGTTTGAAAAACAGGTCTTTGAAGAAACGTTGATTTTGGTAAAAGGGTCGCGGGGGATCAAGGTGGAGACGGTGCTGGGTTCCCTTGCGGGATGACAAGGGTCTTTACAGGATGACAAGGTCCTTACAGGATGACAAAGCGGGACCTTGTCATCCCTTACACACCACATCAGCCGGTGACTTGTCATCCCAGCGAAGTGTGGGATCTGTTGCCTTACCTTGCAATCTATGGTTTTTTTCCGTCGCGTCGCTGTCCCTTGTCATCCTGTAAGGATCAAAACCGCTTCATCGCCTGCAACAACCTTTCCGGCAACTCCTCCCTACAGGCAGACTGGTAATCCTGGTACGAACACGGTACCAACTTGTGCCGGTCGTGTTTTTTCAACGTAGCAGCAGGCACCTGCATCCACCAACGGCCGCTTTTGATGCTTTTCCAAAAGGTGAGCTGGTAATGCAGTTTGCGGAACTCCACGATGTATTCGGTGAGGCCCTTGTTGGAAACCGGGTAGTCCTGCTTGCGGCTGAACACGCCTTCCATAAAATACCAGATCATCTGCGACACCACCTGCGCGCTTTGCCGGTCGAGGTCGAGCGACGCATCAAAACCGTAAATGCCAAAGGACGTGAGTTTGTCGCTCATGCCGGCATAGCGACACAACTGACAAGCTTCTTCCGAAAAATAGCCCGAAGGCGTAGCGCCCGCCACAGCCGGGGCTTCCACTTGTTTAAGTGCGGCCATGTGAAACGCCATCAGGTCGGCGTCGCGGATTTCCGGTTCGGTTTCATCCAGGGAACCGCGTGTTTTGCCCAAACGCATGGCGTCGAAATGTTGCTCGTGCAGGGTTTCCACCACATGGGGCGGCGTGAGGTGGCTTTGGTAACCCAACAATCCGAAATGAAACAGGGAAGGATGACGCGGGATGAGCAGGGGCGTGTACACGTCGGTGGGGGTGAGTCCGAACCTTTCGTGCACCACGGCGAGGTTTACGAGCGCCTTCGCGTCCTGGTAGGCGAGGAACTGTGCCCGGGCGAAATGGTCGTCCGTGGCCAAAACAATGGGCAACACCTTGCCTTTCAGCAATTCGTTGAGCAGGGGAATGAGCAGGCCCGCTTCAGCTTTGCGCAGGTTGCCGAGGTCGGCCACCGTGCCTTTTGGAAAAGCGTTCACCAGCGGGTACAAGCTTTGGCGCACGGCATCGGCGCCGGCGTCGCCCACGCCGAGCAGGGCCACACGCACGTCCTTGAGCTGGGGCTCGGAGCCGGTGCGGTGAAGCTGGAGGTGCCGGCCCAGACTGTGTTCGGGCAGGGCGGCGGCCATTTTGAGTAAGGGGGCGGACAGGGGTTTGAGCCAGTTGTGCAACATGGGCCAAAAGTAAGCGCTTGTTCGGGAATTGCTGCTGTGGCGAAAACGGCTTTTTTCAGTACTTTGCACAAAACACCACATTCGCGAAGTACTTTTGCGGCTTCAAAACCAAGTTATGCACGCCCTACTACAACAATACAAGGAAAAACAGCCCGAAGTCGTTTTCGAATGGCACGACGCGGAAACCGGCGCCGAGGGTTGGATTGTGATCAATTCCCTGCGCGGCGGCGCGGCCGGTGGTGGTACCCGCATGCGCAAAGGACTTACCCGCAGTGAGGTGACTTCCCTGGCCAAGGTCATGGAAATCAAATTCAGCGTGGCCGGTCCGGACATCGGCGGCGCCAAAAGCGGCATCAACTTCGATCCCGACGATCCGCGACGTCTTCAGGTTTTGGCCCGCTGGTACAAAGCCGTGTTGCCACTTTTGAAAACCTACTACGGCACGGGCGGCGACCTGAACGTGGACGAAATCAAAGACGTGGTGCCCATCCTCGAGGAACTCGGCGTGTGGCACCCGCAGGAAGGCATCGTAAAGGGCCACCTGAAACCCACCGAGGGACAAACCATCAACATCATCGGACAATTGCGCCACGGATGTTTCAAACCTGTGGAAGACCCCGAATACGTGCCGGAAGGTGGCCATCACCGCCATGCCGTGGCCGATTTGATTACCGGATACGGCGTAGCGCAGTCGCTGGTACATTATTACGACCTGTTTCAAAAAAGTAAGGTTGCAGGCAAAAAAGTCATCATACAGGGTTGGGGCAACGTAGCTTCGGCTGCGGCATGCTACCTCGCCAAGGAAGGCGCCGTTGTGGTGGGCATCATCGACAGGGCCGGCGGCATCCTTGCGCCCCACGGTTTGTCGCTCGACGATGTAAAAAGCCTGTTCATCCACAAGGAAGGCAACAAGCTGAGCAGTCCCTTCATTTTGCCGTACGAAGAGGTGAACCAAAAAATTTGGGACATGGAGGCCGACATCTTCATTCCCGGCGCCGCTTCCAAACTTGTGACCCGCGAACAGGTGGATCGCATGATGGCCGCCGGCCTGGAAGTTATTTCCTGCGGCGCCAATGTGCCTTTTATCGACGATGATGTGTTTTTTGGACCTACGGCAAAATACGTGGATGAAAAAATTGCCGTGATCCCCGATTTCATCGCAAACTGCGGTATGGCGCGTGTTTTTGCCTACCTTATGCAGCCCGATGTGGGTATGACCGACCATGCGATCTTCTCCGATGCGTCGCAAACCATCCGCAAAGCGTTGGACGAAGTATTAAAAATTAACCCTGCACCAAATAATATTTCATCGAACGCCCTATATTTGGCCCTGAAAAAGCTGGGGGTGTGAAATTTTGTCCGATCTTTACCCCAAAATCGGGCAGGTATTCATTTTAAACCCGACTTGTCCCGAACCGAGACAAAACATTCACTGAACTGTTAACATTTACTCATCCAAAAGAATTCAACTTATGACAGTTAAAAACCTAGTGTTAGCTGTTGCCTTTATTGCAACTGGCTTTAGCCTGGCTGCACAAGACGGTACATACCGTTCGTATACCCCGGCCGACCAATGGGAACTCGGCATTGACCTTGGCTCCCCATACATCCTTGGCGACATCGATCAGAACTTCGGCTTCGGCGGCGGTCTGCACCTGCGCAAAGCTTTCGACCATGTATTCTCCCTTCGTTTTGGCGGTCAGTACCTCCAAACTTCGAACGAAGATGAAACGGTAGGCAACAACCCAACGGCTTCTTCGGAAACAACGGTAGTAGGCGGTTACGCTCACCTCGTTATGACCGTAAACAACCTGCGTTTCAACAAGCCTTACCGCAAGTGGAACGTAAACGTATTCACCGGTCTGGGTGTAAACAGCTTCACGACCGACTACACCAACGTTACCCAGCGCGCGGGTTCGGATCGTAACTTTGCTTCCGGCACCTACGAAAACGAAGTTGCTGCCAACCTCGACCTCGGCGCAGGCCTTGCCTACCGCATCGGCCCGAAAGTAAACATCGGCCTTGAATACACCGTTTCCACGATCCTCGGACCAGGTGGCGACATGCTTGATGCCGACGAAAACGTATCCTCCTCGGTTACGACTTTCCGCGACTTCCTGCACTACCCACACCTGTCGATCAACTTCAACCTTGGCGGCAGCAAAAACGGCGTTAAACGCAGCGAACCCCTCTACTGGGCCAACCCGATGACGGCTACTGCAGAAGCCATCGCAGCCCTCGAAGCTCGTCCGGTTTACGACCCAACCGACACCGACGGTGACGGCATCATCGACATGATCGACCAGGAGAAAGAAAGCCCCGCCGGTGCCCGTGTGGATACCAAAGGTGTAGCTGCTGACTCCGACGGCGACAAAGTAATGGACTACAAAGACAAAGAGCCATACTCACCTCCAGGCTACTCGGTTGACGCCATGGGCGTTGCCCAGGTTCCTAAAGCCATCACCGAAGCCGATGTTAACCGCATCGTTGACGCCAAACTGGCTGCTTTCAAAGTTCCCGAACCTAAAGGCATCAGCAACTGGTTCCTTCCAATGGTGAACTTCGACAACAACAGCTACGCAGTGAAATATGGTGAGTACGAAACCCTCTACCAGATTGCTCAGGTAATGAAGCAAAACGCCTCGGTTAAACTGGTTGTTACCGGCCACACCGACAACACAGGCAGCGAAGGCTACAACAACGTACTGTCGTACAACCGTGCCAACGCAGCCATCGAATTCCTCACTTCGCAGCACGGCATCAGCCGCGACCGCCTTGTCCTGAACTACGCAGGTGAAGGCACTTCGCTGATCCCCGTTAAAGGCTCCAACCGTTCCAACCGTCGCGTTGAGTTCAAAGTAGCTGCCGGCGAAACCGAACAAGCTCGCCCTGAAGGCCCAAAAGCCGGCACCGGTGGTAGCTTCAAAGGCAACAAAGACGCCGGTTACTAAACCGCGTTTCTGAACGATACCCTGAGGGCCCGTCCACATTGGACGGGCCCTTTTTCTTTGCCTGGCTCCCTGCGATGCCCCTGCACGGTCACAATCCCGTACCTTTGTACCGTACTACCCCAACAAACCTATGGAACAAACCATCCAAACGGCACAGGATGCCAGACGGCGCCTGCTCAACACCATCTTCCGGGTGGTTGTGCTGGTATTTTTGGTTGGTTCGATTGGGTATGCATTCCAACATGCCCAATCCATAACGGAATTTACCAACAACCTTAAAAAATCGTGGAACGGGACCGGCTGGCGCTACCTCGTCGCCGCCGTGCTGCTCATGCCTTTAAACTGGTATGCAGAAACGCGCAAATGGCAGCTGCTGATTCCAACCGATGAAAAACTTGGTCTGGCAAGGGCTTTTCGCGCCGTTTGTGCAGGCGTGGCCGTATCGCTTTTTACACCCAACCGCATTGGCGAGTACGGCGGCAGAATTTTGTTTCTAAGTCCCAAAAACCAGCCGCATGGCATCATGGCCAATTTGCTTGGCAATGCCGCACAACTGCTGGTCATCTTTGCCATAGGCTTACCCGCCGCTGTGATTTACTTTTATGGGCTTCCGGGCCAGCATCCAAACTGGCTGGTTTGGATGCTGGCGCCGGCACTCGGAGCAACAGGGCTGCTTGCATGGGCCTATTTTAACATATCTTTAATTGGCCGCCGGGCAACACAATGGCCCATGCCTGTGTTTCTAAAAGAGACGTTGAAAAAATGGCAACTGCTGCAACATTGTACCCCTAAACAGTTGTCTGATGTTTTGTACTGGGCATTGCTGCGATTTACCGTCTACACCTTGCAATATTGGTTTTTTTTGCTGTATTTTGGGGTGCAAACGCAAGTGTTAACCGCCATTGCCGGGATTGCTACGCTCTATTTGTTACAAACCAGTCTGCCGCTGCCACCCTTCATGGGATTGCTTACCCGCGGTAACCTGGCCATCCAAATTTGGGCGCCGTTCCATGCAGACCCCGCTGCTTGCCTCGGAGCAACCTTCGGTTTGTGGATTTTAAACCTGATCGTGCCCGCTTTGTTTGGTACTTTTTCAATGTTTCACGTCAACATTGCCAAAGCCTTCGGATATGAAAACGCATAAATTGTTCATTGCATTGGTTGGCCTCATTTTGATGGGATTTACGTATCCCGCCAACCTGCAAACGGATACGCTCCTGCCTCGGGATTCTTATGCCGGAAACAACAACAGTTTCCAGGCAGGTGAAACCATTGTGTACAAAGTGTATTACAACCTCAATTTCGTGTGGATACCCGCCGGAGAGGTAACCTTCCGGGTGTACGATGAAGGAAAGCAGTTTCATTACCAGGCCAAAGGTGAGACGTACGACTCCTACGAGTGGTTCTTCACGGTTCAAGACCGTTACGACTCCTGGGTAGACAAAGAAACGTTGTTGCCCAACTATTCCGAACGCAGTGTTAAGGAAGGCAAATACAGCGTGTTCGAAAAAATCTCTTTCAACCAAAAGAGCAAAAAAACCACCGTTTGGCGTTCCCATGAAAAAGGTGCGCCCGAAACCAAAACCGAACACAGTGTGGAAGATCAGGTGCACGATATTTTATCCAGCATGTACCAGCTCAGAAACATAGATTTTGCCAGCAAACAACCTGGCACCTCTGCACCGTTCCGGATCTTTATGGACAAAGAGGAGTATCCCCTTAAAATGAAATTTATGGGGAAGGACAGCAAAAAGAAAATTCACGGTATGGGCAAATACAATACCCTGAAATTTCAGCCCCAGGTGATCGCCGGCAGTGTGTTCGATGAAGACTCCAAAATGTCCGTTTGGGTTTCCGACGACCAAAACCGTATCCCCCTGCTCATCGAATCACCCGTTTCGGTAGGTTCGGTAAAAGTGGTTTTGAAAGAATACAAAAATTTGAAATACGACTTTACCGCGAAAGTGGATTAGAGTTTAAAGTTTAAAGTTTAAAGTCAGAAAGGCGTTGTCCCACGATTGGGGCAACGCCTTTCTGATTTTTTTTCTTCAAATTCTTACATAAAAGGCGTTATCCCTTTCGTGGAACAACGCCTTTGTGTCTTTAAACTTTAAACTTCAAACTTTAAACTTTTTTGTGGGCCCAGCAGGAATTGAACCCGCGACCCTCTGATTATGAGT
>JADLBE010000020.1 GCA_020847915.1 Saprospiraceae bacterium | reverse complement strand
CCCACCATCAGCGCCGACGGCAAAACGATCATCTTTTGCAGTCGCCGCAAGGGTGGCCGCGGCGCCGAAGACCTCTGGATTACCAACCGCCAGGCCGACGGCAAATGGGGCAAAGCTGAAAACATGGGTCCGACCATCAATTCGGCCGGACAGGAACAAACGCCTTACCTGCACCCCGATGGACAAACGTTGTATTTCTGTTCCGATTCCCTGCCGGGCATGGGCGGCACCGACCTGTTCGTAGCCCGCCGCCAACCCGACGGCTCCTGGGGCACGCCTGAAAACCTCGGTTACCCCATCAACACCAAAGGCAACGAAATCGCGCTGACCATCAGTCTGGACGGCAAAACGGCCTACTACGCCACCAACGGCAAGGAAACCAAAAGTCTGGACCTCTACAGTTTCGAGCTCCCCATACACGCGCGCCCGCAACCCGTCACCTTCGTGCGCGCCCGCACCACCGACGCCGCCACCGGCAAAATGATCTCCGCGCGTATGGAAGTGATCGACCTGGCCACCGGACAAGTGTACGCCACCGCAAACACACGCAAGGACGGCACGGCCCTCGTGTGCCTGCCCGCAGGCCGCAACTACGCCCTCAACGTGAACCGCAAGGATTATTTGTTCCATTCCGAAAATTTCAACCTCGGTCCGGGCAACACCATCGACAAACCTTACAAAATCAACGTTGCCCTGCAACCGCTCACGGTGAGCGAAGGCGGTACCAACGGCGGCAAAGCCGTGGTGCTTCGCAACGTGTTTTTCAACACCGGCTCAGCCGAACTGCTGCCCGAATCGGGCACGGAGCTCAAACGTTTGGCCGAACTTTTGAAGGACAATCCGACCGTAAAAGTGCAGGTGAACGGCCACACCGACAACGTGGGCGACGATGCGGCCAACCTCAAGCTTTCCGACAACCGCGCCCGGGCCGTGTACGATTTCCTTGTCGCGCAGGGGGTTGAAAAGGAACGTTTGCGATTTAAAGGTTTTGGAGAAAACAAACCGATTGAAAGTAATGAGTCGGTGGAGGGCAGGGCGAAGAACCGGAGGACGGAGTTTGAGTTGTGGTAACTCGCTTACGGTGATTGGCACACGGATGACACGGATGCAAGCAACACGGATAAAAAACGGATTTTGATTTTCAATGGATTATACGCATTTTTGTGCTAATTAGAAGTTGAATTTCTATTTTGCACAAAATGATACATCGAATTTTAGGTCAGAAAATCCTTGAAGCGGCTCAAAAAATGCCGGTCGTTGCCGTCACGGGGCCGCGCCAAAGCGGCAAGTCGACGCTGATCAAAAAACTGTTTGCGTCGTACCGTTACGCCAACCTGGAAGACCTCGAACAACGGCGTTTTGCCTTAAGCGATCCCAAAGGTTTTTTAAAAGACCTTGGAGAAAGGGCCGTCATCGATGAAGTGCAACACGCCCCTGAGTTGCTTTCGTACATACAGGTCATTGTGGATGAAAAAAACGTGTCTGGATTGTATGTCCTTTCGGGTTCACAAAACCTGCTGCTGATGCAAAATGTATCGCAGAGCCTCGCAGGACGTGTCGCTATTTTTAACCTCCTCCCGTTTTCCCTTGCCGAAATCCACGATTCGGCCTTTGCGATGCCCGACTATGAGGATTACATCCTGAAAGGATTTTATCCCCGTATCTACGACAAGGAGCTTGACCCTACGCCATGGCTGATGGATTACCTGCAAACGTACGTGGAACGCGATGTTCGGCAAATCATCAACGTAGCAGACCTTAACACTTTCCGACAGTTTTTGGAAATATGTGCGGGCCGTATCGGACAATTGGTAAATTTTTCAGCCATTGGCAGTCAGGTGGGTGTGAGTTACCAAACGGTGAACAAATGGATCAGCTTGTTGCAAACCAGTTTCATCGTACACACATTGAGGCCTTACCATCGCAACTTCGACAAACGGTTGGTTAAATCCCCCAAGTTGTATTTTTATGATGTCGGATTGGCTTGTGCGTTGCTCAACATACGGTCCAAAGAGGAATTGAACCGCCATTTTGCCAAAGGCGCCTTGTTTGAAAATTTTGTGATCAATGAAGTTTTAAAAAACCACCTGAATGAAAACATACATCCTGGCCAGTATTTTTGGCAGGATCGGGGCGTTCACGAAATTGATCTTTTGCTTGATCAAGGCGGCGTTCTTTACCCCATTGAAATTAAATCTGGCCGAACCCTCAATCCGGATTTTTTCGACGGCTTGAAATATTTCCAAAAAATCGGCGGCGCAAAACCTGAGGACAGCTTCCTGGTTTACGGCGGTAATTTGTTGCAGGAAAGGAGCGTGGCTCATGTTTTGGGATGGGAACACCTGAAAAACATACCTAAACGGGTGATGTAAATCCGTTTTTTATCCGCGTTTCGTAAGATCCGCGTCCTCCGCGTTCCCATTTCGATGTCGCAGGGGAACGCGGAGTACGCGGATGCAAGCAACACGGATTTACAAGGATTTTTACAACCGCACCGCCCGTATCGCCCACACCGCCAACAACATCAACACCGCCACAACACCAAAACCCACAGGCAAACCGTAAAGTTCGCCGATGAAACCGATGAAAGGCGGACCGGCCAAAAAACCCATAAAACTGAACGTAGCATAGGTGGCCAAACCGGCGCCGGGTTTTAATCCCGGCACCCGAGC
This sequence comes from Saprospiraceae bacterium, assembly GCA_020847915.1. Taxonomy (GTDB): domain Bacteria; phylum Bacteroidota; class Bacteroidia; order Chitinophagales; family Saprospiraceae; genus M3007. The sequence goes on along the minus strand of JADLBE010000020.1, from coordinate 1,192 downwards.
GGCGGCATTAAAAAGGATGGGCGCTCCAAGGGCCACGCCGGCGCCAAGCAAAAGGAATCCGAGAAGTCCCGCCACAGGACCCGTGGCCACAATACACACCAGCAAGGCCAACGAGGCTCCTATTGCGCTGCCGTACAACAAATTGCGCTCGCCGAAACGCGGTATGAGCACGTCGCCCGTAAACCGCATGGCCATCATGGTGAGCGAAAAACCCGTAAAACCAAGGGCGGCTACCTGCAACGTCGCGCCCAGGTGGTCGCGCAGGTACACGGCGCTCCAGTCGAACGCCACGCCTTCGCACAGACTCACACACAAACCGATGTATATCATCAAAAGCAAATCGCGGCCGGGCAACACGAAGTTGGAACCACCCACGGCGTCTTTTGCACCTTCGGGTACTTTGCTGATGCCGGGTCGCAGGTAAAAGATGGTGATTAACGCCACCACAATTCCCGCTACGGTCATGTGCAATTTCGGACCCACACCCTGCGCAATCAACGCGGCCGACAAACCCGAACCAACCATGCCACCCATGCTCCACATGCCGTGGCACGACGACATGATGTAAATGCCTTCTTCCTTTTCAATGTGTGTGGCGCAGGTGTTCATGCCCACGTTGAGCAGGGCCACAGATACGCCCACCAGCGCGAGGGCCAGCAGCAGCGTCCAGCGCTCGGGCATCCACACAGGAAGCACGAAGGCCAGGGCCATCATCACGGTGCTCCAAATGGTGACGTTGCGCAGGCCGAGGCGACCGATGAGTCCGGCCGAAAACGGGTTCATGGCAAGCAGTCCCAGCGGTAGTCCAAACAACGCCAAACCCAGCTGTGCGTCGTTGAGTCCCAGCTCTGTTTTGACGTGTGGTATGTGTGTCACCCACGACCCGAACATCAGGCTGTCTGCCGCGAACACGAGGCCCACGGAGCGGGCTGTTGAATGGGTGAAAAATTGTTGTAAGTTTTTGAAAATCATCTCTTTAGGCTAAAAAAATAACCACATTAGGCACATTAGATTACTAAGGCACATTAGTTCTAATGTGCCTTAGTAGCCTCATGTGCCTAATGTGGTGAATGGCTGGAAGCCACAATTTCCGCAAACACCCCCGCGGCCGTCACTTCCGCGCCGGCGCCGGGACCGCGCACCACGAGTGGACGGTCCCGGTACCTTTCGGTCGTGAACACCACCAGGTTGT
>JADLBE010000019.1 GCA_020847915.1 Saprospiraceae bacterium | reverse complement strand
GAGCGCTATCTCCTCGAAATCGGTATCCGACCGTTTGGCAATATTCGAATTGGCCAATGGTTTTTAATCATTTTGTAGCATGGTTAACCACTTTTGGTGGAGATAGCGCTCCTAGCGGAGCGCCGAATCCGTGTGGGGTGCCCTAACTACAAAGATACTGCCTCTAAAGAGGCAGAACGTGGCGCAGAATGCTAACCATAAATGCCTGATTTCAAAGTGTTTATTCAAAATAAATAGACCATTTAACACAAGCGTCATCCCGGGGTTTCCGGGATGACGCTTGTGTTTTAGACCACCGTCAAAAAAATCAAAAAACAATTGATGTGATGCTATCTCATTTCCTGAAATTAAAATCCTGAAAATCTAGATCCTTCGTACCTCAGGACAAGTCCTGGAAATCCTGATTCAGACAATCAAACCACCCGCAGCATCTGCCAAAGCAACTGCACAAACACAATTTTCCCGATCAGTAACAACGGGTAAACCAACGCGTAGCCGTACGTTGGCACTTTGTTCCCCGCCTGGTTGTTGGCAAAATCGAGGTTGGCAGGGTGGTGACTGATCATGCCGATCAGCAGGGTAAACGGTATTTTAAGCCATTTGTACCCAACCGCGATGATCAAAACGCTTCCCACGATACTTACCAGGGTTGCTGTTCCAAACATCAGCGGACCGGCCGGACTCATCATGGTGCTCAAAAAGGCACTGCCCGAATTGATGCCGATGGCAGCCAGCATGAGGATGAGGCCGAGTTGGCGCAACGTAAGGTTGGCAGAGTAGGGTAAAGTCCAGAGGATGGGCCCGGAGCGGCGGATGGCCGAAAGCAGGAGTCCGGCGACGAGTGGACCGCCGGCAAAGCCCAGACTGAACAAAATACCTCCCGGCAAGGTCATTTCGATGGACCCTATCAAAATGCCGAGACCCATGCCCAGCCCAAAGGACAACAAATCGATGTGGCTGAGTTGTTCGTACGAGTCACCGAAGATTTTCTCCAGGGCTTTCATGTCCTCCTCGCGCGCAAGCACCCGAATGCGGTCGCCCAATTCGAGTACGGTGTTGGATTCTACCAGGGCATCCAAATCGCCGTGGCGTATGCGGGTGAGCACGACCTGGTATTGTTCGTGCAGGTTGAGGGCTGCGACGGTTTTACCCGCCGTTTTGGGGTTGGAAACAAACATGCGGCGCAGGGAGAAAGCCGAATGGTCGCCGGCGAGGTTTTCCCTGTCGGGTTCTCCGAGCAGCAACATGGTGCGCTCAACTTCCTCCGTTTCCCCGGTGATGCCAATCAAATCACCTGGTTGGAACTCCGTGTCCCAATGGCAAAGACTGTCCTCCTGGTCGCGGCGCAGGCGACCAAAAACGACCTTCAGGTTTTCCCGTTTTTTGAGTTCGCGCAGCGAGATACCCGCCATGGCCGGATTGGTAAACACCACCGTTTTGTTCACAATGGGTTGTCCGGAAGGGAATTCCTGGCTTAATGCCTTCGTTTCGGCAGCAAAATCGATCCTGAGCAGACGTCGCATGAGCGCTACGGCGATCATCAGTCCCAGCACACCCATGGGGTAAGAAATGGAATAACCCACCACAGCGCTGTTCGACATGGCTTCATTTTCAACGCCGGGTCGAGCCTGTATGGCATCGAGCAATCCGGCCAGGGCAGGCGTATTGGTGGTGATGCCGGCCAACATGCCCGCCGCGCCCGAAGCGTCGAAACCCAGGAAAAAGGATGCGGCGCCAAGCATAACGGACAGGATGGTGAGCACGGTAACGGCGAGGACCAGGTTTGTAGCGCCGCGTTTTTTAAAAGAACTGAAAAACGCCGGTCCGGAACTGAGTCCGATGCTGTACACAAAAATGGCCAATCCCAACAACTTGATAACATCGGGTATGTGCACTTCCGGCCTCATGGCGCCGATGGCCAGTCCAACAAAAAGGATGGCCGCCACACCCAAACTGTTTCCCCGCCATCTGAAATTGCCGAGAAACGACCCGAGGGCCGCCGCGATGAACAGGTATAAAAGCGCTTCTTCGGTGTTGCCGTGTTCCATGGGATGGGTTTGGAGGTGAAGGTAAGGAAGAACCCAAATGTGGCGTACGATGAATTACATCAGGTTTACACCCCCTTTTTTTTATTTGACAAATCTTATCTTGTGTTTCCAAATTAGAAATGTCATGCAAAAAACCATTTTTCTGCTTGCCATGTTGTTTGCCAACAACATGTGTTTTAGCCAGCAAATAACCATCACTTCCGGCAGCAAAACCAAAACTTTCCAGCCCGGCTCCTGGTACATCATCAAAACCAGCGATGTTTCAATAAACAGCCAACGAAGCGACCGAATTTATTACGAAGGCGCCTTTACCCGCATATCGGCGGACAGCCTGGAGATGCACACCGGAACGGTTAAGGCGCGCAACATCGTTGGTCCCATCACTGTCGAACAGGATTATGTGTACAATGCAAAAGCACTCACCACGGTTGCCGTTAGAGACATCCGATACCTCCAGCACTACAAATCCAAAAAAACTTACGAAAGTAAAAAATCGTGGAACATTGCCGGAGGCATACTGATCCTTACCGGCGCCTTTACGGCATTGGATTTTATCATAGTTGATGATAAGGAAAGCCGTAAGGAACTCCTGGTTTACGGTGGCATTCAGGTCGGGGCAGGCATAGCGATTGCTGCACTTAGTAGCAGCAAAAAACACTATTTTAAGGAAAATGAGCGGGTTTGGAAAATGCAGTAGCTGCTGGAAAGGGGTACAAAACACACAGACCTCCGGGCACCAAAACAATGCCCAGAGGTCTGTAAGTTTATTTCAAATGGGTACTTAGACTATAAATGGATCAACAATGGCCAATACTTCCGTTTTGCTCAGTGGCTCGTCGAAACTCTCGCTGGCTGCGTTGAAGGAAATGCTTTGCCCCCCAATGTTGACGATGTTCACGGTTGCCTGTACGGTATTGTCTTCACCATTGTAACTTGCCTGAACGAGCGCATTAGCAGCGCCTACGCCTGGATCATTACCGGTGATCCATGGTTTGACGTCGCCAAAGTTGTTGAATTTACGCATTTGCCTGATGTGTGAAGCATGACGTGCTTCCACCGAATGGATATTGAGTGCGGCTTCCAGCAGATCGTTGGTACCGATCAAATTGCCTGCCTGCCCTTTGTAGGCACGAACACCGGTATCTTCAAATACCTGAGCCACGGCTAAAAAGGTTGCATAATCACTAAATACGGCGCTAAAAGGACCATTGCCGGTGCCATTACCGCCTGTAAAGTCGAAAGTAGGTTCAGGTACCGGGGTTCCACCCAATTGCGTAATGGTCGTTTTTAGGAAATTCACGTGGGAAAGCTCATTGTCTCTGATGGAGGTAATTGCGGTCAGTGGCGCACCTGTGGGAATCAAACCGGAGGCATTGACCCCCTGCTGATAAAAACGGTATTCCAAATATTCGAGGGTAAGGGCAAAATTAAACACGTCCAAAACCGCCGGTCCCGGATTTTGCCCATAAGCTTTTTGAAACATTCCGCTGATCGCAAAAGGTAAAGAAATGAGTGTCAGTTTTTTACCAAAATTGACAAAGTTTCCAATGACCTTGCGGCGCGAATCAAGGCGATCAAATATTTCAGGTTCTTGCTCCTCAACCTGGTTGAGAATTTGAAGAAAATTCATAGTGTTTCTTTTAAAAGTTTAGGCAGGAAGAGTATTCGCGTTGAGCTCAGTGACGATATACGCATTTGCGATGGCGATAACATCTCTTGGCTTCCTGGAAGTGTCGAGTCCGTTTCCATCAATGACCGAACTGTCAGCGAACGAGCCATTGGAGAGCAAATCTCTGATGTAAGCAGCGTGACGAGCCTCCACGGAAACAATTTTACCTGCGAGCAGCAAATAGTTTGCATCCACAAAATACCTTCCGGCTCCATTGTAGGCTGAAACGCCAAGGTCCTCAAAACTCTTGGCCGCATTGAGTACACTGTCACGGCTGCTGAAGTTGATGCTGGAAAAATCTACTTCCAAATCCTGAATTGCATTGGCACCCAGCGCGGCTTTGAAGAATTCACGATGCGCGATTTCATGATCCCGCACATCGGTGAGCAGACCTTTTTCAAGGGCGGACATACCAGCGTATGGTGAAGCAATTACTTGTTGGTAAAAAGCGGCTTCCAGTTGCTCCAATGCGTAAGCATAATTGAGAATGGCAAAATCGCCCGTACCAAAATCTACGCCATCGTTGTCGTCCTTGTCTTGGCAACCAGCGATTGAAATTAGTGATGCACCCGCTACGGCAACTCCAGCGTAACCGGAATACCGCAAAAAGTCCCTGCGGTGCAAAGTACTCTTCTGCTGTAAACCGGGATTGCCAGAACCTTCGGCGGTTACAATTTTTTTCATTGATCTCATTGTAAAATATATTTTAAAGTGAAATTATAGAATTTCCATCTGCAGGGTTTGCAAATAGGAATCAACCCCTGCGCGATGGAAAAATGAATCGCTAACAGCTAATAAAGGAGGAATACAATCTGTAATAGGTTGGAGGCTAGCGATTATAAATTTTCTTGTCAAAAATTTTACAACAGTAAATGCAATTACAGCATATACCCTAATGATAAAAGCGGTTGGTTGACAAAACCTACAGCTTTGAAACCTACGTAATATCAGGGAGTACAGTTTTTGAAATTGCGCTTTTTTTTAAAATAAATAAATTTAGATGCTGATTGCTGCTATGGAAATAGTATATTTAATTGAATGTAAAAACATTAAATATGGATAAATTAACACCTATATGATGTAACAATGCCATTATTTTTCAAAAGTTACAATGTACTCCGAGCAGTATTTGCCCAAATCAGAATATTTAAAAAACAACCTCGCCTGTTTTCCCAGGCGAAGGCTTGTGCGTTTTTCAGCAATGTCTTCGGGCGTATTTAAGGGTTGCAACGATGGGTACCACATCACATGACCTGGTTTTTCCACCAGCAATTGTGGCTTGGTCCAGTCCTGGGAGTTTTTGCCGGCGCCAAGGTCGGCGTGCGGGTTGAAGGAAATGTACAGTTGGTCGCCTACCCACGATTTGCCTTCCACTTTGCCCATAAGCATCACCCAACATTCGAGGTAGCTGTTCCAGCTCACCGACGGCCCCCAATGGAAACCACCGGTGGGCGACGAGGCGGGTCCGCCGCTGTCCGCTCTCGGTATTTGCAACGAAGCAATGGGTTTTCCCACGCCATCCCAGGGTGCATTGAAGCCTTCCCCGTCCCAACGCAGGGCTTTCCCTTGCGGATTTTCGAGGTCGCTCAACCGTATACGGGCCACGCTGATACACTGGCCGCTCCACTCGGTGTCGGGATTGTACGATTTGGCGTCATACACGCCCGGATAGCCGTATTCGCCGTAAAAAAGGTACAGGTATTCCCCAACAGCCACGGCCGAGGGGTCGCCTACACCACCAGCGAATGTTTTGGAGGTGTTGTGAGGTTTAAGAATCATGCGTGATTGTTTGTCCTCAAGGAACAAACCTTTGTTTTCCCAACTCCAGCCGCCGTTGGTCGATTTCATGATGCCGATGCGGCACACGGCGGCCGGCGTGATGCGGTCGGTAAGTCCGAGCGGCCAATCTTTGTCGATGTAACCTTCCCCCGTGGCCGCATCGAACGGCAGAGTCTGCGGGTAATTTTCGTTGTGGTAAACGGCGAACAAGGTTCGGCCGGAAGCGTCGCGTGCGTCCTGGTATACGGTTTCAAACCACACGGCGCCGTGCAGTCCGGGTGTGCCAGTGGGTGCGTTTTTGGGCATTTGAGGCTCGATGTACGCCGAAGCCGGGTTGCTGAAAACTTCGTCGGCATTGCTTCCGCTGGAAAATTTTAAGTCACGCGCGTCGCCCCAAACCGGGTCCTCGCCGTATTTACCCGGGAAAATGCGGAACGTGTCGCCGATCCACGCTTCCGCCATGTTGCAGTCCACGAAGTTGTTGAACCGAAACGTGTCGGTTTGGGTCAGTTTGAATTTGGGGGTAGGGAAGGTGGCTTGGGGTGAGGCTGGTTTTTCTGATTGCCCGCAGGCGAAAAGACAAAGCGGCAAAAGGTAGAATAACAAACGCATGATCTGTCTGGATTTTTAGGATTTAAAGATAGACAGGATTTTATCTTCGCACCCAAAACGCAACCCCATGAAAAAAAGCTTACTTGTTATTTTTTGCACTTTGTTTGGTCTTCACGTTTTCGGACAAGGACTTGCCATCACTTCCGGGGAAAAAGTGAAAAATTTTAAGCCGGGTTCGTGGTATAATATTCTGGTTGAAGGCAAAGCCGTTGGTGGCCAGCCTTGCGATCATCTGGAATATACAGGCACCATTTCCCGTATTTCGGGCGACAGCATTACCCTGCTCACTGGTAAAGTAACCATTCGCAGTGTTGTGGAATCGACCCATGTAGAACAGTCGATGTTGTTTGCCGGCCAGCGGGCAAGGACCACCTTTGCCGTAGAAGACATGGTGGGTTTACAGCATTACAAGTCGGAAAAAGCCCAAAAAACCAAAAAGACCTTCGGGGTTGTTGGAGGTTTATTGATGTTTACAGGCGCCATTACAGCTTTGAACGGCTTTTTTGTAAAGGATGCGTCCAACCGGGAAGGCATGTTGATTGCCGGCGGTATCCAGATTGGTGCGGGTTTGACACTCGCCCTCTCGAGTAGTTCGAAAAAATATTATTTCAGGGATAAGGAAGAGGTGTGGAAGGTGGTTGCGGGGAAATAAATTTCAAATTTCGTATCTCGTAAATCCATTTAAATTTCAAATTTCAAATCTCGTATTTCGTAAATTAAATTACGTAGAGGATTGACGAAATACGAAATACGAGATTTGAAATTTGAATTGTTTACGAAATATGATTTTTTAAAATATGATTTTTGATCAAAAAAAGCGCCATCCCTCGGCTGGGATGGCGCATATACTTACACGGGTGCTAAAAAGTTTTTTAGTTGTTGCCGCCGGATTTGGGCAGTGAGCGGTCGGGCACCTGGTCGTCGGAGCTGTCATCGTTGGCGTCCTGGCGTTTGTTGCGCTCGGTGTTGTTGGGGAATACAGGTTTGGAGCCGGGAAGTGGCGAACTCACGCCGGGCGCCGGTTTAACTTCGGTTTGTTGGCTTGGAACGGCAGGCGTTGTTTGTTTTTTGCCTTTGGTGCCTGCCGGTGTGGTTGCCTTGGTATCGGCATTGATTGCCGGCTCAATATCGGACTGCGGCTGGTCTACAGGTTGTACCTGCGGTACCGTTTGGGGTTGTGCTGCCGGTTCGGGTTGCGGACGGCTTTGCAGGTAGGCCCACAAACCAATGGCCAGAACGGCAAAACCGAAGGCGGCAAGCGCCCATTGTCCCCACGACGAACGCGGCGTTTTTATGTTTTCCTGCACCTGCTCCCAAACCTGTGCGGAAGGGGTGTCCCAACCGTTGGTGGAGGGCGCAGCGGGCAGATCATCGAACGATTTGCGGAACAGCTCGTCCAGCGGATGTAATTCTTTAGGTTCAGCCATGAATAAAATCGGTTGTTGGCTTTGACTGCCGGTTATCCGGCGGTTGATTAGCTGATGAATGATTTGTCGACGATCCGTTTGAGGAATTCGCGTGCTTTGAACAATTGACTTTTGCTGGTGCCGATGGTAATGCCGAGTTGTTCGGCTATTTCCTCGTGGCTGAAACCATCAATGGCGTACAAGTTGAACACTGCCCGGTATCCCGGCGGAAGTTTTTGAAGGTAGGTCATCAATTTTTCCGCGTCGAGGTTGGAAGAAACGTCTTCCTCGGTACGGAGAAGGTTCTCAAACGGACTGAAATCACCGGTGTCGCGCAAAAAATCGCGTTGGCGGCGCAAATGACTCAGGGCGGTATTGACCATGATGCGCCGAATCCAGCCGCCCAGAGCACCTTCCGCCCTGAACTGCGCCATATCGCGATACACCCGAACAAAACCTTCCTGCAACATGTCTTCCGCTTCGGCCTTGTCGCGGGCGAAACGCAACACAACCCGGAACATGGGCACACTAAACTGCCGGTAGAGCGCTGTTTGATGGCTTGGACTGCCTCGGAGTACACCGCTTACCAATTCCTGATCGTTGTATTGTTGCATGAGGTCGTTGGTCATAGATAATGGCGGACCTTTTTTGATTTGGGTTGCCCGAAAGTAAAATATTTTTAAAAAAAAGGATACTGCAACTGGATTTCATCCTGTAACCTGCTCAAAATCAAGCTTCAAGCTCCAGGAGTAAATCGGCGTAAAAATGTCCGTTTTCCAGCCTGGTTTCCAGTTTGTGTTTGCCGGCGTACATCAGGTCGAGTTGTCGCCGCACGTTTGCCAAACCGATGCCCTGTTGTCCACCGGGTATCTCCTCCGATTCGGCCGTATTGATAACCGAAAAATGCAGCTGCTTGTTGTTCAAAACCAGGTTGATGGTGATGTGTGCATTGCCGGCCGTGGTATTGGCGCCGTGTTTGAAACTGTTTTCTACAAACGGCAAAAGCAACAGGGGTGCGATGGGTGCTTCCGGGTCTTCGATGTCCTGAATGTAGGTTAACGTCAGACGTTCGTTGTAGCGCAGTTTTTCAAGTTCGATGTAATCTTCGATCACCTTTGCCTCGTCGGCGATGCGGATGCGCGGTGCACGACATTCGTACAACACGAACCGCAGTATTTTCGACAACATCATGATGGCGTCGGCGGTTTTGTCCGATTTTTTCCAGGCCAAAACATACAGGTTGTTCAGGGTGTTGAATAAAAAATGGGGGTTGGTTTGGGCACGTAGAAAATTAAGCTCCGATTGCAGTTTTTCTTTTTCGAGCTGTTTTTCATACTCCCTGCTTTTGTAGTTCAAACGGATCATTTTCACCGTGGTTGCGGCAGCTACAGTGATGAACAAATCAAATGCGGTAAGCAGAATGCCTGGCCAGTAAAGCAGGGGAATATCTCTTTCATGAAAAACAGGCAAATAAACATAGGCCATAAAAAGGCGGTAGGTGAGGGTGGTCACCACAAAAGCCAGCAAGGTTATGCCTACCAGTTTACCAACTTTGGTTCGATCGAGGTAAAGCGGAATGATGTAGTAAAAAACAAAATAGGTGAGTCCCATTTTGATGGGCAGCACACAGATTTCGCCCAGCAGCGATTCGTTGTAAGGTATCCTGTTGTACACCACCGTCAGGGTGGCGTTCAGCAGCAGGTACACCAGCCAGAAACTGATGTGGGCAAGGATGCGCAGTGGTGTCATCAGCCTTTCCAGGTTATTTTTTCAAAATCGGGGCGCACGTCGAGGGTGTACAACGAACGGTCGCGCAAACGCAATTCTTTGATGGGTATTTCCTCGCCGTCCACTTCGCATTGTTTTACAAAAGTCGGGAAACCAACGAGGTAGATTTTCACCTGGGTGTAGGTATCCAACCAGTCGCCATCCTTCGTTTGTTTTACGGACATACTGTTTTCCGAACCTTCGGTAAAAAAGGTTTTCAAACTGTATTTGCCGTTTTGATAGCCGTAGCCTTCGCCCTCGTCCTCATACAACGTGCTTTTTTCTTCGCCGTTTTTGTAATAAACATACAGCGTCAGTTCGTCGATGGGTTTTTCACCCGTCCACTGCCGGAGTGGGTAAACGGGCAAAACGGCGCCTTCGCGCACAAAAAACGGTATTTGATCGGGCATAACGTTTACAAACATTTCACCGCTGCAGGGTTGGCCGGTCCAGAAATAAAACCACGTGCCTTTGGGCAGGTAAACAGACTGGCGTTGCACTTTCGTCTGTATCACCGGACTAACCAGAAGGTGTTCCCCAAAACGGAAATCCCGTTCGTGGTCCCAAAGTTTCGGATCGGTCGGATCTTCAAAACCGAGGTGTTTGATGACCGGCGTGCCGTCGGTGCTGTTTTGCCACATGGCCGTGTAGAGGCAAGGTAGGAGGCAATAGCGGAGCTCGATGGCATTTTTCGCCAAAGGGGTCCATTTCTCCCCGAAACTCCAGGGTTCCTGGTCCGAAACGTGCAAAGCGGGGTCCGTAAGTTGCGCCTCATCGGTAATGGTATCGCCGCTGGTGTGTTGTCCCATGCTGTGTACCCGCATGAGCGGATGGAATACCGAAAGCTGCAACCAGCGCACAAACAATTCACCTTCGGTTTTGCCGGCAAAACCACCGATGTCGGTGCCGCAAAACGAAAAGCCGGAAATGCTGAGCCGCTGACACTGGATGTTGGCGATTTGCAGGTGCTCCCAGTCCGACACGTTGTCGCCTGTCCACACCGCCGCATACCGTTGTCCACCGCTGAAAGTGGCCCTGGTGAGCAGGAAAGGCCGTTTTTGCGGTTTCAGTTTTTTAAAACCTTCAAACGAGGCACGGTTCATAAGCATGCCGTACACGTTGTGGGCTTTGCGGTGACTGCAAGGGTTCCCGTCGTGGTGGTGCATCACGTGGTCGGGCAGGGTTTTGTGGTTCACATGGAAAACGGCGGGTTCGTTCATGTCGTTCCAAAAACCGCTCACGCCTTGTTCTGCATAAAGTTGGCTGTACAGTTTACCCCACCATTCGCGCACGCCCGGATGGGTAAAATCGGGAAAAGCGCAGAAACCCGGCCAAACAGGCGCTTTCACCACATCGCCGTCGGCTGTGCGTAAAAACATATCCTGTTCCAGACCTTCACTGTACACGCTGTAATCGGGATCTTCCTTAATGCCCGGGTCGATCATGACCACGGTCTGGAAACCTATGTCGCGCAGGTCGTCGATGAGTTTGGTCGGGTCTGGAAAATGTTCGTAATCCCACGTGAAACACCGCCACCCGTCCATGTAATCGATGTCGAGGTAAATGGCGTCGCAGGGGATCTGGTGTTCGCGGAAACTCTCGGCGATGTCGCGAACTTTGCTTTCGGGGTAATAACTCCATCGGCATTGGTGGTAACCCAGTGCCCAAAGTGGCGGCAATTCGGGTTTGCCGGTGAGGTTGTGGTAGCTGCGGGCTACGTCGTCGGGTTTCGGACCGTAAATAAACACGTAGTTCATTTCGCCGCCTTCGGCAAAAAAAGACACGGCGCCGTTTTCGTCGCTGTTGAAATCAAAAAAACTTCGGAATGAGTTGTCGAGGAAAATGCCGTAGGCCAGGCCGTGGTTGATGGCATAATAAAAAGGTACGGCGCGGTAAAGGGGATCGGTGTCGCGACCAAAAGCAAAAGCGTCGGTGCACCAGTTTTCAAATTTTTTGCCGTAAAGGTTGGATGGACAAGCCTTGTCACCCAGGCCGTAATACACGTCGCGTTTGTGGCAGCGTTTTTCCATTTTTAAGGCATGCCAACCGCGCATTACCGAGCGGCGGGCCGAATAACCACCGGCATCCTCACACAAAAGATGGTCGTCGTTGTCGTAAAATCGGACTTTTAACCCCACTTTATCCACCACAATCTGCAATTTTTCCGAAACCAGCAGGTAGTCGTTTTCATGCTCGTGGAGTGTGGCGGTTACTTTGCCAGGATCAAAAGCAGGATCGATGGCGTAGGATAGGTCGGGTCCGAAACGGCCATCGGGACTGTAACGCAGCCGAATGATGCCGGCGTCGACAACCTGAATGCGCAAACTTACATGGTTGTTGCATGTAAATTCGTAAGCGCCATTGCGCCATTGCACACCAGTTGTTTCGCCTGGTGTGATTATTTCATAAACATCATCGTAACGGCTGCTCACATCAGCTTCCGAAAAAGTTATTTCTCGGGGCTTTATGGGCTCAGAAGGTGGTACTTCAGGCGTAATGTCCTGCAGCTCAGTGTTGTCTTCCATACTTCGGGGAAAATTGAGCTGCAAATTCCGAAATTTTAGTGGAATAGCAGTTAGCAGGCAGCAGTTAGCAGGCAGCAGGCAGCAAAAAAATGCCCAATCATTTGTTTCCAAACGATTGGGTATTTTTTTCCTGCCTGCTGCCTGCTGCCTGCTGCCTGCTGCCTGCTGCCTGCTGCCTGCTAACTGCTGCCTGCTAACTGCTAACTGCTGCCTCCTGCCTGCTAACCGCTTAAAAATACACTGTCGCCGAAAACTGGAACGAACTGGCGTTCGTATTGCCGGGTGTTGCGTTGCCGGCGTTGGTGGCCGGACCGGGCAGGAACGAGTCCAGGGTTTCCTGTTGTTTTTCAGATTTCCAGGGATGGTTGTAGAACAAGCCGATTTCTGCGCGTTTGCCGATGCCGATGCCCAGGCCGCCGCTCCAGGATGGATCCCAGTTGGGCAGGTCTTTGGTTAAGTTTTGGTTGAGGGCGCGTTTTTCGGCGCCGCTGTTGGGCGTATCGAATGCTCCGAATTCAGTTTGGGCCCTTTGAGCCGATTGGGCGTACAGGTTGTAACCCAAACGCATGCCGCCGTACAGGCGCAACATTTTCACCGGCTGCCAGTAGGCGAGCAGGGGGGCTTCAACACGGTGCAAACGGGCAACCGGTACATCAACCTGCATGTCGGCGCTGGCGGTACCAAATGCGCCTCCTCCAAAATCTTCAAATCCGGTGGCGTCGGTGTACGATGCCGCACTGATGCTGGCGATGGGTCTTTCGCTGTTATCGGGCTGGAAAGCCTGGTAATTCAGGCCGGAACGCATGCCGAACTTGCGGTTTAGGTTGTAATCGACGTTTACACCCGCCAATGCGCCGTTGAGTCCATTGAAATCGGTAGAAGATTGTATTCCAGCCCCTGCGCCAAAAGCCCACGATGCCTGCGGAGCTTTGTTTTGCTGCGGTTCGGTGGTGGCCATGGTGTCGGGCATGGACAAGGTATTGGGAAAAACAACCTGACGTGGGTATTGAGCCGCAACGTTGGATTCGGGTTGTTGCAGGGCTTGAAAGGTTGTTGCAGATGCAGGGGTACTGTTGTTGGATGTTTGAATCTGGCTGGTGTTGGAATTGGCTTGTGTTGGTTCGAAGTTTTTTGCCTGGGCGCCCAGAGCACCGTCCTGGGGTGCAGGAAAAACATCGATGTTGGATGTTTGGCCTTTGAAGGTTGAGGCAGTGGATAATGATTTTGAAACCGGGTTGATCGGGGTGGGAAAAGTCGTGTTTTGATCCGGGATTAAAGCAGCCTGTTGCTCAGAAACTTCGGCATGAAAGGCGCCGGTATTTATCGATGGTTTGTTGGATGTGATGGTCGGCGTGGTGGTACCGGAAGCGATGCCTGGGGTAATGTTTGGTTCCTGTATTGTGAACCACCATGCGCCGATGCCCAGAATGGGCAACAACAAGGCAGCTGCCAGTTGGACCATCCAAACGATGCCTCGGCGGCGTTTGCGTTGTACGGGCATTTCGCGATCGAGCAGGGATTTCATGTCCGCCCATCCTTTATCGGCCAGTTGTTTATCCATCGGGTTGTTGAATGAATCTTTCATTGTTTGTTTCATTTAAACTTTGTTCCTCAGGCCAGGCGTTCACGTCGCGCGGTGTAACCAATGCTTTCGAGGTGTTCGCGCAGTTTTTGCCGCGCCGTACTGAGGTGCCATTTGGAAGTTCCCTCGCTGATGTTCAGGTTTTCCGCTATTTCAGCATGGGAGTAACCTTCGATGGCGTAAAGTTTGAAAACGGACTGCGAGACAGGGGGCAAAGCACGTACTGCCTGCAGGATATCTTCTTCGTAAAAGGTTTCGTGTCCGCGTTCAGGTACGGCCTGATCGCGTTCTTCGAGCACCAGAAAATTGTAGTATCGGGCGTTGTCGCGGAAATGGTCGGCCATGCTGTGGTAAACCAGTCTGCGCACCCATCCTTCCAGACTTCCCTTGAAGGCGAAAGTGTTTAATTTTTTAAAAACGCGCAAAAAACCGTTGTTGACGATCTCAAGTGCCGTATCCTCGTCCCGGGTGTAACGCATCACCATACGCAGCATTTCCGGGAAAAACATTCTGTAAAAAGCTTCCTGAGCCCTGCGGTCGTTGTCGACACAACCGCGGACCAGTTCTTCTTCCGTAAATGTTTTCTTAGCGAATAATTTCATTGTTGTTGTCTTTGCTTTCACCAGCTCAATCCGACGCCAAATTCAAGTCTTTGCATCAATAGGTTATCGGTTCCAAAACCCTGATTCCAAACATTTGTCCATTGGCGTTTCATAGCTTGCACACTTAGACCACTGTGGACGGTAAAATGGTTGCCAAAAAGCAATCCTATTTGAAATTTTCCCATCCAACCACCTTTCCAAACGTCTTCGCCTTCATCACCGTTGTTGCTTCCGTTGTTGACAAACCCCCAGCCGCCGGCCCAGACGGCAAACGGCGATACCTTTTTGGGTTTCCCCAGGTAGGTGCGTATTTCGGCAAACACCGGTAAGGAAATGGGCATGCCCGAACCATACAGTTCAAAACCTGCACCCGCACCTGCACCCAGTACTTTGTTGAATTGGTACCCGGCGCTGTGCAACAATCCCCAGCCATACACCAACCCGCCGCCAGCCTGCCAACTGCTTCCGGGCATCGTCGACAACCTGGAAACCATGTACATCGATTTGACAGGTTTGCCGGTAGGCAACAGGGTTGTTTCCTGCGCCGACACAAAGGAATGTATCCCAAAAAAGACCAGCAAGCATTTAAGTTGTAGCATCATGGTTTTACAGTCGGCTGATTTCACGTGGATTTGCAGGGTCGCTCACATCGTATTGTGCCAGGTAACCTGGGCCGGTCAGGATCAAATGGTCTGCATCAAGGCTGATGACGTCGTAGGTATCCAACCCTTTCAGGTGGGCAAGCAACTTCATGTCCTGCGGATTGGATTTGTCGTAAATTTTCAAACCGTCGTCGCACAGGTAAAGTTTGTCGCCACGCACACTGAGTCCTTTGGGCTGTTTCATGTCGTATTGCGCCAATTCTGCCGTTGCGGGCAGGTATTCGATACCCACCACAAGCAAAACGTTGCTGTTTCCGTTGCAAGGCGTATCGTCGTGTACGGTTACATAAGCGTATTTGTCGTCACAAACCACCGGATCGCAGCCGGTGGCGTGCCAAAAGGTTGTTTCATACACAGGCCGCTGCGGATTTTGGTTGTTGAATATGTAAACGCCTGTTTGTGAGCCGATAAACAAACGGTTTTTCCATGGGAAAAGGGTCTCAATATCCCAGCCTACGTACACGGAATCGAGTTGGGAAGGGCAACTTGGATTGGCTACCGACCATGTTTTCATGCTGTTGTGGTCGAGGGTGTACAGGTATTGATCTACCAGTCCAAAACGCGCATAGGAGCCACCCACACCTGTCGGAAGTGAAGCGCCGCCACCGGAAGATTCATTGCTTGTAAATACCACGTCACCTTCCATAAACCAGCCCAGGCCCACACGATTGTCCGTACATTCCAGTTCCATGGTTTCTTCCGTGCGTTTGTAATCCACCAGGTAACCCCGGTAAACATCGTATCCGAGCAGACCAAACACTTTTTTCTGACGGCACACCTGTTGTGGTTGTTGAATGGCGCTCAGATCGATGCTTAGAAGATCGATGTATTGGTCGGCATACAAAATGTTGCCACGAATGGCCACGTCGACGTTTCCTTTGATGCGCCAGAAAGCGAGGGGTTGGGGCTCGGCGGGATTGCTGTTGTCGATGATGTGAATGCCTTCTTTTTGCTCGTTGATGAACAAATAATTGCCGTAAGCGTAAATTTTTCCGGTGTTTTGAAGTGTATGGGGAGCTTCCACCGAGAGGTCGGACCGCATCTCAGCCTCGGAGAGGTAAATGGGTTCGAAGCGCACAAAGGTCTGATCTGAGGTGCATTTGTCGCGAAGACAACCGGGAGCGATCATGCCGAAGACGACCAGTAAAGCAAAAACAGGAAGTAAAGCTTTGATTTTCATACGCCAGATTGGTTTGGTGAACGTCTATACGCACAGACGTAGCCCAACCGCAGGATGGTTGGGTTGTTTATAAAAATAAATAAAAAAAAGGAATTAGCCCTTAATAATCGGAGAGATTCGTCAACGGCAGCGACAGTCCGTTTTTAAAGTCCTCGTAACGTCTGAAAAACTCGGGCATGCAGGAGGATGCCAGTGGGGTGGAAACGTTGAAAAGAATGCAAATTCCGATGCCGTCATGGCGGTTCATGGCAATTTCACTGCGGTATTCGTTTACCGAACCGCTGTGGCAAACGATGTCACCGTATTCGCATTCCAAAACACGCCAACCCAGGGCATACCATGCTTCTTTGTGTCCGGGCCATTCGCGAAAACGGCGCCGTTCATTCTGCGACCTTATGCGAGGTCTGAAGGCATTGTCGAGGGCGTCTTTCGAAACAATGTCGGGTTGGTGTCCAAGCAGGATGCGCAGCCACATGCCCATATCGGCAGCACTGGCATTGATGCCTCCTGCCGGGGCGCTGTTGTAGTAGTGGTCGTTGATTTTGATGGGAGTCCTGCCTTTGTGCGGCATGGCATGGTTGGGATTTTGCACCATGGCCTCGTAGGTGACCGATGCGGTGCTCATGCCTGCCGGACGGAATATTTTCTGTTCAAGAACTTCCGCATAGGTCATTCCTGTTGCCGGACGTATACATTCTCCGATGATGCTGAAAAGTACATTTTGGTAGCTGAACAACTTGCCTTCGGGCGCCAGAATGGGCACTTCCGGCATCATTCGCGCGATGCTTCGGGTGTCGTGCCCTTCTTCAATCATGTTGGTGAAGGTGTGGTAAGGCAGTCCGCTTGTTTGCGACAAAAGGTGTTCGAGCGTTATACGTTCGGCTTGCGCGGGGTCGCGGAGGGTAAATTCAGGAAAATACCGTTGTACCGGGTCGTACAAATGCCAGATGCTATCCTGCTCCAATTGGGCACTGAGCACGCCTGCAAATCCTTTGGAGAGTGAACCTATGCGGAAAACGGTGCTTCCGTCGACCATTTCGTTTTTGCCGGCAGCCCTCGTTCCGTACCCTTTGCAAAAGACGATGGTGTTGTCCTGAACAATGACAACAGCAGCGCCGGGGATGCCATGTTTTTGCATGGCATCGGTGAAATAGCGGTCGTATGCATTGAGTAAAGTGGCCATTGGGCCCTGGCCGGGCGTCGCCAGGGCATTCCAGTCGGGCGACAAAACGGCATCCCGCTCGCGCGAAGGCGCCTGCTTACTGTTTTTGACAGCAGAAGTTTCCCGGGGAGTATTCTGGCAACCTAAGCAGAACAGTGTCAGGGCTGAGAGGAGAATGGTAGTACGCATAAGCAAGCCGCAAGAATACGCAAAAAACACTTGAGTTATTGTTTGTTGCGTTTGCCGGCGATGGAAATGGCTTTTTGAATATCCTCCTCTGCCCTCAATTTATCACCCATCATCTCATAAACCTTCGATCGATTTTGGTAACTGATCGGAACATCAGGTTTCAACGCGATGGTTTTGTTGAATGCATTCAACGCTTCGGGCAGGTGGTTGAGCCGCATCTGAATCATGGCTACATTGTTCCACACGCCAACATTTTCCGGATCGCTGGTCAGGTATTTTTCAAGATCCGCAAGCGCAGGTTCCAACTGACCTGCCTGGGCATACAAACTACCCCTGAATTTGTAAGCGTCCATCAACGTGGAGTCCATTTCGATGGCTGTATTGAAATCGCTCAAAGCCGCAGGTTGGTTGCCCAGGTCGCCCTGTTCTATTCCACGCCAGTAAAACATTTTGCCGTTTTGGTAAGCGCCCTTTTCAATGGCGTGGTTGAACACGGATATGGTGGTTTTCCACACACGCATTTGTTTAAAACACATGACCACAAGGGTGATGCCCCAGATCCAGGGAAGTATGGCGCCAAGGTATTTTGGATACATTTTTTGTAAGGTGATCCAACCTTCGCACAGCAGATAGAAAAAGCCGATGGCCGCCAGGTAATTGTAGTGGTCGGCACAAAGCTCAAACGTACCTACCGTATACAAGGGCAGAAAAAACAGGATGTTTGCGCCGTAAAACAAAAGTCCGCGGTACAAAAAGGGATGGTTTTCGCGCCATCGCCAGGCCAGGAACGCTGTGCCTGCAAGCAGGAAAGGCGCGGCATAATACATCGGCGAAAACTGACCGTTGGTTTTTTCAAAGGCGTAGTAGACGTGCAGATTAACGGGTAGCAGCAATTTGCTCCAATACAACAGCGGGGTATAACAAATCATCAAAAAACGGTCGAACAAACTGTAAGCCTCCGAAGCAATTGTTGCAGGTACACCAGAAGCCGAACGTGTGTGGAAAGTATACAAACCAAACGCCAACGCAATGCCGAAAAAGGGTATGTAACCCAACCAGCGTTTGGTTGCACCCATGGCAGGTTTTTTCCATAAATCCAGTACCAGCAATACCAGGGGCAAACTCACGGCTGTACTTTTTGCCAAACAAGCCAGAACAAAAAACAACAGTGCGAGTGCGTAATCTTTGCCGAACGAGGTTTCCTGCTGGTGTGCATGTTTTTGGTAAGCCAGCATACCCAACAGGGAAAACATGCTGAACAAAGGCGTGCTGAAACCAGCGATCCAGGCCACGGACTCCACCTGTATGGGATGGATTGCAAACAACAATGCCACAGCCAATACCACACCCTGCCTTACACCCTGGCGATCAAGCAGCCTGTACACCAACCAGGCATTGAAGGCATGCACAACCACGCTGAAAAAGTGGTACCAAAACGGATTGTCCCCACCCAGGGCGTAAGCAATGGCATACACCAGCCAGGTAATGGGCGCAAACATGCCAAGGTTGAATTGGCCGGTAAGCGTTTCAAGGGAAAAGTTGCGGACAGCCGGGTTCTCCACCGTGGCCATGTGATCGTCTATACCCAACATGTCGAAACTCAACGTGCCGGCGAACATAACAACTGCCGCTATGACGGGGAAATAGGGATACCATGCCGACATGGAATCTCCGGTTGCGGCGGCAGGTGTAGTTTGGGCGGGTTGACTGCGTTTGGTAGGCTTGTTCTTCATGGCGCTAAGATAGTGTTACACCTTATGTTGCACCAAACCAAGTTTTTCAACCAGCAGGTTCCAAAGATCTTCGTAGGGTAAAATTTCAAGGTAAAACATTTGAAGCGAGGTCTCCGGCGGATTTTCACGCAGGCTGGCCAACTCTCTTTCAATTTTACGGTCGTTGCGTACCATGTCGAATGGCCTTTTGATCAGGGCTGTCAGCAGCCGTACCACGATGGCGCTCCTTCGGTTCAAATCGTTGTCGAGGTAACGCTGCCTGTATTTTTCCAGGGCGTCCAGGGACTTGGTAGAGTCGCCTTCTTCCCCTTTAGCCAGCGCAAACCATACCGGCAGCAACACCATGGCGATGTTCATGCCTATTTTGTCCTTATCAAAAATACCAATTTCGTTCACAAATTTGGAGTATTTAAAGGGCCCCGCCACAGCTTTGATGTCTTCCGGCGAGTATACCCCCAATTGAGCCAGCAAATGCATGTACCCGCCAAAAAGAAACCAGTCGTCGCGCTTAGATCCCGAAACCATCTCAAAACGCGGATGTTGAAGCGCCTCTTTGAAATTGGTGTACGCTTCACCGTATTGTTTTTGGTACAAATGGTGGTACATGTGGATTTCTTTTATATTATACCATGTGCCGGTGCCGACGTCGGACAACAATGGCAGGCTATCCGCATATTTTTTGGCTAATTCCCACTTTCTCAACTGGATACAACAACTCAATGCATTGATGATGTAGGACAAAAGCTCCGAACGGTAGGTGTAG
>JADLBE010000018.1 GCA_020847915.1 Saprospiraceae bacterium | reverse complement strand
TACGATTGACGTCTGCAAACTTTTTGGTTTGAACGCAGGAAACAAAAGCGATGCTCAGTACACTGAGCCAAAACAAGGGTAATTTCATTTTTCAAGCTGGATTGTTTCAACATTCAGACAGGGCGCCTGTCCGTACGGTTTGAATTCTGCCGGTATCATCAAAAGCGACGCGGGCACAATCCGCAACAGGATCGTGTTCAAAAAAGACCAATTGGCCTTTTTCACAGGCTTCGCGCAACATCAGTTCTTTTTCAAGAAGTGTTTCGAGTGGCCTGATGTCGTACGCCATAACATACGGCAAACCGACATGCCATTGCGAGGGTATGACATCGGCGCAATAACGCACCTGGCCAAATTGCGTATCGATTAAGGGCGACATCATGGCTTCGGTATGTCCGTAGGTATGTCGGATGGTGATGCCAGGCAAAAAGGTAACATCCTGTTCCATGGGAATAAATTTCAACCGACCACTTTCATGAAGCGGCAGAAAATTTTCCTTTAAAAACGATGCTTTCTCACGGGCGTTGGGCTGCATGGCCCACTTAAAATGCTTTTCATTGCTCCAATAAGTCGCATTGGGGAAGGCCGGAACGGACTCTCCTGCATCGTTGTGCCACAAAGCGCCGCCACAATGGTCGAAATGCAAATGGGTTAGCAATACATCGGTTACCTCGTCGCGACTTACGCCCAAAGCTTCCAGGGAACCAAAAAGCGACTGTGGTCCGTGGGGTTCAAAATGTGCGCGAAACTTCTCGGCCTGTTTGTTGCCCATGCCGGTATCGATGAGAATACACCGGTCGGCAGAACGCAACAGCAGGCAACGCATGGCCCAGGTGCACATGTTGTTTTCGTCGGGCGGATTGAGTTTGCCCCACATACGGCGGGGGACTACGCCGAACATGGCGCCGCCGTCAAGTTTCAAATGTCCTGCATGAATGACGTCTGCCTGAAACATGTTAAAATCCTATTGATTTTTTGCCTTCCGGTTTGTTGGTACGCAGGGCGGCCATCCGAATGGCCGTAACCGCAGCTTCAACGCCCTTGTTGCCGTGAATGCCTCCCGCCCTTTCAAGGGCCTGTTGTTCGTCGTTCGGTGTTAAAACACCAAAGATGAACGGTTTTCCGGTGGCAATGCTGAGATTTACCAGTCCATTGGCGACTGCATGGTTGATGTATTCGTTGTGGCTGGTTTCGCCTTTAATTACACAACCGAGGCAGATGACAGCATCTATTTTATGATGACCGTTGAGGATGCGTGCTCCTGCCGGAAGTTCAAAAGAGCCCGGCACCTGCATGGTGTGGATATTTTCGGGCGAGGCGCCATGTTTTACCAGGGTGTCGTAACACCCCTGATACAAGGCATGCGTAATGTGTGCATTCCAGTCTGCCACTACGATTCCAAAGTGGAACGTGGAGGCGTCGGGTACGCTTTCCTCACTGTAGGAAGATAAGTTCTGAAGTGCGCTGGCCAAAGCTTAAAGTATTTATTGCAAACGTTTGCGAAGGAAGGTGTATGCAGGTTTGCCGATGGCAAACGCACCTTTTTCCCCGGGATTGGTATCTACAAGATTGTAAAACGTAAGGGTATCGTTTTGGGCGCTGTATTTGAATCCCATGTAAGTCCTTTTGATTTGACCATTTACAGCGGAAGCCAGGGTAACGACGTCGATGGGTTCGAGGGTCATGAAACAATCGCCGCCTGCGCACACTTCATACCGTTTGTAAGGCTCAAGATTCATCACAACACCGCCGGGCGTAAACTGGATTTTTTCATCACTTTTACTGCCAACCCTGGTGAATGTGCCGTTGAACAAGTTATGGTTGAGGGCCACATTGAAGGACAGGGCTCCGTTTTGAGCGCCGGCTTTGGACTTGATGAACTTGTCCATGTTTGTTGAGCCCGAGGTGCCGTCGAACATGGTGATGCTTTTATCGTCGGTGCTGTTGTAGATCAGAAAAACGGATTTGTTGTTCTGACCGGCATTTTTCATCTCGATCGTATCGGCATTGATGACAACAGGAAGTGCCCACGTTTCAAAACCATTGTAGCAGAAAACACTGTCGGGCTTGTCCGGATTGAAGGTTAATGAGTACGAATACGGTTTGTGTGCATTGTTCATAGCACCCAATACGGAACCATATTGGTCGGCACGACTGCAAAAGTCCATGGCTATCCAGTGACCTGCGAGGTTGGTGGAATTGGCTTGTTCGGCGGCAATGGTGGCTTTTTCGGCGCCATCCTGTTTGCAGGCAGTGACAGCCAACAGGGCAAAAAGTAAAGCGAAAGTCAGTTTGTACATGATGCTAATGGTTGAAACATGCTCTTAAGGCCGCAAAGGTAAACGATGGCGGTTTGATTGTTGCACCTCAAAGCATGGAATTCAACACATCGGCAAACTTGTCCTTTTGTTTACACTTTCAGAAATCTGAGTTTTACAAAAAACTTGGGATCGCGTGCGCCGATCTGGCGTGCCGCTTCAGGAGAGAGAATGATTTCCACATTGCGTTCGTACCCTTCAGGAATACGTCCGATTACTTTGGCATGTACTGTTCGACGGCTCATCGGATTGTAAACTTCGATGACCGTTCCCAGAAGGGCTTCGCGGTGAAGTGCATACATGTCGCCTTTTTCAGGACTGTCTCTTTGCCAAAAACAAACACCCTGGGACTCAACTTCCCGGTAATGGCTTTTTTCCGATTCATACCGGGTTAGGAGCACATCGTCTGAAGGTGGCGGGCGTTCACCGCGCCATTCGGACTGGATACCGTCGGTATTGATCCATCCGAGGTGCAGGATTTGCCCTTCTTTTACATTTTGACTTTTCAGTTTGTTGCGCTTCACAATCGTGTCTACCGGCATGGCAAAATTTTTCTTGCAAATGCTGTAGAGGTTATCGCCGGCTACGACCTTGTAATAAAGGCAGGCACTGTGACCTGGAATAAGTTTGTTGTTTTTGTAACGAATAATGGCTTTGTTGGGGACAGGGATTTTCACTTTGGTACCGGTTTTCAGCACCGGATCGGTCCGGAAAGCAGGATTGTGCTCGTACAATTCTTCAAGCCCGATGGCGTAGTATTTGCAAAGGGAAAACAACGTCTGTTTGGGTTTCACCGGATGGAGTATGTACTTTTGTCCTTCGTCGAGTACGATGAACACAGAGTCTTTGGGCGTCAGGTAAGCTGTGCTTTTTTCCTTGGCCGCCGTTTGAGCGCCGGCTGTTTGAACCAGCATTACAAACGCAATCAAACAGAGATTAAAACGCATTGTATGGAGTTTGTTTGCCACAAAAATACGCCTTTTTGTTGGAAAAGCATTTTTTTTTAAAACAGTAAGTTCTGAAAATGGTACTTGGCATCATTCCTGCGCGTTATGCGTCTACCCGATTCCCCGGCAAACCCTTGGTGGATATTGCAGGAAAAAGCATGATCCGCCGCGTTTACGAACAGGCAAGGGCTTGCAATGCCCTCGATATGGTCGTGGTAGCCACCGACGACGAACGTATACGCGACCATGTGGAAGCTTTTGGGGGAACGGTTGAAATGACGGCGGAGTATCACAGCAGCGGTACCGACCGGTGTGCGGAGGTGGCGTGGCGTTATGCTGATGCCTCCCTGGTAATCAACATTCAGGGTGATGAACCTTTCATCCATCCTGAGCAAATCGGCTCTTTGGTACAGCTCATGGTTGATGCGCCGCAATTTGAAATAGCCACTTTGGCAAAAGAAATCAGTGACCCGGAACTTTTGTTCAATCCCAACATTGTCAAAGTGGTGTTTACGACGCGTCAGGGCGCCATGTATTTTAGCCGCCAAACCATTCCTTATTTACGTGGTTTCGAACAGGATGAATGGCTCGGCAAGCAAACCTTTTACAAACACATCGGCTTGTATGGATTTCGCCGCAAAGCATTGCTGGAAGTAGCTTCCTTGCCTGCAGGGCACTACGAACAGGCCGAATCGCTCGAACAACTGCGGTGGCTTGAAAATGGTTACCGGATCGCCGTGGGTGTAACGCCCTGGGAAAGCAGTGGCATTGATGTTCCGGAAGACATTGCCAGGATTTTGTCCCAGCGTTAAGCCTCCACCCTTTCGTATATACCGATGTGACGTGTTTTGACCCGTGGTCTACCGTTGCCACTTCGGTCGATTACAGGTAAAAACCGCGCATTCCAAACAACATCCTCGGCCAGGTACGAATGCCTGGAATGTACCATCTGTTGGTTTACCTCATCCGTGCCTTTCACCAGCACCATCCATTCAGCATGCCCTGAAACCAGGTCTTCCTGTGTGAATCCAAACAGAGGACTGCGGTCGTTGAGCTCATGAACAATGGTCCATGACATGGAAAAGAAAGATATTTTACTGATTTCGATGTCCAGCGCATAAAACTTCCTCGACAACTGGTCGTTGTCGTCGCGCTGGTTGATGGTCAGGAGCATTTGCACTTCGGTTTCAATCAATTCGCTTTTCTGTGCATTCACCATCCGAAACATGATGGCACGCCCTCCCTTGTATGGTGCAACCAGCAAATTTTCACTAAAAACAATTTTTGCGGTTGGGCGTGAAAAACGGCCATACAACAAACCTGAAATCATGGCGAAAGTCAGCAAACCAAGAAACGATTCAAACGAAGCGAAAATGTTGCTGCTCAGGCTGGCTGGACTGATGTGCCCATACCCTACCGTAGTAAGTGTTTGGCTGCTGAAAAAATAGGCCTGCATAAAATTGTGTACAAAGGGACCGGGTTCGATGCCGTTGAAATTGTGCACACCCAACATGCAGTACAACAGGGCAAACAGGGTGTTCATACCGACAAAACTTGCCAGTATCAGTAGAAAAAACTGAATCCAGGGCATGGTAACCAGCCTGTGGTAAGTGTTGTCCCACCAGTTCAAATAATCCCTTTCCACATTGAAACTTCCGTCGATGTTCATCAATCGGTTGGAAGTGCTGCCAGTTTTACCGAATCCGAGTTCGCTGTCGAGTGGTTTGGAGCGTATTTTTCTAAGCATGCCAGTTAGATGTTGATGGTTGCTAAAATTGCAAACCAGGAGAAATACACAGGGTTTTTTCAAACAAAAGCCCTTTATAAAAGTTTAACCCCTGATGGCAGTTCAGGTTGCCTGAATTTTTTCGGAAACAACAAACGTATGAAAAGACGCGCGATAGTTTGGTTTCGCCAGGATTTGAGATTACACGACAACGAAGCAATTTCCACAGCGCTTCGAATGGCGGAAGAGGTTATTCCGGTTTACATTTTTGATCCACGCGTGTTTCACGGAAAAACCCGTTTCGGGTTCCCCAAAACAGGGAAATTTCGTGCAAAGTTTATCCTTGAATGTGTGGAAAACCTGCGCAGCAACCTCCGGGAGCTGGGGTCGGATCTTGTGGTGTTGCAAGGCCATCCCGAGGTTCTGTTGACCGAAATGGCAAGCAATCTGAAAGCCTCCTGGGTTTTGTGCAACCGTGAACGCACCGATGAGGAAGTACAGGTTCAGGACGCTTTGGAAAACAGACTTTGGCAACATGGGCTCGAACTGTTGTATACCCGTGGGAAAATGTTGTACCACACACAGGATCTTCCCATGCCTGTACACCATACGCCCGACGTGTTTACCCAGTTCAGGAAGGAAAACGAACACATCACCATGATTCGTGAACCCCTCCCCTCGCCCATAGCGCTTCCGCCCCTGACCGTCGGAATTCAATCCGGCAACCTACCAACCCTTGCCGATTTGGGTCACGAAGATTTTCAAACCGATCCACGCGCAGTTTTGGATATCAAAGGTGGTGAAACCGCTGCATTGCAAAGATTGCGTTATTATTTGTGGGATAAAGACCTCATATCCACATACAAAGAAACCCGAAACGGACTTATCGGAGCCGACTATTCTACCAAATTTTCGCCATGGCTTTCCATGGGGTGTTTGTCCCCCAAAATGGTTTACCACGAAATCAAACGTTACGAACGCGAACGGGTGAGCAATGAAAGCACATACTGGTTGTTTTTTGAACTCCTTTGGCGCGATTATTTCCGTTTGATGGGCAAAAAATATGGAAACAACATTTTTTTAAAAAACGGGCCGCAACAAAAGTCCATGGCCCACCTGAAAAACGACGAAACCAAATTCAATCTTTGGAAAGAGGGACAAACAGGTGTGCCTTTCATCGATGCCAACATGCGGGAGCTAAATGCCACTGGTTTCATGAGCAACAGAGGCAGGCAAAATACCGCTTCCTTTCTGGTAAAGGATTTGAAAGTAAATTGGCAAATGGGCGCCGAATATTTTGAATCAATGCTTCTGGACTACGACCCGTGCAGCAACTGGGGCAACTGGAACTACGTAGCAGGCGTAGGTAGTGACCCCAGGGAAGATCGTTATTTCAACATCCTTACGCAGGCGAAAAACTACGACCCCAGAGGCGCTTACGTACGTATTTGGTGTCCCGAACTGGAAATGGTGCCTGTGGAGAAAATTCACCGACCTGACTTGCTCAACGACCGTGAGCGCAACAGTTTCGGTGTTAACGGATATCCTAAGCCCATGGTGAACATGCAAAAGTGGGCATCCTGACACCGCTTATAACTTCGATTTGTTTGGCTTTTTTCGGTAAGGGCAATGTCTGCAACCACTGCCGCAGCAGGTGCCACGTTTGAGGTGATAATGCTCTGTAAAAACCCAATATCCGTTTTCCAAATAATAATCAATGCCTTCCTTGAGCGGTTCTTCAGTTTTGGGTTTGTTCTCTTTGGACATTCCGAAAGGCTGTAAAAATAAAAAAATGCGTTGTCGTTTACCGATCAACGCATTTTGAACAAATGTGTTCACAAAAAGTTGGATGGATCACAACTCCTCCTTATCGCTGTGGATGACCAACACCGGGGTACTGGTGTGCAACAACATGTCTTTCGACATGCTGTGGTGCAACAATCCTTCCCAGAAATTTCGCTGGTGTGTTACAAAAACAAACATGTCGCAGCGGTTTTCAAAAGCATATTCGTGCAATTTTTCTACCACGTCATCGCCTACAATTTTACTAAAAATGAAGGGCATGTCCGGATTGGCATACACGTAATTGATTTCAAAAAGTTTCTTTTCCAGGTCCACACTCGTTTCGCCGGGTTTGCCTACATGCACGAAGTGGAGCTGCGCATTGAATCGGCGGGCAAAAGAAACCGTTTGTTTAACAGTAAGAGAATCAAGCGATTCGAAGTTGCTGGCATACAGGATGCGGTGAAAACCTTTGTATTGAGCGCCCGAGGGAACAAGCAAAACGGGGCATTCGGAATTTTTAGAAACGGCAATGCTGACGGAACCGAACAATTTGCGTGTTAAACTTCCGCGGCCTGTGGTGCCGATGACAAGAAGATCGGCGCGTTTCGACATTTCGGAGATGACCTCTTCGGGGAATCCGAAGGCAATGCGGGTGCGCAGGCCACCCGGCTTATGATGGTCATCGTGCGGAAAATCCGTTAAAATGGTTCCCGGACAAACATCGTTTTCTTTGTGGGTGGCTTGTTTTACAAAGGCATCAAGTTCTTCCTGCATGGTTTTTTTGTAACCCGACAAAAAACCGGAAGGCGATGGCGAGTTGCCTTCAAAAATGCTGTCCATTACATACACCACTTCAATGCTCGCTTCAAACAGGTGTGCCATTCGGCACGCCATGAACAAAGCATTTTCAGAAGCCGGGCTAAGATCGACAGGAACCAAAATTCTGCGCAACCTAAAAAGTTTGCTGCGCAGCAAGTGGCGGTTGTTCAGGAGCTTTTTAATGTCATCCACGCTGGGGACTTTGCCCTCTGAAACAATTTCACCATCAAAAACCAGAGCCGGCGTTTCAGTTACACCAGCTGCATAAATCCTGTTGTATTCCGAAACTTCTTCAATCCTGTTTTCTACAGGACATTCTACAAGTGCCTGCGTAAGATTTTCTTTGAGATTACGCATCTTGGTGTCACCTGTGCCGAGTATTTGAATGCTGGTCATGTTAGCGACTTTTATGTTTTTTTGCAATTCGTACACCATGTGCTTCTGTGTTGTGAAATTTTCTTAAGGTTTCACCACACTGCAAAATTCATTTGCAGAGCTTCCCTGGAACATGATGATTCTCAACGCAGGCAGTGATATGTGTCAACTTTTCATCTAAAAAGGAAAATTGGCTGGTCTGTGGCATTTCTGTGTTACCTTTGGGAGTGGAAAACGGCCAATACCTATGAAGAAAATCCTGATTATTGAAGACAACCAGGACGTACGCGAAAATCTTTCGGAAATTTTATCCCTCAGCGGCTATCAAACATTGTTGGCTGAAAATGGTAAAGTAGGCGTGGAGACTGCGCTCGCTGAGTCTCCCGATTTGATTATTTGCGACGTAATGATGCCCGAACTCGATGGCTTTGGTGTCCTGCACATTTTGAGCAAACAGCAAAAAACAGCCGATGTTCCGTTCATTTTCCTTACCGCAAAAGCTGAAAAAGACGACTTTCGCAAAGGCATGGCCCTTGGCGCAGATGATTACGTGACCAAACCGTTTGACGACGCCCTGCTGTTGCAAACCATTGAGGCCCGGTTGTTAAAAAGTGATCGCCTGCGCAAAGCATCAGCCAAACAACAATCCAATGGTGGGCTTGAACATTTCATCAATGAAGCCCGCGCTTTGGAAGCCATCCAGTCGCTTTCCGAAAACCGTGAAATAAGACATTACCGAAAAAAAGACCCCATTTTTCAGGAAGGTGAAACCCCGCGCTGGCTCTACCTCATCGAAAAAGGCAACATTAAGGTTTTTAAAACCAACGATGACGGACGTGAACTCATCGTCCGGGTTGCTTCCGAAGGCGATTTCCTCGGTTACCTGGCCCTCTTGCAGGACAACCGTTATCCCGAAAGTGCCAGTGCGCTGGAAGAATGTACCCTGCGGCTGATCCCCAAAGACGATTTTTTTGCGCTCGTTTATGGCAACCGGGATGTAAATGCACGTTTCATCAAACTGCTGGCAAGCCATGTTGCCGACCAGGAACAACAATTGCTCGACCTGGCTTACAATTCGGTGCGCAAACGTGTGGCTACAGCCATTGTGCACCTGTTCGATCAGGGATACCGCGAAATAAACCTGCTTCGGGAAGACCTGGCGGCATTGGCAGGAACAGCCAAGGAAACCGTTATACGTACCCTCACAGATTTTAAAACGGAGGGCCTTATCGACATCCGCGACGGCATCATTGCCGTACAAAAGCCCGATAAGTTGCGGAATATGCCCAACTGATGGTTTAATCATGGGTCATCCCGAAGTTTCGGGATGACCCATGATTAAAGTGCTTTTTCCATAAAAAAATGGGGAATAGAAACTTCTTCAAACCGCTCCCCCACTACTTTGTAGTCCAGCTTTTGGTAAAATGCCACAGCGGATTCGCGTGCGTGCAATACCATGGTTTGGTAGCCCATTTTGCGGGCCAGAATTTCTGAAGCTTCCACCAATTTCCTGCCAGTGCCAAGACCTTGTGCATGCGGCTCTACGGCGACTTGTCGCATTTTAATGGCCCTGCCCTCGAAAGGTGTCAGGTTAAGGTACCCAATCAACTGGCCGTTGTTTGTATACGCTGCCAAATGATAATTGTCGTATTCAGCAGCCAGTTGTTCGGGCGTATATTCCAACCCCAGCGGCTTGCGCAATACTTCATAGCGCAGTCGAACAGCATCGTCGTATTCCGGGGTGGCAAATTCAATTTCTATAACGTACATCAAATGTTGGGTCCGAAGTGATCGATGATGTCTGTTTCCGTATCTTCCTCATTCAGTTTGGTAACGTCGGCGAAGGCGGCATAATGGGCAAGGCTCATGGCCGGCGCGGTGAAAAGCAAACCAACACCAAGCAAAATAGCCCCGGAAGCTGCGATCAACCCGGAAACAATTAGAAACAAAAACATCATGAACCATTGTTTGCCGATCAACTTGCGGCTTGCTTCCAGTGCGGGCCATGGTTTCATGTTGTAAAACCACACCAACGGCAACGACCAGGCATAGGATACACCAAAATAAACCAGAGGAATCATCAACAGCAAAACGGCGCCGCCAACAATCCCGAAATTTACATCGGATGTATCTCCGTATTCGATGTTTTCCATAAAACTCATGCCTACCGTAGCAATCAACAAAATGATGCCCGGCAACATGGCTCCCACCAAAATCAAAACCTGAAGAATATACGTTAGGAAAAGGTCGCCAAGACGGTCGAAACCTTTAAAAAACGCGTTAAAATCGGGAATCCTGCCTTTGTCCATCAAATTAGCCACGTGGTATGGGCCAATGGTGAGTGCCGGCGTGATTACCAAACTCGCAAGGCTGCCTACAAAAGGAATAAAAGTAAGCACCAATGAAATCGCCAGGTAAATAAGGAAGAATCCAATGAATCCACCAAGGTTGGCTTGGATTAAAGAAAAGCCACGGCTGATGTAATCACCCAATTTGAACTCATAGCCGTTGTTGATGAGGTCGCGGATTTTGTTTGGAAAGTTTTCCATTTGGTGCAAGGTTTTGGTTTGATTATTATCCTAAAATGTGCTTCACGCGTGGACGGTGTGGGGTAATATCGCCCAAACGTGCTTTTTTAGCTTCTTCGTAGTCGGTGTAATTGCCTTCAAAAAACACCACCTGGGCATCGTCTTCAAAAGCGAGAATGTGGGTGGCCAGACGGTCGATGAACCAACGGTCGTGGCTGATGACCAGAACGCAACCCGCAAAATCGTCCAGGGCATCCTCCAGGGCGCGCAGGGTGTTCACGTCGATGTCGTTGGTCGGTTCGTCAAGCAACAAAACGTTGCCGCCTTCCTTCAGGGTGATGGCGAGGTGGACACGGTTGCGTTCACCGCCGGAACACACAGCGAGTTTCTTTTGCTGGTCGGCGCCGGCAAAATTGAACCTGGAAATGTACGCACGGGCGTTTACACTGGCATTGCCGACCTGAATGAGGTCGTTGCCTTCGGATATGATCTCGTAAATGGTTTTGTCCGGGAGCAGGCCTTCATGGCTTTGGTCCACATAACTCATCTTCACGCTGTCACCAATGATGACTTCTCCGGAGTCAGGTGTTTCTTTGCCTGTCAGGATGCGGAACAAGGTGGATTTGCCCACACCGTTTGGCCCGATGATGCCAACAATGCCGTTTTTGGGAATGTCGAAGTTGAGGTTTTCAAAAAGGATGCGGTTCCCGAAAGCTTTGCTGACGTTGCGCACTTCGATGACCTTATCGCCGAGCCTGGGACCGTTGGGGATCCAGAGTTCGAGTTTGGATTCTTTTTCGCGGGCTTCTTCGCCAGCCATTTTATCATAGGCGTTCAAACGGGCTTTGCCTTTGCTTTGGCGACCTTTGGCGCCCATTCGTACCCATTCAAGTTCGCGTTCGAGGGTTTTGCGGCGTTTGTCCTCCGATTTTTCTTCCTGGGCCAAACGTTTGGCCTTTTGTTCGAGCCAGCTGCTGTAGTTGCCCTGCCATGGAATGCCTTCGCCGCGGTCGAGTTCAAGAATCCAGCCGGCCACGTTGTCGAGGAAGTAACGGTCGTGTGTTACGGCTATAACGGTGCCCGGGAAGTTTTGGAGGTATTGTTCCAGCCAGCCAACCGATTCGGCGTCGAGGTGGTTGGTGGGCTCATCGAGCAACAGGATGTCCGGCTGACTAAGCAGCAGGCGTGCAAGTGCTACACGGCGTCTTTCACCGCCCGAACAAACGTTGATGGGACGGTCGTCTTCCGGACAGCGAAGGGCGTCGGTGAAAAGACCGATGCGGTGATCGAGCTCCCAGCCGCCAAGGTGGTCGATTTGTTCGAGCACCTCGGCCTGACGTTCGATCAGACGCATCATTTCATCATCGTCGGTAACCTCGCCAAGTTTTTCGCCGATGGTTTCGTTCTCTTTCAGCAAATCAACGATGGGTTGCACGCCTTCTTCCACAATTTGGCGCACCGTTTTGGTGTTGTCCATCTCGGGTTCCTGCGCGAGCAAGCCGATCTTGTACTGCTTTTCAAATTCAATTTTGCCTTCGTAGTTCTGGTCGAGCCCTGCAATGATTTTCAGCAAGGTGGATTTACCAGAACCGTTGAGACCAAGAACACCGATTTTGGCTCCGTAAAAAAACGACAGCCAGATGTTTTTCAAAACTTGTTTACTCGGCGGAAACGTCTTGTTAACGCCGGACATGGAGAAGATGATTTTTTCAGACATAGTGGCGCAAATATCGAAATTTGACTTCGCTAAATCCTTTTTTAATTGCTGAAATCTTTTGCAATCGTTTGTCAACTTTGTACCAATGCTTTTTGTTTGCACAACAATCACGTTTCACACACCGAAACCCAGCATCCGCGCCCATGCATAAATCGCTTTTGCCTTTTCAGGAAGTCAGGCAACTGTCCAAAACCGACATAGCTTACGCCACAGGTGAGCCCGCACTTCGACCCTTTTACGTTTATGAGCCCCGTTTGGAGTCCTTTGCCTCAGCCATCGCACACAGGCAAAACCACAAGTACCCCCGGGCCGATCTCCAGGCTGTTTTTCAAAAACAATACGAAACACTTGATAAGTCCGACCGCGTGTTGTCCGCCATTGAATCCATAGCACACAGCAACACCTTCACCATCGTGACGGCGCACCAGCCAAGTTTGTTTCTCGGGCCCCTTTATTTTCTCTACAAGGCCGTTACAGCCATCAATTTGGCCAAAACGGTGGAAGAATCTACCGGCAAACGTGTTGTTCCAGTATTTGTACTTGGCAGCGAAGACCATGATCTCGAGGAGCTCAACAACATCAACCTGTTCAATAAAAAGCTGTTGTGGCAACCAGGACTGAGTGGTTCGGTTGGTCCCATGCCCGGCGCAAGTTTGGAAAATGTGTTGGCAGAATTGCGCGAAGTTTTGGGCGACAGTGAAGGCGCCAAAGCCGTTTACCAACGTGTTGCATCGGCATTTTCACCGGAACGAACGTTCGCCGAAGGCAATCAGGCCATGCTGAACGATTTGTTTGGCAAATACGGTCTGCTGGTGCTCAACATGAATGACCCTTTGCTCAAAAAACATTTCATCCCCGTCATCAAAGCCGAAATACTCGATCAGGTAGCCCTGCCGATGGTGATGCGCGATGTGGAAAAACTGAACAAACTGGGCTACAAAACCCAGGCAACACCCAGGGAAATCAATTTTTTTTACCTGTTGCCCGGACAAAGAGAACGCATTGTATTGGAAAACGGTGCTTACAAGGTTTTAAACACCAACGTTTCGTTTACGCGGGAAGCCATTTTGGAAGAAATTGATAACCACCCGGATCGGTTCAGTCCGAATGTGGTTTTACGCCCATTGTATCAGGAAATGGTGCTGCCCAACCTTGCCTATGTGGGCGGTGGCGGCGAACTGGCTTACTGGCTCGAACGCAAATCGCTGTTTGAACATTTTGAAACGCCATTTCCCGTGCTCATCCGCAGGCATTCGGTGATGTGGGTTGACCGCGATTCGGTGAAAAAGAAGGTCAAATTCAATCTGGACGCTGCTGATCTCTTCCGGGAAACGGATACCCTGATCCGCGAATACGTTTCGGCCAATGCCGAAGCGGAGGTTTCTTTGGCGACGGAGATGGAAGACCTCGACAGGATCTTTGAAAAACTGGCGACCAAGGCGGCCATCATCGATCCGACCTTGGAAAAGGCCGTTTTAGCGGATGCCGTAAAATACCGGTCGGGAATGGAACAATGGCAAAGCAGGCTGATGCGCGCAGAAAAACAAAAACACGAGGTCGCCCTCCAGCAAATCAGAAACCTGATCGACAAATTTTGTCCGGGCGGTGGGCTGCAGGAGCGTTACGACAATTTTATTCCTTACCTGCTCAAATACGGCGACCATTTTGTGGAAACCCTGATTGATCAACTGGATTCTTTCGACAATGGTTTTGTGATCCTGGAAGATATTGGAGAGGTCGTTGCTTAAAGCTTGTCCCACAGTTGCATCAAAGACGCTCTTTTTTCCAAAAGCACATCCCGCTCCGGGTGTGCTTTTGCTTTTCGTGCCTCTTTCCAGGCCAGGAAACTTTCACGGTAGGACATGGCAAACAAACCAAGAACCGGAAGCAACAGCGCCAATCCGATGACAATCGCCTTGCCGCTGAAAAGGCTCACGACAATAACCAAGGGAAAATAAAGGAGGCCTGAAATAAAACCGACACCGATTCGGACGCTGCCGTAAAATTCTTTTTTGGAAACTTTTTTATCTGCAACATACTTCGCGAGTCCAAGCACAGGATAGGTTCCGAGGCGGCCAATCAAAAAAGGTATAAATCCGAGTGCATACCCAAACAACTTTCCCAATCTGCCATGTTTTGGATGGCACAAGGCGTCATCTTTCAGTCCTGCGGCGGAAAGGCTGTTGAAATAATCCGAAGCCGCACGTTTCAGTTCATCCTTTTGAAGGGTATCGGCTGCATTGAGCCTGTTGAGCACCTGTTTTTCTTCCAAAAACCTGTCCTGGCTGCCGTGTACTACCGGAGGGAACCATTTTTCAGTTGTGTTTGACCGGTATACCTCCAACATCTGATCACCGACCAAATCGTCGTCGACAGCATCTATCTGGTAACAACTTTCCTTAAGCTTCGCTTCAATGTCCCGGCAAAGATTAAGGATGGCTCTGGAGGGACTAACCTGGTAGGTTGGCCAATAATCCCTTACAAAAATGGGTTTACCGAAGTTTACATATACCGACGACCTTGGCAAACCTTCGTTGGTGTAATTGATGCCTGCCGGTATGATTTGCAGGTCGTTAAGAGCGTGTTTTTCAAAGGCTGCAAAAGCAATTCGGGCGATGCCTTTTTTTACGGGACTCACACGTTTGTCCGAATGGTGTTCACCCTCCACATATATGGAAACGACCTGATTGTCCTTCATTTTTTCGATAACGTAATCAAAAACCTCGTCGTTTCGATCGTTTTCGCTGAATCCATCGCGTTTGCGGTAAACAGGAAGCATGTTTATACTTTCCATCAATTTGCGAAAAAAAGGCTTTTGGAAAATATCACCACGGGCCATGTTGTACAAAGGCGAGTCGATGGATGTGCACAACAAAAGAGGTTCAATAAACGCAGTCGGGTGGTTGGCTGCGATCAGAACGGGCTTGTCGCTGGGAACTTTGTCTGCATCGTAGACGTATGTTTTTTTAAAATAAGCCGGAAACATGAGCGGCGTAAAAGGCTCAAGGTACGGGTATAATTTTCCAGTACTTTTGTGGCGCAAACTGAATTTCATGGGGCGAAGTTAAAACCTTGTCCCACTTTTTTTATGAAACACCTCATCATCATCGGTGGCCCGACGGCCAGTGGCAAAACCGCGCTTTCCCTGCGCCTGGCCTCGCAATACGGAACAGACATACTTTCTGCCGACAGCAGGCAGTTTTACCGGGAAATGTCGATCGGTACCGCCAAGCCATCGCCGGAGGAATTGGCTGTGGTAAAACACCATTTCATCAACAGTTTGGCAGTTACCGATGCCTACAGCGCCGGTGATTATGAACGTGACGCCCTGGTTTTGCTGGAAAAACTGTTCCGGAAACACGATGTTGTGCTGCTGGTTGGAGGTGCAGGATTGTTCATACAGGCGGTTGCCCAGGGGCTGGACGATTTCCCCGCCATAACGCCTGAAGTTCGGGCTATGGTTACGGAAGGCGAACTAACAGGCGGCCTTTTGTGGCTGCAGGAACAGGTGTTGCAAAAAGATCCGGAATATTACGAGGTTGTTGACCGCCAAAATCCGGCCCGACTTCGAAGAGCATTGGCTGTTTGTTTGCAAAGCGGGTTGCCCTACTCGCAGTTTCGAAACAACCAGGGAAAAATCCGACCCTTTCAGTGCCACTACCTGTTGT
>JADLBE010000017.1 GCA_020847915.1 Saprospiraceae bacterium | reverse complement strand
TGGAATATCCAATATCCAACAAGGAATATCCAATTTCCAACACCCCCTCTACGTACGTCTGCGTAACGTCTGCGCCTTACGTCTGTGTACGTCTGCGCGAAACCCCCTCTACGTAAAAAAACGTCTGCGCGAAACCCCCTCTTAGTAAGAAAACAACTGCGCGAACCCTTACTTTTACACCCCTATGAAAAAAGCACTCATCACCGGCATCACCGGACAGGACGGCGCCTACCTTGCCGAGCTCCTGCTGCATAAAGGCTACGAGGTGCACGGCATCAAACGCCGGTCTTCGTTGTTCAATACGGACCGCATCGATCACCTGTACGAGGATCCGCACGTCAACAACCGGCATTTCATCCTGCATTACGGCGACCTGACGGACTCCACCAACCTCATCCGCATCGTTCAGCAGGTGCAACCCGACGAGATTTACAACCTCGGGGCCCAGAGTCACGTGCAGGTAAGTTTCGAAACACCCGAATACACGGCCAATGCCGACGCCATCGGGGCTTTGAGGCTTTTGGAAGCCATCCGCCTGCTGGGACTGACGGAAAAAACGAAGTTTTACCAGGCGAGCACATCGGAACTGTACGGCCTTGTGCAGGAAGTTCCGCAAAAAGAAACGACGCCTTTTTACCCGCGTTCACCCTACGGTGTGGCGAAGCTGTACGCCTATTGGATCACGGTAAACTACCGCGAATCGTACGGCATGTTTGCGTGCAACGGCATCTTGTTCAACCACGAAAGTCCGCTGCGCGGCGAAACGTTTGTCACCCGAAAAATCACCCGCGCAGTGGCGAAAATGGGTCTGGGTTTGCAGGAAAAACTCTACCTCGGCAACCTGGATGCGCGTCGCGACTGGGGCCATGCCCGCGACTACTGCGAAGCCATGTGGCGCATGATGCAACTGGACACCCCCGAGGATTTTGTGATCGCGACGGGCGAAACCACGCCGGTGCGTGAGTTCGTGCGTATGGCGTTCCGGGAACTCGGTGTGGAGCTGGAATTCCGGGGTGAAGGCGCTGAGGAAAAAGGTTATGTAGCGTCTACGGGTGTGGGTGGTTACGCGTTTGAGGCTGGTCAGGAAGTGGTGGCGGTTGACCCGCGTTACTTCCGTCCGGCGGAGGTGGACCTGCTCGTCGGCGATGCCACCAAAGCCCGTGAAATGCTTGACTGGGCGCCGGAGCATACGCTGGATCAGTTGGTCCAGGAGATGGTGCAAAGCGATCTGATGTTGTTCCGGCGGGAGGAATATTTGAAGGCCGGTGGGTACTCGATACGGAACCAATTTGAATAATTGTATTTAAAAAAAATGTGTTGCGAGGGGTTGTGTAGTTGGATGGGTCGGACATAGCTTAGGAAAAAATTTAAGCTTATGAAAGACAATGAAGTAACACAACGCATCATTCAAGCAGCCATTAAAGTACACACTGCCCTTGGCCCGGGCCTTTTGGAATCGACATATCATGCCTGTTTGTTTCAGGAATTGACTGAAATGGGCTTGTTTGTCTACAGTGAAACCGTCGTACCCATCGTTTATGGTAAATTAAAACTTGAAAAAAGTTACCGCATTGACCTGATGGTTGAAAACAGAATTATTGTTGAAATCAAAAGTGTGGATGCTTTGACCCCTATCCATTTCGCTCAGTTATTAACGTATTTGAAACTAAGCAACGTTCGATTTGGCTTGTTGATAAACTTTAATGTTGTGCGGTTGAAGGATGGCGGATTGAGAAGGGTTGTCAATGGTTACGGAAATAACGAATCCACGTAATCGTTGACACGGAGGACACAGAGGAAGACAGAGAACACAGAGGGGTGGCTGGCTACGCCATCCATTCATCAATAAAACGCTATTGTATAGACGGCGTAGCCGGATATCCCTCTGTGTTCTCTGTCCTCCTTTGTGTCCTCCGTGTCAACGATTACGTGGCCAAGCTTAACTCGATGAACAAAAATTCAAAAATATACATCGCCGGCCACCGCGGCATGGTAGGTTCGGCCATACAAAGGAAGCTGGAAAAAGAAGGTTACACCAACTTCGTACAAGCTACCTCCACCGAGCTCGACCTCCGTTCCCAGGCGGAAACCGAAGCGTTTTTTCACAAAGAAAAACCGGACTAC
Organism: Saprospiraceae bacterium; assembly: GCA_020847915.1. Classification (GTDB taxonomy): domain Bacteria; phylum Bacteroidota; class Bacteroidia; order Chitinophagales; family Saprospiraceae; genus M3007. Next base: position 4,916 of record JADLBE010000017.1, on the reverse strand, counting down.
GTGTTTGTCGCCGCCGCCAAAGTGGGCGGTATTGTGGCCAACAACACTTACCGTGCGGAGTTCCTGTACGACAACCTCATGATCGAGGCCAACGTGATCCACGCCGCCTGGAAACACAATGTGGAAAAACTGATGTTCCTGGGCTCTTCCTGCATTTACCCCAAACTCGCCCCGCAACCGTTGAAGGAGGAATACCTGCTCACGGGACTGCTCGAACCCACCAACGAACCGTACGCCATCGCCAAAATCGCAGGCATCAAATTGTGCGACGCTTACCGGGCCCAATACGGCTGCAACTTTGTGTCGGTGATGCCCACGAACCTGTACGGTCCGAACGACAATTACCACCCGCAGAACAGCCATGTACTTCCCGCGATGATCCGTCGGTTCCACGAGGCGCGGCAGGAAGGACTGCACTCGGTGACGATCTGGGGTACGGGCACGCCCCTGCGTGAGTTTCTGCACACCGACGACCTGGCGGATGCCTGCTTTTACCTCATGCAACACTACAACGAACCGGGTTTTGTAAACATCGGAACGGGCGTGGATCTGAGTATCCTGGAGTTGGCGCAGCTGGTGGCGAAGATTGTGGGGTATGAGGGCGCTATTTTAACCGATCCCTCGAAGCCGGACGGTACGCCGCGCAAACTTATGGATGTTTCGAAGTTGAACGCCATGGGCTGGAAGGCGAAAATTGGGCTTGAGGAAGGAATACGAAGTGTTTATAGTTTAAAGTTTAAAGTTTAAAGTTTAAAGGGGTCGTTCGGCTTGATTTGGGAAGTAATCAATCGGTCATTTTTTTTTTGAAATGCCAAGCCGAACGCCCCCTTTAAACTTTAAACTTTAAACTTCAAACTTTCGCATATTTGCACCATGAGCAAGACCATCGTAGCCATCATGGCGGGCGGCGTAGGCTCCCGGTTTTGGCCGGGCAGCCGGGAGGCCCGCCCCAAGCAATTCCTCGACATGCTGGGCACCGGCAAAAGCCTGTTGCGCCTCACTTTTGAACGGTTTCTTCCCCTCGTACCGGCATCCGACATCCTTGTGGTGACCAATGCCATGTACAAAAACCTGGTGCTCGAGCAATTGCCCGAGATCACGGCAAAACAGGTGCTGTGCGAGCCGAGCCGGAACAACACCGCTCCTTCAGTCGCCTACACATCCCTGCACATCGAAGCCATGTGGCCTGGCGCCAACATGGTGGTAGCACCATCGGACCACCTGATCCTGAAAGAACAGGAATTTCTGGATAAAATTCGCGAGGCGATTGCATTCGCCGGCGCCAACAAGTCGTTGATTACGCTGGGGTTGCAGCCAACGCGTCCGGACACCGGCTACGGTTACATCCAGATGGGTGAATCGGCGGGTGGCAACAACATCCACCGCGTGGTGCGCTTTACGGAAAAACCCGAGCTGGCTGTTGCACGCCAATTTGTGGATTCGGGCGAATACGTCTGGAATGCGGGTATTTTTATTTGGAACACCCACAGCATCCTGTCGGCCCTGAATGCCTATGTGCCGGAGCTTATGCACATCCTCCAATCCGAAACGTACCATACCCCAGGGGAACAGGCGTTCATCGATGCCAATTACCCCAAAACACCCAACATCTCGATCGATTTTGCGGTGATGGAAAAAGCCGATAATGTGTACACCCTGCCGGCCGACATCGGCTGGTCGGACCTGGGTACCTGGGCGAGCCTGCACAACGAATGTCCGAAAGACGAATACGACAATGTGGTCCTGGGCGACACGGTGATGGCCTACGACTGCGACAACTGCTTCGTGCGTACACCCAAAGGCAAACTGGTGGTCCTGAAAGAACTCAGCGACTACATCGTGGTGGATGAAGGCGATGTTTTGCTGGTGTATCCAAAATCCCAGGAGCAGGAGATCAAACAGGTTACAGCGGAGGTGAAGGGAAAATTCGGAACAAAGTTCTTATAGTTTAAAGTTTGTAGTTTAAAGTTTAAAGTGGTCGTTCGGCTTGGCATTGGAGTAAAATGACCGATTGATTACTTCCCAAACCAAGCCGAACGACCACTTTAAACTTTAAACTACAAACTTTAAACTTTTTCCCTTGACATTTAAAATCGAATGCGTACATTAGCGCTCGATTTTTTTAATCCCCTCCCATATTTTTCTTTTTCTGAATTTGTATAATCCCGATGTCATTTGTAAAATAAAACATCGGATGAGTAACTTGAGCGCAATTACCGTACACCCCGAGATACAGGATGGAGAACCCGTCTTCAGTGGAACACGCATACGCGTGGAAACCTTTTGTGATTTTATGCGCATTGGTGTCAGCGTAAGCGAATTTCTGAACGAGTTTCCCTCGATTACGAGAGACCAGGTTATGGAAGTATACGATCTGGTATCGCAGCAGCATTATTCTGTTGATCAGATTAAAGCCATGGCCGCGTCTTCCGACATGACGCCACAGCCATCCTTCGGCAGGATGTACGCTGCATAAAAAATCATTTTTTGACTTCGAATCGTTCGCTGATTTTTTCATACCGTTCCCGACCGGCGCCCCCGCAACCTGCGGAGGCGCCGATTGTTGTTTCCAGTGGTCAGTGTTCAGTGGTCAGTGGTCAGCCGCGTAAAATATTGTTGGTGGCCAATACGGCGTGGAATTTTGTAAACTTTCGATTGCCCTTGATCAGGGCATTGCAGGGTCAGGGCTGCGAGGTGGTGTGTGCGGCTCCGGCCGACGGATTTGAAACGCAGCTTGAAGGCTTGCGTTTTGTGCCTTTGAAACACCTGAGCAGGAAAGGATTATCGCCCTGGGAGCACCTCCTTTTGTACCACGAATTGTGCGGCCTCCTGCGCCGTGAAAACCCTGACCAGGCCGTTTTTTACACCATCAAACCCAACATATTCGGCAATTTTGCTGCCAGGCGTTGCGGGGTTCCGGCGGTATCGGTTGTGGAAGGACTGGGATATGTGGCTTCGCCACCCTTGCTTCGCAAACTGGCTTTTCTCTTGTACCGTCCGGCTTTAAAACTGGCAAAACATGTGGTGTTTTTGAATCAAGCCGATCGGATGATTTTTGAACATGCAGGCGCTGTAAGGAGAGGGCACTTCACGGTGATTCCCGGCAGCGGCGTGGATACCAAACATTTTTCATTGCAGGAAAAAACCGCGGACGAAGGCCCGGTTTTTCTGTTCGTTGGTCGGTTGCTCACCGATAAGGGCATTCGTGAATTTGCCGAAGCTGCGGAAAGGGTCCGAAAAAAGCATCCGAATGCAGAGTTCCGCATCCTTGGCGCACCCGACCCCGGCAATCCGGCCAGCATTTTGCCCTCTGAACTACGCCATTGGACGGAAGGCGGACACGTGCGCTGGTTGGGTACGGCTACGGATGTTCGTCCGCACCTGGCGCAAGCCGATGCCGTAGTTTTGCCATCGTACCGGGAGGGTATGTCGCGCGCTTTGCTTGAAGGCATGGCCATGGGTAAACCCATCATCACAACATTTTCATCGGGTTGCAAAGAACTGGTGGAGGAAGGCCTGAATGGATTCCTTGCACCTTCCGGAGATTCCGGGGCGCTGGTTGAAGTTTTGGAGCGCTTTCTGGACATGCCATTGTCGAGGCGCCTGGCAATGGGGAGGTACAGCAGACTGAAGGCAGAAAAGGAGTTCAGTGACGATGTGGTTTTGCCGGAGTATATGGGGCTGATCCTGGCATCGTAATCGTTGACACCGTTGACACAAAGAGCACAGAGGAGGACAGAGAACACAGAGGGGTGGCTGGCTACGCCATCCAAACAAGCTCTTAATGAAGCTTCCTATTGGACGGCGTAGCCGAACACCCCTCTTTGTTCTCTGTCCTCCTCTGTGCTCTCTGTGTCAACGATTACGATGCCAAACTTTACTGAGATAAACCTCTGAAACCGATGCCACTTCAAACATGGTAGCATTTGGTAGTGCAATTTTTAAGGAAGAAAAATCTACCAAATCCCGTACCAGCCGCCCCGTGCCTTCAAAAAAACGCTCAAAAGCATCCCCTTCCACCACTGCCAGATGCAATACCGGTTTCCCCGAAGCGTAGTATTCCACGGCCTTGCTCGGCAACTGCCACAAGGTTTTGTTTCCCACGTTCACCAACACATCCATACACATCATGGCGTTGCGAACCGTGTCCCGGGACTGGAGCCCATGCACCTTTAAAAACGGTCTCGTCCCGATTTCCTCCCAGGCCTCCGGTGGAACGTTTCCATGCCAATGCAGTTCAAACGGCCGACCCTGATGCAGCATTTTATCGTATAAATCAAACAACGGTCCGGGGTCGCGAACACCTTTGTAAAACGCCCCGAAATACCCAAGCCGAAGCACGCCGTCCTGCACCGACGGCGTGCTATTTTTTTGCCATGGCGGATCGAGCAGGGGTGGCGCCACCCGCATTTTTTCAACGGCTTTGTGTCCAAATTCCGCTGCGTAAAGTTCCCGGGTAGCCGGTGTGGTTACCACGGTGGTGTCGGCTGTTTCGAGCACGGTTTTTTCCCACTGCCGGCTGCGTGCAGACCAGTTGTTGAGCGGTTGGGCCTGCAAACTGAACGGATCGCCGATGTCGGCGGTCCAATGCACAGCCGGAAAACGTTGTTTGAGTTTCCATCCTACCATGTGGCAGCTGAAGGGCAAAGAAACCGTGATGAGGCGGTCGAAAGCGTTTTTTTCTAGCAATTCAACCGCCGATTGAAACACGGGCCGTTGCCACACCACGGCATCGTCGGGGAAATAAAGGTTTTGCCACAGGGTTTTGTACAGTTTGTTTGCCCAAAGCAGGGTATTGGCAGGTTTGCCGGGCTTTTGCCCTACCCTCCCCTTTTCGCGTGTTTTTCCAAACATGCCGAACAGCAGTTCGTGCAGGGAAGCGTATCCCTTACGGTGAAGGAACAAGTTGCCTTCCT
>JADLBE010000016.1 GCA_020847915.1 Saprospiraceae bacterium | reverse complement strand
TTTCAAGTACGGCAGCGATACCGCTTTGGGCCTTGAATTCACCGTTACCCATCGAGCCGCCTTTGTGTGCAGCGCCAAGTTTGGGGGTGGGGTCAGGGATACGTTTCACGCGGAATTTGAACGTGGACGAAGCACCGCCGCCCGAAACAGTCAGGGTAGCTTCACCGGGCGTGGTAGCACGAACCGTGAATTTACCACCGCCGTTCGAAGTAGCTGTTACACCCGAAGCGGAAACTTTAACATCGTTGGACGATACACCTGCGGCCGAAACCGAAACGGGGTTGTCAACACCGATGTAGAATACGTTCATTTTATCGAGCTGTACGGCAACCGAACGCTGACCAACTTCGTATTCAAATTCCTTGGTGTAGGATTTGACCTCTTTGGTGAGCGGGTTGATGACGTCGATTTTAACAGGGAACTTCTTGGCGCCTACGGAGCTGGTACCAGCTGTGTAGTGTGCTTTACCGTCTTTAACCGGCAGACTGCTGCCACCTGCAGAGATGCGGATGTTGTCGGCTGTGGAGGAATAAGCACCGAGGAAGATATCGGCTTCGTAAGATTCACCGCTGATCAGGTAGCTTTTGCGGGCCGAAACTACAGGCTCGTAGGAGTCCATACGGATTTCCTCTTCACCCGATACTTTTTTGGCGCAGTAGTTAAGAACAGCAGCCGAGGACGATTTGGCGTCGCTTTGCAGTTTAGCCAGAATGGGGAAGCAAGCAGCTACCGGCATTTGGCGAAACTTGAAGTCAGCCCAGTCCTTTTTGTCGGAACCTGCAGGCAGTGGCTCGATGTCGAGTGGCATCTGTGCAGCAATCGTAGCATCGTTGTCGGCAAGAGCGAGCAACTTTTCGCGGGTTTCGCGAATCTTTGCTTCGATTTCTTTACCAAGACCTTGCTTTACAAACAGGTTGGTCGTGATGTCCTTGTTTTTAACGTCATTCGGAATGGTTGGATCCTTTTTGCCAGGACCACCTGCCAGGTCGAAAAGTTGCGAACGAACACCTTCGATGTAATCAACGAATTCTTTCGAAACACGTTGAGCCTGCTCGGAGTTGTTTTTGTACTTGATGTTTTCTGGTTTGTCGTAAGCGGCTGCCACCTTGGCGATGTTCTCTGTGAGCTTCACATTGGATTTCTCTACGATATCCATGCTGCCTTTCAAACCCTTGTCGAGCGAGAAAAACGCGTTCATCACCTCGGCCGATACGTTAAGTGCCAACAGGGCAGTCAACACCAGATACATCAGGTTGATCATGAGCTGCCGCGGCTCCTTTGGTATGGACATAAGTCGTTATTTTTTTGAATTGAAGAATGAAGTTTACCGATGCTATGGTCGGCAGGAAATGAGCCTGCCTCGAAAGCATGCCTTAATTACTGACGACCGATGTTGGACATCGCGGCCAGCATGTTGCCGTAAACCGTATTCAGCGAGCCAAGGTTTTTGTTCAGGGCCGACAGCTGGTCTTTGTACGACTTCACGTCTTCAGCCGATTTAGCCATGTCGGTCATGGCTTCGTTCATCTTCGTGTAGAAATTGGCCATCGATTTCACTTGCTCTTGCGTGCCTGTGAAGTCAACTTCCTGAAGTGATTTCAAAGCGCCGAGGCTTTTGGCCATCGACTGGAGTTCGGTAAGCATACCGCCGAGTTGACGCTCAACAACGTCACCATGCAGGGGCGCTACATCTGGCATGTTGTTGCCACCAGCCGTGAGGGGTTGCATACGTGCATTGTAGTCATCAAGACCAGGGTACAGTTTGTGCCAGTAGTAATCGGGGTCTGGTCCGATGATACCAAGGAACAGGAAGATGATGGCTTCCATGCTCAGACCGACGATCAGCATTTCAGAAGCGCCTTCCCAGCTTTCCAATTTGAACAGAGCGCCAAGAAGTACGATGGCGGCACCTACACCGATAAGGAGGTTCTTGAAATACTTGAAGGATTTTGTTTTGACGAAACTCATTGTTTTTGAACTTTTTAGCAATTTAGAAAATTGGTTGAGCTCTTACTTCGAAAGTGGATGCCCAAAGCGACGCAAAAATAACAATACGGCATCAACAATTCCGAAGAATATTTTGGAAAAATTGCGGGGCAGCGTCAAATATTGTCTGCTTGCGCAGCAACTTATACCAGCGCCGGTTTCAAAAAGTGTTTGTGGCAGGGGAAAAAAGGGCATTTGAAGTGCCTAACCGCAAGAGGACCAAAAACAAAGGGCAAAACGCAAGATGGAAAACAAAATTTTATATCGAAAATTGCTTTCTTGCTTTTTGCCCTTTGAACATATTCATGTTGATGATCAGAAGTCGTTGATCGAACGGCCCAGGAAGGTAAGTACGCAGCGGAAACCAACGTAACACTTGGTCGTGTCCTGGAATTCATACGAACGGGTACCTGTTTGGAGGAAAAAAGCTACATCTTTCCACGAACCACCACGAATGACCTTGCGCTTGTCTGTTTCAGGATCAGTATCCTTGGCATCGTAGCGGATGTCCGGGTTGAGGTCGTGCATGAACGAGTAGGAGTTCTCGTAGTAGGCAGTTACCGTCCATTCAGCAACGTTACCCGACATGCAGTAGAGACCGTAGTCGTTGGGGTAGTAACCGTCGGCTTTCACCGTATACAAACCACCGTCTTCGGGATAGTTACCGCGACCAGGTTTGAAGTTGGCGAGCAAACAGCCTTTAGCGTTGCGGGTGTAATAAGCGCCCCATGGATACGGTGCGTTTTCACGACCACCACGTGCGGCGTATTCCCATTCGTGCTCTGTTGGAAGGCGGAAGTCCTCGGAAGTTACACCGTCGCCGGTGTACATGTTCCAAATTTTGGTGCGCCAGTAGCTGAAGGCGTTGGCCATTTTCCAGTTAACACCTACGACAGGATAGTCGTCGAAAGCGGGGTGCCAGAAATAGTTACGCGTCATGGGCTCGTTGTAGGAGTAAGCATAGTCACGAACCCAGCACAACGTGTCCGGATAAATTTTCACTTTTTCCTTGTGAATGTGGCTAGTGCGGTTACTCACTCGGTCGTGAGCTGCACGTTGCCAGTCGTACCATTGGTACTCAAAAACGAGCTTGCTCACGTCCAGTTCTTTCCGGCCGGCGAAACGCTCGTTGCCCTGATAAAACATGTCCTCGAGCTCTTCAGCGTCGGTTTCCCAATCGAGCTCCATTTCCCAGTCGATGCGCTGCTTGTCGCTGGTCGCTTCGTCCTCTTCAAGGTAATGTTGCATGGTTTCGTGGGCGATAGAGTCAACAACCCACTGAACAAACTGACGGTACTCGTTGTTTGTGATTTCCGTGTCGTCCATAAAAAATCCCTGGATAGAGATGGCTTTGGGACGTTGAACGAGGGACTTGCTGATGTCCTCGTCGCTTACACCAATGTGAAGCGTTCCGGAAGGCACATAAACCATGCCGTAAGGATTGATGCCTTTCCATTTAGGACGGTCCATCACACCAACCAATTCGCCACTTTCCTGGCGACTGCATGAGGATACGACCGCTGCGAGGAAGAGCAGAAGCAAAATAGAATTTTGTAGTTTTTTCATGTTAACACCCGTGTTTTCCTACTAAATTGTTCGGTTTGGAAAAAGTGGTCGTAAAGATAGGGGATTAAATCCGATGCGAAAAAGAAATCCAATTAAAATTGCCTTTGACCGATCTTTCCTTTGCTTAGAGCCCATCTCTAACGATTATTTAACGCTTTATTGTATCCGTTGCCAATTTATTTAACAATACGGATGCAATATCTTCTTTTGGTTGGTCGGAAGCTTACTTTAAGGTTTGGCACACAGCAAAAGCGGTGCCGGTTTTCATCCAACGCTCAAATAAAGCGCGGATTGTAGATGATTGGTGGCAATTTACCTGCTCCAATCGGTTTGTTCAGGCTGTAACGCAACAGCAATTCATGGCTGCCCCTGTTTACATCCCTCAACGGCGACAAAGATAAGTCATAAGCATAACCTAAACTCAACTTTTCGTTCACCCGTAAACCACCGAACAAAACAACCGCATCGCGGTCGTTGGCAGTGAGTCCACGGTAACTTGCGCCTGCAAATATATTTTCGCCCCACCGTATCGTTGACGATATTTCTATCTGTGTCTGCTTTATGTCAGTTTTGGTCAAAACCGATGGTTGAATCGAAAAATCTTCGCTTAAACCTATGGTATATGCTGCATAAAACAGGTAATGCTGTACGGGTTGTAAAGCGAAGCCTCCCTGGTCGTTTGGCTTCAAAACCGGTGAAAAAACCGGCTGTACAGAAACACCTGCCTGCAACGCCCTCCAATCAAAAAACATTCCCGCCTCCACAACCGGACTTCCCGCACGCACATTGCCTTCGGGCAGCAATGGATCGTTGTGGCTAAAGGACGGCTCCAGATAGGTACCTTCAGGTGCGCGCAATTTGTTGCCGTCCAGGTTGTATTGCATGTATCCGGCGCCCAAACCTGCGCTTAGGGTCGCTTCACGGCCCAAAGACAGTCTGTAACTGAAACTCATCAATACCTGCGTGGTTCGGTGAGCGCCAATGGCATCGTTGTCCACTTTTAATCCTATGCCGCTGCTGATCATGTCGAGCGGCAAATGTGCATTCACGTGTTGTCCCTCCGGCGCGCCTTTAAGGTCTGCCCATTGTTTCCGGTACACACCCGTAGCTACAAGTGTATTTTCCATGCCCGCATAAGCCGGATTGTAGGCATACGGGTTGATCTGGTACATGCTGTACTGCGGCACTTGCTGGGCCGAAAGCCCAAAAGCGCAACATAATAATATAGGCGTAAGGAATCTTTTCATGGTAGATCCTTTGGTTGGAATTACAAGGTCAATCAGTCGTTCATCAACTCCAAAAATGCTTCAACCGTTTGCACCGGTCGCTTACAGGTGTAGTTTCGGCAAAGGTAAATCATCGCATCTGCGCCTCCCGTTTTGCCGGTCAGCAGGGGCAGTTCACTTTCGCCTGTTGTGGCCGCCAATACCTTGTTGGGTATGGGCAGTCTGGTGAGGATTGCGGCTTTTTCAAAGGCGTTGCCACCCACCACTGCAATTTCGTGCCAGCCGTATACTTCGTTTTGCAAAGCAGCAGCCCAACGCTCGAACGACAAGGGATAACGCTCCACAGCATCGCGCAGACTTTTCAGCATACGTTCTGCCATGTCGTGCCACTCAGGTTTGTCGAGCAACACCGCCAGTTTTTGCAGGTTGTGTGCCATGGTGCTGTTGCCCGAAGGCGTAGCATTGTCGTACAAATCCTTTTTGCGCAGCACCAGTTCACGCTGACGGGCATCGGTAAAAAAGAACAACCCCGCTTCCACATCGTAAAAGTAACTTAAAACCTGCTCTGTGTATTTTCCTGCAAGCTCTAAATAGTTTGGTTTGAAGGATATTTGCCAAAGATCGATCAAGGATGCGATTAAAAAAGCGTAGTCGTCGAGGAATGCCTCGTACTGCGCCTGTCCGTTTTTCCAGGTGTGGAACAATCCCATCCCATCGCGGTTGAGGTTTTTAAGCAAAAAAGCCATGGCGGTTTCGGCCGTATCGCGGTATTTTTCGTGCCCAAGTGCCGTGTACGCTTCCGCATACGCCGATACCATCAGGGCATTCCAGTCGAGCAATGTTTTATCGTCAAGGCCCGGCGCGATGCGTTTTTTGCGTTCCGCAAACAGGCGCTCGCGCGAAGTGGCAAGTTTGGTTTTTAAAATTTGAAGATCCAAACCGTGTTTTACCGCATACTCCTCGTAACTCTCCAATCTCCGCAGGATGTTGTGTTCTTCCCAGTTGCCGTTCGGCGTCACGTCGTAAAAGTCGCAAAACAGGTCGGCATCTTCTCCCAGGATGGCGCGTACCTCCGCATCCTCCCAAACATAAAACTTGCCTTCCTCCCCTTCCGTATCGGCATCCTGGGCCGAATAAAAAGCGCCTTCGGGATGGGTCATCTCGCGCTCCACAAAAGCCAAAGTTTCTTCGATGGTTTCGCGGTAACGTCCGGCTTGTTCGGCCAGGTCCGGACGTATGATGCATGTCTTGTACGCCTCGCTCAGGGCAACAACGAGCAACGCGTTGTCGTACAGCATTTTTTCAAAATGCGGCGCAAGCCACTCGCGGTCGGTACTGTAACGCGCAAATCCGCCGCCAAGCTGGTCGTAAATGCCGCCGTGTATCATTTTATCCAGCGATAACAAGGCCTGCTCCAAAGCTTCCGCATTGTTCGTGTGGTGGTGGTAACGCAACAGGTACACAATGGCCATAGTGCTCGGAAACTTGGGCGCACTGCCGAATCCGCCATCCACACGATCGAAACGTTCGCGCATCTGGTAAAAGATGTTTTCCAACAGTCCAGGCGTAAAACCTTCCTCCCCTGCGGGCGCCACCGAAAGAATGCTGTCGTTGCGCGCTACATGTTTGAGCAGTTTTTCTGCCTGGTCGAGCACCTTTTCGCGTTCATTTTCCCACAAATTGGCCATGTGAGAAATCACCTGCAGCCACGACGGACGGTTGTGCGCGGGCCTTGGCGGAAAATACGTACCGGCGTAAAACGGCCGGCCGTCGGGCGTGAGAAAACAATTCAAAGGCCAGCCGCCTGAGCCACTCAAAATCTGACACGCTTCCATATAGATCGCATCCACGTCCGGGCGCTCCTCGCGGTCCACCTTGATGTTGATGAAATTTTCGTTCATAAACGCCGCGATGTCCTCATTTTCAAACGATTCGCGTTCCATCACGTGGCACCAGTGACAGGTAGAATAACCGATGCTTACCAAAATGGGTTTGTTCTCCGCCTTAGCACGTTCGAGTGCTTCGGGTTTCCAGGCGTTCCAGTCCACCGGGTTGTGGGCGTGCTGAAGTAAGTATGGGGATAGTTCGTGTTGAAGGGCGTTCATGGAATGGGGAATTGGGAGTGCGGAAGGGGAATAGGGCGATGAGAGAAACAAAGATGGCATGAAGTTGTGTAACGCCTAACGGTTGAAAAAGTTAATGGGAAAATAATACGTCAGGCATTCAAAGGGCACGGTTAGTCGCATATTTTTACCCTTAAAAATGTTAAAACAGATACACTTCGCTTTATTGGCAGCCTCAGCTTGGTTTGTTTTTACCACCTGCCGGGCTCAAAGCGCGTATCCTGAACTTGTTTTAATACCGGGAGGCAATTACGAGATGGGCAGCAACGAGAGCGGTAACGACGATGAAAAACCGGCACACCAGGTAACCATCAGCGATTTTTACCTTGGCAAATACGAAGTCACGGTGGCGCAATTCCGGGCGTTTGTAGAGGCTACAGGATACAAAACAGATGCCGAGAAAAGCAACGGTGTTTTTGTATATGGTAAAAATGTTCAAAAGAAAACCGGCATCGATTGGCGATACGATCCTTCCGGAAACCTTCGTCCAAAAACGGAAGAAAACCATCCTGTTCTATACGTAAGCTGGAACGATGCTGTAGCTTATTGCGCCTGGCTAAGCCAAAAAACCGGACAAAAGCACCGATTGCCGACCGAAGCCGAATGGGAGTACGCTGCCGGTAATGGATCCAAACATACCAAATACAGTTGGGGCAACGATAAACCTTCAGCAACTCTGGTTGGCAACCTGCCCGATACGTCTATAGCCTTAGCCTTCGGTTACAACGGGATTTTTCCCTCGTACAACGACGGTTTTGCTCTGACTTCCCCCGTCGGCACTTTTCCTGCCAATACGTTCGGGCTGTACGATATGAGCGGCAATTTAATGGAATGGTGTTCGGATTGGATGGATTGGGACTATTACCAAAAAAGTCCGTCCAACAATCCTGCCGGACCATCTTACGGCAACGATAAAATTACCCGTGGAGGCTCCTGGTGCATTTACCCAGATTTTTGTAAGGTCATTCACCGGTACGTTGAATCACCCAACGAAGCATTTGGAACCGTTGGTTTCAGGGTCGCAAGATCCAGGTAAAAGCCATTTCCATTCCAAACCCCAACCCTCCATTTCGGACTTCGGACTTCGGACTAATCAAGCCAACCCCTGCGGATCATCCGGCATCTCCGGAATTTTATCCACAAACTTTTCCCGCTCGCTGATGATCTCCACCAGGCGGCGGATGGCGCGTCGGCGGATGACTCGTTCGAGTTCTTTGTTGGGTTCCTTGAGGATGTACTGGAATTTCATCGACACGTTGTCTTTGCGAACCTCAGCCACACGCAGGTAGTAACTTTCCTCCTGTATAAAATCGTGGAAAGGTTTAAGTACATCGACCAGGCTTGCCTCCAGATCTTCCACTGTTTTCAGGTACTTGAGGTTGATCTCAAAATCGATGCTGGTGCGTTTGATTTCCCGTTTGGTGTAGTTCACCACATCGGTGGTAAGCACCACGTTGTTGGGGATGTAGATGACGTCGTCGTCGTCGTTGAGCAGGTGGATGTTTTGCAGGGTGATGTCGGTAATTTTGCCGCGGTGCTGACCGATGCGCACGTTGTCGCCAATGCTCATTTGTCCCGAAAACGTAATGATCATACCGTTGATGAGGTTGGCGATGTAGTCCTTGAGCAGGATGGCCAAACCGGCAAAAACGATGGAAAGGGAGGTGAAAAGTTCGCGGACATTGATTCGGAAAAGCGAAAGCAGTCCGACGATGAGGCCTATGGCCAGAACAATGGAATAAATGTGCCCTACGCCGATGATGAAGTTGTCTTCACCTTTCACCTTGTGCCTGCGGCGGTACCACCACACGGTGAAAAACTGGATAAAATCGAGCAGCATCAAAAAAAGTGCGATGCTGAGGATGGTGTCGAGGTAGAACTCGAAGGAACTGCGGTATTTCGACCAGTTGTACAGGTACGAAACGTCAATTTCGCCCAATCGGATGAGCAAAAGCACCACAAAAAGTGCAAGCTTCAGAAGCAATATCAAATATTTCATCGGCTTTTTGATATGCTGCGCGCTTAAAGACGCGGATAAATGTAACAGCGAAGTCTGTAGGGGCGCCCCTTGCGGGCGCCCTTTGTCGGACCGGCTTGGACCAGGTGGTTTGCATTCCCGGCATCGTAGGGGCGCCCTTGCGGGTGCCCTTTTTCGGACCGGCATGGACCAGGTGGTTTGAATTCCCGGCATCGTAGGGGCGCCCGCACGGGGCGCCCCTACAGACTTCGGGCCTTGCTCAACCTCTTGATTGAACGGTTACGGAATTTACAACACCGATTCCACGTTGTTCATCGGCAAACCAAACGCATCGGCAACACCCTGGTACACCACTTTGCCATTTACGACATTGAGACCCAATTTGAGCTCATTGCTGTCTTTGCAGGCTTGTTTCCATCCTTTGTTGGCCAGTTGAAGGGCATACGGCAGGGTGGCATTGGTAAGGGCGATGGTGGACGTGTATGGCACGGCGCCCGGCATGTTGGCCACACAATAGTGTACAACATCGTCGATGATGAAAATGGGGTCGTCGTGTGTGGTAGGACGTGTGGTTTCGATGCAACCACCCTGGTCAACAGCTACGTCGACGATCACTGTGCCCGGGCGCATGAGTTTGAGCATGTCGCGGGTGATGAGGTTCGGAGCTTTGGCACCTGGGATAAGTACAGCACCTACGATAAGGTCGTGCGTTGCGATGAGCCTGCGGATGTTGTATTCGTTGGAATACATGGTGATCACGTTGGCGGGCATGATGTCGGAAAGGTAGCGCAGGCGGGGCAAGCTCACGTCGAGCAAAGTCACCTGGGCGCCAAGTCCGGCGGCCATTTTGGCTGCTTGTGTTCCTACCACACCACCACCGATGACGAGTACTTTGCCTGGTTCAACACCTGGTACGCCACCGAGCAAAACGCCGCGACCCATGGCAGGTTTTTCCAAATATTTGGCGCCTTCCTGGATGGCCATACGGCCGGCTACTTCCGACATTGGAATGAGCAGGGGCAACTGACGGTCTTTGGTTTCCACGGTTTCGTAAGCGAGGCATACAGCGCCGCTTTCGATCATGGCATGGGTAAGTTTTTCACCGGATGCAAAGTGGAAGTACGTGAAAACGAGCTGGTCTTTGCGACATAGTTTGTATTCCTGCTCGATGGGCTCCTTCACCTTCATAATCATTTCAGCAATGGCCCACACCTCTTCGGCGGTGTTCAAAATTTTGGCGCCGTTGTTCACATATTCTGCGTCGGGGAAGCCGCTGGTATCTCCGGCGGTGCTTTGAACGTATACGGCATGGCCGCGACGGGTAAGCTCAAGGGCTCCAGCCGGGGTCAGGGCTACGCGGTTTTCGTTGCTTTTGATTTCCTTCGGTACGCCAACAATCATGGTGTATCTTGATTTGAGTGAAAAAATGGGTATCTGGTTAGAGGCCTTTCAGGCTTGTGTGTTCAAAAGGCCCGCAAAGATAGGAATAAGTAGCAAGTAGCAAGTTGCAAGTAACAAGACTGTTTAGGGCAAAAAAAAAGCGCGTGCCTTTGCACGCGCCCCGAATTATTTCAATTCTGAAACAATACTTACACACGCTTTAGTTAAATTCCAAAACCGTGCCAGAATATATTTTTTTTAAGCATGTTAGAAAATATATTTCAAAAACAGAGAAAGCTTTCTTCTAAATCACAAATCGAGTCGTTTACCCCAATCTCTTAAGCCCCAATCTATGCCACGAAAAAATCCTTTTCAAAAGCCGGAATCAGGCCTAAAGCATGTGCTCTTTCAAACAACTGCAAAACCGCTGCGCGACCATTTTCTCCCAGTGAAATGCTGTATTTGTTGACATAAAGATTGATGTGTGCGAGCATCACGGCCTCGTCCATCGCCTGGGCATGGGCGCGCACGTATGGCATTACATCGGGTGTGTTGGCAAAGGCATATTCAACGCTGCGTCTCAGCACGCGGTTGATTTTTTCCTGCACTACATCGGGTAAACGCCGGTTCACCACGATACCACCCAGCGGAATGGGTTTTCCGGTGGCAAGTTCCCACCGTTCACCCATGTCGGCGATTTTGACCAATCCCTTTTGTTCGTACGTGAACCTGTTTTCGTGGATGATGAGTCCGGCGTCGTAACGTCCGCTCAAAACAGCGTCTTCGATGTCTGAAAACAACACTTCGGATTTATTGAGGGCATCGGGGTAAAAAAGTCCGAGCAAAAAATTCGCGGTGGTCATGCGCCCTGGAATGGCGATCCGTGCCCGATCAACGGCTTCAGGGCTTAATGGTTCTCGTGCTACGAGCAGCGGACCACAGTTGTTGCCGAGGGCACTGCCCGCGTCGAGTAGTTTGTATTGGTGCAAAAGGTGGGCAAAAGCGTGGTAGCTGAGCTTGGTCATGTCGATGTCGCCTTCAAAAGCACGACGGTTGAGCGCCTCCACATCGGCGATGAACGGTTCAAATTGCAATCCTTCGGTGTCGATTTTGCCATGGATAAGGGCATCGAAGATGAAGGTGTCGTTGGGACAAGGTGAGTAACCTAGTGATAAAGTCATCTTAGTCGGTTGGTCGGTTGGTCAGTTAGTCGGTTGGTCAGTTGGTCGGTTGGTCAGTTGGTAGGTTGGTCGGTTGGTCAGTTAGTCGGTTGGTCGGTAGGTCGGTAGGTCGCATAACAATGAATCGACCACCTATAGGTGCATGGCCAACCGACCAACCGACTAACCGACTAACCGACCAACTGACCAACCGACCAACTGACCAACCGACTAACCGACTAACCGACTACCTTTGCGGCATGGATATTACAGTAGTGTACGAAGACAACCATTTGCTAGCGGTAAACAAACCTGCCGGCTGGCTTGTTCAGGGCGATCAGACGGGCGACCGCACGCTTACCGATTGGGCACGCGATTACATCAAAGAAAAATACAACAAACCCGGCGATGTTTTTTTGCATCCTGCCCACCGTTTGGACCGGCCCGTGAGCGGACTGGTGGTTTTTGCACGTACGAGCAAGGCCTTGAGCCGACTTACGGTGATGTTTCGGGACAAACATGTTCACAAAACCTACCTGGCCGTTGCATTGCATGCGCCGCCGCAAAAGTCGGGCGAATTGCGCCATTTTTTGTGGAAAGATGAAAGTAAAAACATTGTACAAGTCATCGAAAAACCTGATCGTCGTTATGGTGACGCCAAGGAAGCCGTGCTGAAATTCACGTACGAAGGCGAAGGATCAAAAGGGCATTGGATCAAGGTAAATCCGATCACCGGCAGGCCCCACCAGATCCGGGTTCAATTGGCCGCCATGGGCTGCCCGATCCTGGGCGATGTAAAATACGGAGCTCAAACACCTCTGCCGGATGCGTCCATTGCCTTGCACGGATGGCAAATTCATTTCAACCACCCGGTTAAAAATGAACCCATGACAATAGAGGCGCCGTTGCCGGAAGAGGATTGGTGGGTGAAGTAGCCGTTAGCCGTTAGCCGTTAGCCGTTAGCCGTTAGCCGTTAGCCGTTAGCCGTTAGCCGTTAGCCGTTAGCCGTTAGCCTTTAGCCGTTAGCCGTTAGCCGTTAGCCGTTAGACGTTAG
>JADLBE010000015.1 GCA_020847915.1 Saprospiraceae bacterium | reverse complement strand
GGTCGTCCCAGCCGTCGTTGTAATGATCGTGGTAGTAATCATCGTAATAATACGAACCCACGGCGCCGCCACCGATTTTCATGGAAGTGTACAGATGCACAACTTCGTGTGTGGGCCAGTTGACGCCTATCCAAAGCCCGCCGTAACCCAGTCCGAGATGCTCGTCGCTGTTGTTGACGTTGTCGAAAGCATCATCAAACGTTTCGCCCATACCAAAGGCGCCGATGAAAAAATTGTTCATCACCACGCCGCCGCCGCCGCCTGCACCCCACATGGACTGGCCGTCGGTTTTGCTGAAACTGAAGATGGGTCCGCCGAAACCACCCGTCACCCGGGCGTTGCCGAAAAGGGTTTTTTCGGACATGTCTTCCTTCGGTAAGGTTTGGGGTGTTTCTTCCTGGGCAGCCAGGTTGAATACAAAAAGGCAAAAGGCAAAAATCAAAAATCTGGTAATCATGGCTTAATTGTTTGTTCGTGTGTTTTCTCTGAGACACATGCAAAGAAACTTACCCTTACACGGTGTTCCATTTTTTTTAAAAAAATTCAAACAACGCCCTAAATTTACTTTATACCATGAGTGTAATCCAATGATTTGCGCTTCCTTAGGGGCAGATATTGGTCATTTTGTGAAAAATCCGTGTGTATCCGTGTTGCTTGCATCTGTGTCATCCGTGTACCAATCACAACGTAGAGCAATGGTACACAGATGACACAGATGCAAGCAACACAGATTTACACGGATTTTTTTGGAGGTGACAAACATCACCCCACACACCCACGGCGCTCATAAAGTGCCGAACCAGGCCGGGCCTACCTTCGCGATGTAAACTAAAACACCGCCCTGCCATGTCCACCAAACAACGCACCCTTACCGAACCTTTCAAAATCAAAATGGTGGAACCCCTGCGGGTAACCACCGAAGAAGAACGCACCCGGATCATCAAAGAAGCCGGGTACAACACGTTTCTGGTGCATTCCGACGACGTGTTCATCGATCTGCTCACCGACTCCGGTACAGGCGCCATGAGCGACCACCAATGGGCCGGCATCATGCTCGGCGACGAAAGTTACGCCGGCTCCAACAGTTGGCTTCGACTCGAAAGGGTGGTCAAAGAACTCACTGGCATGCCGCACATCCTGCCCACCCACCAGGGCCGCGCTGCCGAACGTATCCTGTACAGCATCCTCGGCGGTGTGGGCAAAATATTCATCAGCAACACCCACTTCGATACCACCCGCGCCAACATCGAATACACCGGCGCCACCGCCATCGACGTGTTGCCCGAATCGTCGCTGCACACCGAAGAAGACCTGCCGTTTAAAGGCAACATCGACCTGGAACACACCGAAGCGCTCATCCGCGAAAACGGTCCGGACAACATCGGCGCCATCATCCTCACCGTTACCAACAACTCGGCGGGCGGACAACCCGTGAGTATGGAAAATGCCCTGGCACTTCGGGAAATGTGCGACAAATACGGTTTGCTGATGGTGATCGACGGCTGCCGCATCGCCGAAAACAGCTACTTTGTAAAACACCGTGAAAAAGGATACGAAAACAAAACCTACAAGGAAATAGCCCAACAAATGCTCAATTTGGGCGACGCGTTTGTGATGAGTGCCAAAAAAGACGGTCTGGTGAACATCGGCGGTCTGCTCACACTCAAAAACGACGACCTGGCCATGAAATGCCGCAACCTGCTCATCATTTCCGAAGGGTTTACGACCTACGGCGGATTGGCAGGCCGCGACATGGAGGCGCTGTCCATCGGTTTGGAGGAGGTTTTCGACGCCGATTACCTCACTTACCGCATTCGCAGCACCGGTTATCTGGGCGAACACCTGCGCAACAAAGGCGTTCCGGTGGTGTGGCCCATCGGCGGTCATGCCGTGTACATCGATGCCGGAAAATTGTACCCGAACATTCCTGTCCACGAATTCCCCGGCCAGGCCCTTGTGTGTGATCTTTACCTGAAAGGCGGCATACGCTGCGTGGAAGTGGGCAGTGTGATGTTCGGCAAAAAAGACGCTGCCGGAAACCTCATTCCTGCAGCCAACGAACTGGTGCGCCTTGCCATCCCGAGGCGTGTGTACACGCAAAGCCACATCGATTACGTGCTCGACGTTTTTGACGACATCCTTGAAATGCGCGGTCAGACCCGCGGCTACAAAATAGCTTACGAGCCGCCTTTTTTGCGGCACTTTACGGCAAGGTTTGAGAAGTTAGGGTAAATTTTCATCCCCCCTTTTCCGTCATTCCTCTCCTCCATCCGGGCAATCATCAACCTGCGTTTGCAAACAAACAAACGCAGGTTGCATATTTGTAGCCAATGTTTACCCAAATGGACATCCGGCTCTCCCTGCAAGACAAGTTGTTGCTGGCCTTCGGCCTCAACGCATTCATTTACGGTGTGATCCTGTACGTGAACCTTGAGGGTGCAGATCGCACACTGTCGGCCATTTTTGGGCACAATTTCGGCGTCCATGCGATTGATTATTTCGTGGGTTCACTGGTGGTATTTGGTTGGATTTACCTCGCCGAATATTTGTTTAAACGGTTCGAAGTCTGGTTTGGGGAAGAAAACATCCGAAAAGGCAGTTTGATTCCCACCCTGTTGGCGGTGGTCATGTTCATCATCCTGAACCTTGCCGTCAACTACGGCACCGTAATGCTCATTTACTGGCTGGAAATAAGCGTTCTCCATCGTCCGCCCGACAACATCCTGCTTACGGATCCCTACTCTTTGATGTCGCTGCGCTTCAGCTATGCCATTTATGTGATTATGGAGCTTTTTGTATATTACCTGCTCATCCACAGGCGCATACGGCAGCGCATGTCGGAAGCGGCGATACGCGCCGAAACAGCGAAACGGGAACGCCTCGAAACCCAATACGCCTTGTTGCGCAGCCGTGTTAACCCGCATTTTTTATTCAACAGCCTCAGTACGCTGGCTTCGCTGGTGCATGTTGATGGTGAAAAGTCGGAGCAGTTCATCGACAGGCTTTCGGCGGCCTACCGCTACATGCTCGAAAACCGGGAAAGCTCCACCGTTTTGTTGAAAAACGAACTTCAGTTTTTACAATCCTACGCTTTCCTGCTCGAAACACGTTACGGCAACAAATTCAGGCTGGAAAACAAAGTGCCGTCCAAAGTTGCAGCCCGTACCTGCGTGGTGCCACTTGCGCTGCAGGCCATTGTAGATGATGCCTTGAAAACAAACCGTTTTTCAGCACAATCGCCGCTGGTGATCGTACTCAGCCTGGAAACCGACGAACTGCTGCTGCAATACCACAGCCAGCCGCGTACGGTGCCCGACCGCAGCATCGGCGACTGGGACTGGCGCCTGCTGGAACAGTGCTACAGCCTTTTGTTGCCCGACCACCGCAGTGTGCGCCGGCGTACGAAAAATGGCCTGTTTACCGTACGTCTCCCCCTGATTGCGCATTCCGTAACTTCAAACCATTCAGCCACGTATGGTTAAAAAATTACACACGCAACGCAAAGGGATGATGGCCGCAAGCCTGATGCTCCTTTTTTTGCCCCTCGGCATTTACGTGACGGCCGAGGACCGCAGTTGGAGTCTTTTGGCCGAAAGGTTTTTCCCCGATTATGTGGTTCAGTTCGTTGTGAGCACCATCATCACCTATTGGTGGATTTTGCTGGCGGAATGGATACAATTTCAACTGCATCGCCATGGCGGCGTGTGGCTGGAACAACTGGGGCCTTTGTGGTCGAACATGATCGCCGGAACCGTTTTTTTTGTGGTCAGCATGACCGGTTTCGCGCTGGTGCTCCTGTTCACCGAATGGCTCTTTTACAACGCCATGCAGATGAACTACCCTCAGACCGATCTGCGGCACGCTTCCCGGGCCATGAACGGATTGTACGCCACCCTGTCGCTGTGCGTTTACGTGCTTATCGCCAACACACAAAGCATCGATCAAATGGAAGAAGTAAAGCTCAAAACAGAGCAATTGGAAAAAGAAAACCTGCTTTCTCAATACGGAGCGTTAAAAAGCCAGGTCAATCCGCATTTTTTATTCAACAGTTTAAGCATCTTGTCCTCGCTTGTGAAAAAAGACCCCGACTTGTCGGAACAGTTCATCGAGCGGCTTTCGAGGGCATACCGGTACATCCTCGAACAGCGCGACTCCGACGTGGTGCCCCTGACACAGGAAATCGAGTTTTTACAGGCCTATACGTTTTTACTGCAAACCCGTTTTGAACACAAATTCAACGTGCGCATCGATGTAAACAACGACCTGGCCGCTGTTTCCAAAATACCGGCACTCACCCTGCAGTTGCTGGTGGAAAACGCCGTAAAACACAACCGCATGTCGGAAAAAGAGCCCCTGGAAATTGTCATTACCCATACCGCAGACAGCATGCTGGAGGTGCGCAATCTTTTCCGCCCAAGGGGCGAAAAAGTGGAATCAACAGGCATCGGGCTGCAAAACATCATCAACCGCTACGCTTTGCTCACCGACCGTCCCGTTTGGGCTTGCGAACAGGATGATGCCTTTGTGGTTCGGGTACCCTTGTTAACCAACTAAGTGCCGCCAGGGGATGAAAACACGATACACATTGCTTTTTACCCTTTTTTTTGCCGCAGGCCTGCATGCACAAGTCAGGCTCGACAGTGTTTTGCTAATCTGGAAAAACACCTCGCTGCCCGATACGGTACGTATCAAAGCATTGCAATACGTCACCTGGCGTACCATGAATACCATTCCGGATTCTTCTTACAAGCTGGCGCTGGAACAACTCGCCTTCGCACGCGATAAAAAAATGCAAAAATGGGAAGGCAAGGCTTATTACAACATGGCATCCAACCATTATTGGCAAGGTGAATACGCCGAAGCGTTCAGGCTCTTCCAAAAAAGTCTCGACATCCGCAGCGCCCTCGACGACAAGCAGGGCGTTGCCGCCATCCTCGGCAATTTTGGCTTGTTGTACAACGAACAAGGCAACAACGTCAAAGCGGTTGAATACCTGCACCGATCGCTCAAAATCAATGAAAGCATCAGGGATACGGCCGGCATGTGCGCCAATTACAGCAACCTGGCATCCATTTACCTCGAACTGAAAAACAGCGCCAAAGCTCTGGAATTTTACAACCTGTCGCTCAGCCTTTACGACCCGGTGGTGGAACAACGCGACATCGCCATCACGCTGAACAACATCGCCAACGTGTACAAGGCCGAAAAAGACTACGACAAGGCCCTGGAATACCTCAACAACAGCCTTGAGATCAGGTTGAAATACAACGACCGTACGGGCATGGCCATCAACTACATCAACCTCGGCTCCTTGTATTTAACGTTGGGCGATTACGAAAAGGCGGTTCTTTTTGTTGAAAAAAGTATTGAACTTTTTCTGGAACTCGATGACAAAAGCGGTTTGACCGCTGCGTACCACAACATGGGCGAAATCGCGTCCAGGCAAAACCGGCCGCGCGACGCCGAACGTTGGTGCAGCAAATCGCTCAAACTTGCCCGCGAAATCGACAAAGTTCCCATCCAATCTGATGCGTGCAACTGTCTCTACAAGGCCTACAAATCCATGGGCAATGCCGCCAAAGCACTTGAATACTACGAACAATACACGGTTTTAAACGACAGTTTGCAAAACAATGAAACGGAGGTAAAACTCAACCAACTCGAATTTGAAAAAGCCATTCTGACCGACAGTCTGACGCGTGAAGAAGAAAAACGCGACCTGCGCCTGGCTTACCAGGACACCATCAACCGTAAAAACCGGACGCTTACGGCCAGCCTCATTGCGGCAGGCGTCATTTTGCTTTTGGCATCCCTGTTTCTGGTCGGCATGATGTATTTCCGCCGCCGTTCGGCCGTGTTGCAACTCAAAACCCAGCAGCTCGAAAACCAACAACTGCTCAACGAAATCGCCCTGCTCAAATCGCAGGTCAATCCCCATTTTTTGTTCAACAGCCTCAGCATTTTGTCGTCGCTGGTGCGGCATGACCCCGAGTTGTCGGAGCAGTTCATCGACCAGCTTTCGCGCTCCTACCGCTACATTCTGGAGCAAAAAGAACAAACTTTGGTGCCGTTGCGCACCGAACTTGAGTTCATCAAATCCTACGCTTTTTTGCTGAAAATACGTTTCGACAAAAAATTTGACCTGCAGTTCGACGTGTCCGAAGAGGCGCTCGACCGCCTGAGCATCGCGCCGCTGACCATTCAATTGCTGGTGGAAAATGCCGTAAAACACAACCGCATGTCTGCCAAAGAACCACTCACGGTGCGTGTACACATCGACGAGCAGCAAAACCTCGTAGTGACCAACAAATTGCAACCAAGAAGCACCCCGGCCACGTCTACCGGCATGGGACTGCAAAACATCATCAACCGTTACGCCCTGCTCACCGACAAACCCGTGTGGGCCGGAGAACGGGAGGAGGCGTTTGAGGTGCGGGTCCCGTTGTTAGCAGGCAGCGGGCAGCAGGCAGTAGGCAGTAGGCAGCGGGCAGCAGGCAGCGGGCAGTAGGCAGTTTGGATTTACGGGACACAGCTGCCTGCTGCCTGCTGACCGCTGCCTGCTGCCTGCTGACCGCTGACCGCTTTAAACTTTAAACTTTAAACTCTTGTAATGAGAACCATCATCATTGAAGATGAAAACCTGAGTGCCCAGCGACTGGAGGGTATGCTCAAAAAATACGATTCCAACCTCGAGGTTTTGGCCATATTGCCATCGGTAGCCGATTCGGTGGAATGGCTGCGCAAAAACGATGCACCCGATCTGGTGTTTATGGACATCCATCTTGAGGACGACCTGTGCTTCAAAATTTTCGATTACGCGCCGCTCACTTCACCGGTCATTTTTACCACGGCCTACGATGAGTACATGGTGAAAGCGTTCAAGGTAAACAGCATCGATTACTTGCTGAAGCCGGTGAATTACGTGGAACTTATTGGCGCCATCGACAAGTACAAGGCCCTGAAGGCGCAGTTTACCAAACCCGATTTCAGCACCCTGCTGAATTACATTGGCGGACAGCGCGAACCCGAGTTTAAAACCCGTTTTATGATCACGGTAGGCAACAAGATCCGAAGCATCGAAACGGCCGACATCGCATTTTTTTATTCGGATGAAAAAATCACGTTTATGGTGACCCGGGACGGGCAGCACCTGCCCATCGATTTCAGTCTGGACAAACTTATCACCCTGCTCGATCCTCAAAAGTATTTCCGTGCCAACCGCCAATACCTTGTGGGTTTTACGTCCATTCAATCTGTTCTTACCCATTTCAAAGGCAAACTCAAATTGGAGCTTACGCCCAAAGCCCGCCACGATGTTTTTGTGAGCGGCGACCGTATGACCGATTTTAAGGAATGGCTCGGTAAATAATTGGGGGCATTCGTACCTCCAAATTGGGCATTCATCAACACTGTTTTGGAGGAAAGACCGTGGTTCCGGCACTTTTGTATCAACAAAAACGCAATCACACCACGGCCATGAAAACAAAAACTTCCGTCGTTCAACGACAAATGCTCCTCTCCGATGACGAACTCATCACACGCATCAAGACAGGCGACGAAAAGGCATGTACCATCCTTTTCGCCCGCCACGAACGCCTGCTTCGCTTCGTCCTGAAACGTTACCTGCAGGACAACCAGGCCATCGACGAGGTGGTGCAGGACACTTTCCTCCGCGCTTTCCGCAACATCGCCCAGTTTCGCGGCGAAAGCAAACTCAGCACCTGGCTGTCGCGCATCGCCATTTCACAGGCACTCACTTACCTGCGCCGCCGCCGCAACGCCCGCTGGTTGCCGATCGACAACTACCGCTCGCCACAGGATGCCGGCGAATGGTACAGCGACTCCGACATCGAGCGCAACGACCTCAGGCGTCAAATCCAACAAATCATCAGCAACCTGTCGCCCAAAGACGCCACGGCCATCGAGCTTTTTTACCTGAAGGAACAAAGCATCGAAGAGATACGCCAGATCACGGGCTGGACGGCTTCCAACATCAAAAGCCGCCTGAGCCGTACACGCCAGCACCTGCGCGAAACACTCGCCGGTTCCGCCATGCAGACTGCCTATTTCTCCTAAAATTTCATGCCCCCGATTGGGCCATTCATCCGCCCAATCGGGGCATTCATCACCTTGACAGTGCCTTCGCTGCAACGTTTATCCGCCTGAACGGCATCAAGTGTTGCAAACAATTTAACATCCTTACACGCCATGAAAAACAACAACATCCTTTTTTGCCTTATCCTCCTGGTCACCTCAGCCAATGCCGCTTTTGCCCAGCGCACCATGTCGCCCGGCACAACCCAACAGGTGGAAAAACTGCCTACCTCTTTAAAAAACCTTTTGCACCGTGCAGGTTTTGACACCCAAACTTCAACGGCAGCACAAAACCGCAACGAGCTGGTGCTTGATTCCACCAAAACCTTCGTCGATTACACCGAAACCGACAGTACGCCCATTGCCCTCACGGTATTCACGTACCCTGACGCAAACACCAAAGTGGAGTTGGTGAGCGCTTTTGCCGGACAGTGGTACCAAATCGAACGCGCCACCATCACAGCCGACGACCAACAGCGCATCGTGGAAGCCCTGGGCGAAGAGTACGACAATGCTGGCCAGCAATGGATCAACGATTCCCGCCTGCTGGTGTATCCACACGGCAACAGCCCTGACTTGCTCGATTCGTTTGTTCTGTACCTGTGGGACACCAACGTGAACGATTGGGTACTTTATTTGAACAACAGCAATGTATATGACGATCAGGACCTGCTGCTCGAAAGTTACAACACCATCACACTCGGCAGTTCGTTCACGATTAAAGAGACCTTTTTCTACGACATCAACGGCGACAATTTTCTCATCGATGAAGTTGCCCTCATCGATGGTGAAGTGTACCCCGCCAGCCGGACCAACAACCTCTTTGTAAACCACCAGGTTATCGAAGAAATTTATTCGGAATACGACGGCGTTTCCGATTATGTCTTCCAAAACCGAACTACTTACAGCTACACCAATTTCGGAGCCATAGAAGAAGAATTCAGTTACGTATGGGATTTGGACAGTGTAGACTGGAAGCACAAACTCGCCGTCGTGTACGACTTCGACGCACAGCAACGCCCCGACTCCAAAGCTACCACCACCTTTAACGACGGCGGCCCCAACACGTACGAACTCACCAACTTTACCTACGTGGAAGACGAAAACCTGGCCACCGAAACCATCTACCTGGCCAATGCCGATGACCCCGAATGGATACTCGACAACAAAACATACTACTACTACATCGGAACAACTACCGTGAAGCCCGTTACCCGAAACAGCATAGACCTGGACATTTCGCCCAATCCCACCACCGGACGATTCTTCACCGCGCTCGATATCGAGGCAGAAATACGCGTCTTCAACACCTCTGGCAAACTCCTGAAAACAATGGTTGTACAACCCGGTCAGCAGATCGACATCAGCAGCCTGCCCGCAGGTTTGTATTACCTCACGGCATACAAGGAATTGGATTACTACAAAGGGAAAGTAGTAAAGCAATAGTTTTTCATACAGGTTTGGTTACCGGGGCGGCAGGTTGTCGCTCCGGTTTTATTATCAGGATTTACAGGATTTTGATTCGGTTGAAACAGATGTCCCCGCTTCGCTTTTTTGTCTGAATCAGGATTCTCAGGATTATAGGATTTACATGATTTTGATCCTAATAAACTGATAATCAATTCTTTTTCACAGACTAAAATCATGTAAATCCTATGATCCTGAGAATCCTGATTCAGACAAACAAGCAGCGCTCAAACCCAAGCTCACCACACATCAAAAAAATCAAATATCAAAAATCATGTAATCATCATTCGTCAATCAGCTTTAATCGTTGGAAGCAGTTTCCTGATGCTGTTTTGCCTCCACGGGTTTCGGTTTCCAGAACTTATTGATGACTTCCTCTTTGATGGTTGGTCGTACTGGTGCCGGGACATCGAAATACCGCTCACCTACTGCATCGACCAATCTTTCACGATGCAGGAATGAAGGAACAGCGACAAAAAGGATGATCATAATTGCCAACCACGGTGTTGGCTTTTCTTTTTGTTGTTGGTTGTACATGTCGTATTTTTTTAAAATGTGAAAGCATGTTTGTATGGGTATACAAACATGCTCAGAGGGACAAAAATAAAGAAAAATGGCCGGAAACTCAATGGCGGCTTGCCGCAGCACTATTCCTTTACTGTGAAATGGGCTTCCCTGTCCGCAACGTTGCGACCATGCTTTCCAGATTTTTCCGGTTGAGGTCGTCCGGAGCTTGTTTAAGGGCGGCCTCGCCGTATTCGAGGGCCTTTTTGTAATCACCCACGGCCGAGTAACCACGCATCAGGCCCATGTTGATGGGCCAAACTTCGCCGTTTTTTTCCTTGTTCTTTTTAAAAATGGTCAATGCCTCATCGTATTTTTTATCGCTGATGAGTTGCCTGCCGTAGCCGTGCAACTCAAAAACGCCTGCTTTGTCGATGGCGGCCTGCATGGTTTTATCGGCGTCGGCTGTGCGGCCAAGTTTGCGTTCCAGGCCGGCTTTGGTGGAAAGGGTGGTGAAATTCTGGTTGTTCCCGAAGCCGGGATCGGTGGCGCGGTTGGCCCATACAAGTGCCTCTTCGAGGTTCACGTTGTGGTTGAGGCACCAGCTGGCTGCGGTGGCAAGACTGGGCGGATCAAACCCCATTTCGCCTGAAAGTTGGCGCTGCAGGGAAGCGACGGTGGTGGCCTCCAGGTCGACGGATACGGTGAACGGAATTCGCCAGCGTTCCCATTCCAGGGCTACCAGAACGGAGCGTTCGGTTGGGGCTGAAAACACGTACGTCAGCCATTCAACGTTGTGTGGCTGATTTTTTTGCTGGCGCACGGTAACACGCAAAACGTCCTCCTCGGGTTTGTAAAAATACGTACCCCAGCCGTCGGGGTTTTTGGAAAAAATAAGGGTACAGGAAT
>JADLBE010000014.1 GCA_020847915.1 Saprospiraceae bacterium | reverse complement strand
TCGAGGCCGCGGGTTTGCAAAACTTTATCGGCGCCGTTCATACAAAAGATGCCGGTGATGAGCACGATTTCACCCAAAAGGATGAGGTTGGCGTCGCGTGTGGGCCAGCCTTTGAGTTCCGGTTTGGTGAAACGGGGCAGGCGAATAAGGTTGCGACGGACCAAAAAAGCGATCGTGCCGGCGAAGGCAAGTATGGAAAGTACCTCAATGGTACTGATGACGAAGGTGTAAAACCCACCCAATGCAGGTGCAAAAAAGCGGTGGGTGCCAAAGATGCCGTCGACCAGAATTTCGATCAGTTCAATTTGTGTGATGACGAAAGCGACGTACAGAAAAAGGTGTAAAATCGCAGGAATCGGCTTTTTGAACATTTTTTGCTGTCCCAGGGCCACCAAAATCATGTTTTTCCAGCGTTGTGCGGTGCTGCCTTCGAGGGGTTGGGTTTTGCCCAGACGAATGTTTCGCCAGATCCGGCTGTATCCTTTCCAGGCCAGGTAGCCCGATGCACCGAGCAGTAAAATAAAAAACAGGGACTGAAGCATAAATATTTCCTTTGTCGGGCGAAAATACAGCGATAAGCATGGATTTTTGCAGACAAATTTTGCCAAACAGCATGAAGATACTCGACGACCGCCAAATACGCCAGAAAATCAAACGTCTGGCCATCGAAATCCTCGAACAACACTACGGTGAGGAGGAACTTATTCTTGCAGGACTCAACAACAACGGCCTTGGTTTTGCCCAGTTGCTCGTGCAGGAACTTTTACCCCTTGCGCCCGACAGCATGGAGATCACGCTCACCCGTATACGCCTGAATCCGGCCAACCCAACGGAATACGAGCCCTACATTGAAATGGAACAGGATAGTTTGAAAGGCCGTCCCGTCATCATCGTCGACGACGTGGCCAACACCGGGCGCACCATCTTTTATGCCGTACAACCTTTGCTCAAACCATTGCCCAGCAGGGTAGAGGTGGCTGTATTGGTAGACAGAAAGCACAAGTCGTTTCCCATCAAAGCGGATTATGTGGGGCTGTCGCTGAACACGACGCTCAGAGACAACATTAAAGTTCAGATTAGGGATGTTCAGGAAATGGCTGCGTATTTGGAATAGGGAATAGGGAATAGGAAATAGGGAATAGGGAATAGGGAATAGGGAATAGGGAATAGGGAATAGGGAATTATTTGGGTGGAGGAGTGTTTTTTTTGGACGTTTTGATTGAAGCTACGGTGATTGAAAGAAGTTCATTGGCTTCTTTCCAAAGTGGTGTAATGGGTTCTCTGTAGGATTCGGACAACCCAACAATAAATTCCAGCCAGAACATAGTTTCATCCAGTTCCTCTTCGACAATACCCAATTTAGCCCTAAAATCAGGGCGTGATCGTCCCCTGCTTGCTGCCCTGTAGTTGGCGGCAGTGGAGGTGCTGCTTCTCATGATTTGATTTGCAACGACCTTGAATGATTTTTCTGATGGCAGCATCTCAGCAAATTTTACAACATCCAAGGCGAAGTCTTTGAAACGTTTTTTCAAAAGATCAACGTCTTTCATAATGTGTATCAATTAAGCTGTTAAAATTCATTCCTATTCCCTATTCCCTATTCCCTATTCCCTATTCCCTATTCCCTATTCCCTATTCCCTATTCCGCATTCCGCATTCGACTCGCTTTTTTCTGCTCGTTGTTGCTGTCGTACAAACAATACTGATCGTATTTCGTGCGGTCGCGTTCGGCCCAGATGTCCTTGCCGATGTCGCACAAAACGACGAGTTCGGTGTAAAGTTTGTTGCCCTGGTCCATGCGGCGTTCCACGGCGATGTCGCGGTCGTGTAATTTGTCCTGTTGGATGTTCATGCCGTTTTCAAACTCTGTGCAGGCGTCGAGCACGCGTTGGATGACGTTTTCATTGACACCCACGTCGGCCAGGAAGTCAATTTGTTGGCGGGCCACACGTGCCACACGGCGGCCGCAGAACAGCAGTTGAGGATCGCTCATGTCGCCCAGCTTGGCGGTGCCGAATTTGCGGTAACGGCCGGTACGATCGTGGTACTTCATGGCCACGCGGGTCATAAGCGAACGGATGGCTGTTTTAAGTTTTTCGGAAGCCAGGTTTTTCTTTTCCGTGGTAATCATTTGTTCCCCCACCATTTCATCGTCGTCGGGCAGGTTGCGGAACTGGTCGCAAAGGCTTTTGAACGACTTCAGGCGGTCCACACCATAACCATATTGGGTGAAAAGTTCCAGGTCGCGGTGGGCGTGCCTGAGCGCTTCCATGCACTGAACGTACAGATCTGCGTCCGAAACGTTGTACAAGCGGTGACCGGGCTGTTTTTTCATACCACGTTTTGTTTGATTTTTTAAATGACAAACGACCTGAATGGCAGGTCATTACATAGTGCAAATGTAAAAGTATTTGTTTGTAGTAGCAACTTTTTAAACAAATAATTAATTACATTTTACTCAGACCAAATTTTCTTTACTGGTTTTAATATTTGCAGCCATGAAAACGTGGGTGTACCTTTGGGGAACCAAAACAAAATCAAACACCCCATGCGATATTTGTTTGTTTGCCTGCTTGCCTTTGCCGTTGCTGTTTCCTGCACCCACCTCGGCGATCCGATTTCCGACCAGGACTTTGTCAACGACATTTACGAAACACCTGACTACATCCGCATCACGGAACCCGGGCGTGACAGTTTTGAAAAAGGCCTTTTCTTTTATCCCGGCGCGCTGGTGGATCCTTTCGCCTACGTTTCCTGGCTCGACTCGCTGGTCACAGTTAACCCGATGCTGATGGTCGTAGTGGTAAAAATGCCCGCCAACCTCGCCGTTTTTAACCCTGGCAAAGCCTTCGCCCTGCAGGACGAACTTCCTCCCGCAAACCGCTGGCTCCTGTCGGGCCACTCACTCGGCGGCGCCATGGCTTGCAAAGCCGTGGATGACAACCGCGACAAGGCGGTGGCCATCATTCTGCTGGCTGCGTATGCCGACGATAAGGACAATCTTGCCAACTGGCCCCATCCGGTCCTGAGTGTATCGGCCGAATTTGATGATTTGGCAACGGCAGCCGACCTGCAGGCGGCCGAGTACCTGCTTCCGCCACCTTACCGCATGGCCTCTACCGCCGATTTTCCGATGCCTCCCGGTATCCAAACCTTTTATTACGAAATTCCCGGAGGCAACCATGCACAGTTCGGCAATTACGGTGAACAGGAAGGCGACGGACAAGCGACCATCAGTGCGGGCGAACAACAAGCTGTTGTGATCGACATCATTTCCCAATTCATCAACCGTTTATGAAAAACCTGGTGTTGTCCGTCCTGTTTTGTTTCACCAGCAGTTACTTGCAAGCCCAGTGCATTGATGCGCAATTCAAATCATTCCGGCAACTTGCTTACGAGGATGTGTGGATCGGTGGTTGGTCGGGTGGTGCCCTCGAGATGACCTACCGTCACCAGTTAACCCGCAACGACGCTTTGCTCGGTGGTGCAGAACTCGGTTTTGTATCCTGGGGAAACCAACTTTTGTTCAACGTTGGTTACGAACGCCGCTGGCACCCGGGCGTACGGGGTTGGCTAAGCGCCAGTACGTACCTGAGCAACGGTTTTGCTTTTTTTACACCCGATCCCTTGTATGTAGGCGGATTCGGCGTCAGGGGCGGATATTCCTTTTTGCTGGGGCGGAAACTTGCCCTCGGATTTTACACCGGTGTGCGCTACTACGCATCCCCGGGTTACGCGGATTACAGTTCCATCAACAGTTATTGGGACCTGCCGATTGAGATGCACGTACATTTTGGGAGGCGGAAATCGACACCCGTTGCCCCGTAAGTTCTTTGTAGCTCGCTCTCGCCTCAAAACCAAAAACCAAACATGCCAGGAGTATGTAAGTAGGAAGATGAAGCAAATTTTCAGGGCTTCAACGATCCTGCTGCAACACCTCGGTGGTTACTTTTTATCGGTTCATCTCACCAACAAGATGTACCATACCATCAACGATAAACTGTACACCGATGGCAATAACGATGAAACCCATGATGCGCGCGATGGCATTCAATCCGCCCACACCAAAAACGCGGAACAACAACGGCGCTACACGCAGGGAAACCCACACCAGAAAGCCCACGGCTACGATGGATGCCATGATGGCAATCCTTTCTTCCCAGGAATTGTGCTGGTTGAACTGTGTAATCAGGTAGGAGATGGAGCCCGGACCTGAAAGCATGGGCATGGCCATGGGAGAAAAAGCGATGTCGGTTCGTTCGTGAACTTGTTTTTCGGCTTCTTTGTCGAACCCGCGACGTTTTGCCAAACTGCCCGACATCAGTCCAAACCCACTGAACATCAACGCCATGCCACCTGCTATGCGTAAAGCGTGCACAGAAATGCCGAAAAAATGAAGAATGTACGATCCTGCAAGAAAAAAACTGAACATGATCAGCAGGAAATACAAACTCGCATGAAGGGCAATTTTGTCGCGTTCGGCTTTCGGACGGTCGCCGGTAAGAGACACATACACGGGTATGGCGCCGGGTGGATCAACGATGGAAAACAGGGAAAACAGGGAAGTCAGGAAAAATTCCATGGGCGTGCAGGGTTTGTTGCGAAGCGGTTCAACGGAACAAATGTAGGAAGGTTGCCTCTTCAATACGTCAAAAATCGAAAACAGCGCTCAAGTTCCATATTTTCGCCCCGGGTTTATACGTTCATAATCCATCTTTTTTAACATTGCATCCGCCTAATTAGGAAACACTCAAATCCAATTGACATGATTTTAAGGAAAAGTTTCTTTTCCCTCCTGTTGTCCGTGTTGTTTTTCGGGCTGCAGGCCCAGGAAACAACCGTGTACACGGAAGCAAACCTGGCTTACCACCGGGGACTCGAATTTTTTAATCAAAACCTTTACGGCCAGGCACAAACGGAATTCCGGCAGGCCATCGAATTGCTCAGACCCATCAACGAGCCCGAATGGAACGGCTTGCGGACCGACGCTGAGTTGCACCATGCCAAATGTGCCGTTCGACTCGAACAACCCGAAGCTGAAAAATTGGTTTTTGATTTTCTGCGCGACAATTCCCCTTCTCCGGTAGCCAGTGAAGCTGCACTTGAAATTGGCGATTTTTATTTCCAAAAAAAGGAATACGAACGCGCTTTGACCTATTACGACATGGTGCCCGAAACAGGAGGCAACCGCGATGAAATCCGATTCAAACAAGGCTACAGCTACTTCGTCAAAAAGAACTTCGGCCAGGCCAAAGCCCACCTTCGTCCTCTCACCGAAGATACCGGCAGCGCTTATTACGACGCCGCCAATTATTACTACGGTTGTAGCGCATTTTTTGAAAAAAAATACGACGAAGCCGCCAAAGCTTTCAAACGTTGCGAAAACTCGCCCAACTACCGGCAATATGCGCCGTATTACCTGATTCAGATTTATTCAGCCAAAAAAGAATACGATCAGGTCATCACCTACGGAGCGCCCAAAGCCGCAGACAACAGCGTGAAAAACCGTCCCGAAATCAACCAGATCGTAGGTCAGGCTTATTTCGAAAAAGGTGATTTCAAAAAGGCGCTGCCATACCTCGAATACGCCGCCAACAATGGTGTAAACCTCCGTCCGGCCGACTATTACCAGCTCGGCTATACCCAATACCAGCTCGGTTATTACAAACCGGCCATCCAGAATTTTGAAAACCTGAGCAAACAGGACAGTTTGCTTGGACAAAACGGCATGTACCACCTCGGTGATTGTTACCTGAAAACAGGCAACAAATTCAATGCGCGCAACGCCTTCGGACAAGCTGCTTCGTTGCCTTACGACCCTTCGGTGAAAGAAGACGCACTTTTTAATTACGCCAAGCTCAGCTACGAACTCAACTTCGACCGCGACGCCATCGAAGCTTTCCAAAAACTGTCGCCAACTTCGAAATATTACAACGAAGCCGCCGACATCATGGCCGATATCCTTACCAATACCCGCGATTACGACCGGGCTTTGGCAACGCTGGAAGGACTAAAAAACAAAAACGAGCGCATCAATACCGCCATTCAAAAGACTTCTTACAACCGGGGACTTCAACTCTACCAAAACGAGCAAAAGGATGAAGCGCGGCGTTTTTTCAACAAATCGCTCGAAAATCCGATAGATAAACGCATAGCAGCCCTCAGTTCCTACTGGCTTGGCGCCATCGCCAATGAAAAAGGCGAATACCCCATCAGCAAACAACACATGACGTCGTTCCTGAATGCTGCCAAATCCATGACCGGCCTGCCCGACGAAAGCAGCCTCATGATGGGCCAGTACATCCAGGGTTACAACCTCATTAAACTCAACGACTACGCAGGCGCACTTACCTATTTCAAACAATGTGTGGACGGCATCGAAAAAAATGCCGCTAAAATCAAGTCCGATCAAATCAAAACCGCCATACTCGGCGACGCGGTACTTCGTGCCGGCGACTGTCATTTCAAAAACAACCAGTACACCGAAGCCCTGAAATACTACGACAATGCCGTTAGTAAAAAATACGAAGGTTTCGAATATGCTTTGTACCAAAAAGCGATGATCAAAGGCCTGCAGGGCAGCCCATTGGATAAAATCGTGGCGCTCGAAAGTTTGGTGAGCAAATACCCGAACAGCCGCTTTGCCGATGAAGCTCTGTACCAGCTCGGGGATACTTACCAGGGTGTCGACAAACTCAACGAAGCCATTCCGCCATTGAAAAAACTGGTGGCCGATTACCGGGGCAAATCACCGTTGATCAATCAGGCGTTGCTGAAACTTGGCCTGATCTCGTACAACCAGGGCAACAATACCGCTGCACTCAACTATTACAAACAGGTATTTGCCAACAATCCTGAAAATACAGAGGCCAAAGAAGCCCTCGCAGGCATTGAAGAAATTTATGTCAAGGACCTGAACCGCCCCGATGAATATTTTGCATTTTTGGAAACTGTACCGGGCTACAACGTCAATACGGCGGATAAAGACAGCGTAACCTACCAATCGGCTTACATACAGTTCCAGAATGCACGTTACAGCCAGGCTGTGGAAGGATTTTCGAACTACCTGGCCAAATTTCCGAACGGCAGGAATGCTGTAGCCGCATATTTCTACCGGGGTGAAAGCAACAAAAGCACAACGGTTAAAAAATTCGACCTGGCGCTTCAGGACTACGATCAGGTGGTACAACGCGGTCCCGGCAAGTATTATGCCCGCGCAGCCGAATCAGCCGCCTACCTGGCGTACGAAAAAACCAACGATCACAACCAGGCGCTTGAATACGCCCGCAAATGGGAGGAAGCGGCGCCCAGTGAAAAATCCCGTTTCGATGCACAAGCACTGATCATGCGTACGGCCTACGAAACCGGCAACCTGGTGCTTGTGAACGAATACACCGGAAAAATCATCAATTCCGACCTTTCTTCCAACGACCAACGCGCTGCTGCCTATTTTTACAAAGGTAAAACTGCATACAACAAGGACGAATTCACCCAGGCGTATCCCGCATTCGAGCAGGTAACCAAACTTACGGCTTCGGAAATAATGGCCGAATCGTGGCACCTGATGGCGACAATCCGGTACAAACAACGCAACATGAACCAGGCAGAAGATCTGATCAATTCAGCCACACAGCCCAGTGCAGGCTACGATGACTGGATCGCCCGGAACTTCATTTTGCTGTCCGACATCTACGCCGATCGTGGCGACCGAAACAGCGCTACGGCTGCCCTCGAAGCGGTTTTGGAAAACTACAAAGGCGGCGATGCCGAAATATTGGCCATCGCCCGCAGCAAATACGAAAAACTCAACGGTTTGGAAACATCACCCCAACCCGACCGCTCCAAAGCCACCGACCTGGAGCTGGAAGACGGCAACAATTGACGGTCACCAAACCTGTGTTTTTCAAACCTTTCTGCTTTACCTAACTTTACGAAACATGTTTTTCCAACATCATAAAACACTGCTTGTGAGTCTTTTTCTGACCGCAGCAGCCATCCAACTCCAGGCCCAGGTCGAAAAGGTCGACATCATCAAGGATTTTGAAGCTTTCCTGCTCGAGTCCAACAAAATAGAAGTAACCCCCACGTTGCCGCCCCTGGATACCACCACCAAAATTCAAAACTACAACGTACCGCCCCGTCCACTTACAGTAACCTATCCGGCGCCCAAACTTCGTCCGATCGGTTACAAAACGCCCAAACAGGAGGAACCCTACAATGGTTTTGCCAAATTAGGCGTGGGCGTGCCCATTGGACTTTGGGCCGAAGGCGGTTACTATTTTGGAAAAAGTGAAAAATTCGACGGCAAAGCCTGGTTTCGCCACTTCAACCAAAACAACGACAACAAACTGGAAAACCAGCGTTACAACAACAACGAAGCGTTGGTAAACGGCAACTATTATTTCGACAACGGCATCGCCATCGAAGGCAACCTGGGGTATTCCAAGAACCGTTTCCATTACTACGGTTACGACCACGATTCCCTGAGCTACGATGATGAGGTAACCAAACAATACTTCCAAAACATCGAAATAGGCGGTCGTGTGTACAACGGCGCCCGCAACGAGTTGGACATCAATTATTTCGTCGTGCCGAAGTATTACCGTTTGTCCGACAATTATTCCAACAGGGAAACAGGCTTTCTGGTCGATGTGGGTGCTACCAAATGGTTCGCTGAAAAACATCCGCTGACCATGATCATCCGCGTAGACCAAACGACGTTTAAGGACAACGAAAAAACCAGTCTGAACAACCTGTACTACAAACCGTCGTTCACCTACCACCACAACCTGTTTTATGCGCGTGCAGGACTCAATATTGCCAGCAACCGCGATGTTTACAGCCTTTTCCCGGATGTCGAAGTAGGTCTGCGCATTTTTGGCGACGGACTCCAAATGTTTGCCGGCGCCACAGGTGATTTGCGGAAAAACACCTACCGAAGCATGTCCAAATATTCACCTTTCATGGACATCCGGGAAGCTGAATTGAGGAACACCAAGTTTAACCGCTACTATGGCGGTTTGAAAGGTGAACTGGGAAGGCTGAAATACCACGGTGAAGTGGCCTATGAAAACGCAGAAAACCTTGCACTTTACCAGGCGTTTTTCAACCCGCTCGACATCACCCGTTTCCAGGTCATTTACGACTCGGTCAACATCTTCAACATCCAGGCCAATGCCCAAATGGTGATTTTTAAGGACATGACAATTTCGGGCACTTTCAGCACCAGTGTGTACACGCCTGAAAATGAATCATTTGCCTGGGGATTACCGGTTTTGGAAAGTAGTTTTCAGGCTGAATATGCCATGTTTGAACAGAAACTCCGCCTCAAAGCCAGTGTCTTTTTTGCCGACGATATCCCATACCTCGACCGCAATGCCGGCCTCGACCGTGGTGATTTCCTCTACGACCTGAGTGTTGCTGCAACGTACAAGATCACCGACAAAATCAACCTTTTTGCCGATTTCAACAACCTCCTGAACAACCGCCGCGAGCGTTGGGCGGATTACCCGACCCTGGGCACCAACTTGTTCGCAGGGGCGCAGATGAAATTCTAGCTGAAAGCTGAAAGCTGAAAGTGGAAAGCTGAAAGCTGAAAGCTGAAAGTTAATGATTGCAAGTAGCTAATAATCAGTTCTTTCAGCTTTCCACTTTCCACTTTCAGCTTTCCACTTTCCACTTTCAGCTTTCAGCTTTCCACTTTCAGCTTTCCACTTTCAACTTTCCACTTTCAGCTAACCGCCATGTTTTTTATTCATTGTAACATTGTCAAAAGTCCAGGTTAGACGGCCTTCGAAGGCGGCTTGTCGTACCGGACATTCTTTCAACGGGCAAACGCGGCAGGAGGCGGGTGGCACGCACCCGTCGGTGTGAACAAACATTTCCAGGTTTTGGGGAAAGGATTCACGGATGAGTTCGTGCAAGCCGTCGATTTGTAAGTGTGCTTCGTTTACGTTGTAATACCAAGGAACCGTCAGGTGACAGTCTACGTGAAGGATGTTGCCGTACTTGATGATGCGCAGGTTATGCACATCGATCCAGGGGTCGCGTTTGTTTTTGTTGAGCGCTTCTACCAATTGGTCTATCAGTGCCCTGTCGGCTTCATCCATGATGCCGGCGATGGTTTGCCGGATGATTTTGCCGCCTTCCACCATAATCAGGGTTGAAAAAATGATGGCCACACCGCTGTCTATCCATGCGATGCCGCTGAAGTACAAAAGAACCAGTCCGGCGACAATACCCACCGTGCTCCAGGTGTCGGTTTGCAGATGGCGACCACTGGCTTCCAGCGCAACGGAGTGGTGTTTCCTGCCAACGTTGATACACCAACGGCCCATGAGGTAATTGATGATGGCCGTGGCACTGATGAGGATGATGCCGTAATCGAGTTGCTGCACTTCATGCGGGTGCACCAGGTTGATGATCGATTCGTACAGGATAACGAGGCCTGCAACGAGGATAAGTACTCCTTCAAACGAGGCCGAAACCAGCTCTACTTTGCCATGACCATACGGGTGGTCCTCGTCGCGCGGTTTGGCGGCGAGGCGCAGGCTGTAGAGCCCGGTAAAACCCGTGACGACATTGACGGTACTTTCCAGGGCATCGGTAAGGATGGCTACCGAATTGGTGAGAAAATAAGCCAGTAATTTGACGATAAACAGCACAATGGAGGTTACGACCACCCATTGCTGTACCCTGATGGTGGCATTGGAAGACTGTTGCATGCCGTTATTCCCAAAAAGTTTCCTGGATCTTAGCCACGTAAGTCAGACTGGCGAGATCGTACAAAACACGTTTGTAATTGGGCTGGTGGGTGCTGCCCACGATGAGCCAGGATTGTTTGTCGCAACCTATCCGACCGGGACTGCCGGCCATTTTTTGGGCTGTTGTATCGATCCGTTGAACGGCTTTCCAGTGTTTGTCGTTTGCCGGGATGCAAAATTCGTAATTCACTGCTACCTTGCCGTTGGAAGGACCAGCGAGGCCGTTTTCGTCCAGTCTGGAGAGGTTAACAGACACTTTGTTCCACACAGAAGCGTCTTCAGGCATTTGTTTGTTTTGACAAGACCAATGGAAAATACTGGCAAGCAAGAGGACTGCGGTGGTTAACCTTTGCACCATGTTTGTAATTTTAACGCAAAGAAACGCAATCGCAGGAATAACTTGCCGCCCTTTAAAACGAAGTTAACATGAAATCCCGTCGTTCATTTATCCAAAACTCCTTTTGGGGGGCATTCGCCGCAACATCAGGCCAGTTTTGGGAGCGCACCACCAAACATTTTGAACCGGCAGCCGACCCCGAAGCATGGCCGGTAGTGATAGCTACCTGGGACAACCGGAAAGCA
Organism: Saprospiraceae bacterium; assembly: GCA_020847915.1. Lineage (GTDB taxonomy): Bacteria > Bacteroidota > Bacteroidia > Chitinophagales > Saprospiraceae > M3007. Next base: position 1,531 of record JADLBE010000014.1, on the reverse strand, counting down.
ACTTCTGCAGCCTGGGAAGTATTGAAAAATGGCGGCCGCAGCCTCGACGCGGTGGAAGCCGGCGCCCGTGTTCCGGAAGCCGATCCCAACGATACCAGTGTAGGATATGGCGGTTTTCCCGACAGAGACGGCAACGTGACCCTCGATGCCTGCATTATGGACGAGTTTGGCAATGCTGGTTCGGTAACGTTTATGCAGGACATCATACATGCCGTCAGTGTGGCGCGTAGGGTGATGGAAAAAACACCCCACGTGATCATTTCCGGTGAAGGTGCACGCAGGTTTGCGATCGAAGAAGGATTTCCTGTAGAAAATCTGCTCACCGACAAAGCCCGGGAAGCGTGGGAAAAATGGAAACTAACTTCCCAATACAAACCAGTGATCAACATCGAACGGCACGACACCATCGGCATCGTCGCCATGGATGCTGCCCGCAGGATTGCCGGAGCCTGCACCACCAGCGGCATGGCCTTTAAAATGCACGGTAGGGTAGGCGACAGTCCTGTCATCGGCGCCGGTTTGTTCGTCGACAACGAAGTGGGCGCCGCCGCATGTACAGGATTGGGCGAACTGGTGCTCAAAACACTCGGAAGTTTTTTGGTGGTGGAAGAAATGCGCAAGGGTAAACACCCGCAAAAAGCAGCGGAGGTGGCCATCAAACGCATCATCGACAAATATCCGGAAGCCATCAAAGAAGCTCAGGTTGGCTTCGTCGCCATTGATAAAAAAGGACGTTACGGCGCCTACAGCATCCACCCCGGTTTCAATTATGCCGTTTACCAAAAAGGCGTGAATTTGATGTTGGAGGCGGGAAGCCATTTTAGCTGAAAAAAATGATTGACTAGATACGAGATTTGAAATTTGAATTTTATGCCCTCACTCCGCCCTTTTGTATAAATCCTGATTCAGATAAAAGGAGGGAGTGAGGGCATAAAATTCAAATTTCAAATCTCGTATTTCGTATCTCGTATATCAATTTTTCAAAACTGCTCAAGCAGCCACTCCCTTTCCGTAAGTGCTGGTTCTTCCCGTATGCGGGCGTTCAGTTGTGCCACGGCTGTTTTGTTTTTCCAGTTCAGATCCGTCAGGTTTTGCGTAAACCGTATCAGATTGAGGTAATACGTGCGGTGGTACCCAATCATGGATTTTCGCCTGATGTAGTTTTTCATGGCGATGAGGTGCGAATGCAGCAGCTCGTATTCACCTGTTTCGTAATAAATTTTCAGGGCCATGGCTTTGGCAGCCAAACCAAGCAAAGGGTCGTAATAGTTGGAGTTTTGCAACAGCGGAAGAACCACCTCGTACCGTTTGCGGGCAAATTCAAGGCGTGCGAAATTGAAGCTGTACGAACTTTCACGGTGGGTGCGTTCGAGGGTGTTTTTGTACCGGTTGATAAAATCTTCAACCCAGTCGTATTCGCGGGTTTGAAGTCCTGCTGCCACGATGTTGTGGTACGTGAATCTGGATAAAATGCCGTTTTCGATCAGGTAACCTTTGAGCAGACCGTCCTTGTAAAAATCCATGATGTCGT
>JADLBE010000013.1 GCA_020847915.1 Saprospiraceae bacterium | reverse complement strand
TCAATAATCCTGAGCCGGTATTTTTTGCCCATGGGCAATTTTTTGCGTGTAAAAGCCAGCAAACCCACGCCGGCAGAGGCCACAGAGGTGCCGTACAAAGCGCCGTAGTTGATGGTTTTGTCGCTGTAAAGTGCGCCAATGGTGGTTGCAAAAGCCAGGGAGGCGCCAAAAGTCACCAGGGTGCCGCCAACCAGTCTGGTGATGGGTTTCCGACGGGTGCGCAAGGCTGATATGCTGTCTACGTGCACCGGGAATTTGTCGAGCAGTAAAACCTTGTTCTCCGGCAAAATATCGTTGATGGTACTGGTGTACCAATAGTCTTCATCCCCTTTTAAACGGTATTCCAGCACATCGCCAACGTACATTTTCACTGTTTTGGCACTGTTGGCGCGTTCAAGCACCAGCATTTTCTGTGCCACCGATGGTATGGAAGGCAGTATAAAAAGTAAAAGAATAAGGTATTTCATGAAAGGGTAATGATAGCTCTAAACGCGTTGTCCCGAATTTTTGCTGCCATCTGAACTTTAAACTTTAAACTTTAAACTTTAAACTTTAAACTTTAAACTTTGCAATCGGTCCGAGTTGCTTCCAGGACAACATGATGTCCGTTTGGCCTACCGCGTAGGGCGCCACTTCGTACGGGTTGTAGATGAAGCGGATGCCTTCGGGCAATATGCAAAAGTTCACCGGCAATGCAAGTGGTTCTTCAGGCTCGAGCAGCAAATCCTTTAGGGTTACGTCTGGTACCATTTCCTTTTTTTCTGCGACAAATGCTTCGCCCAGCATGGTTCGAAGCGCTTCCACATCGGAAATGAGTGCACTGAGCAACAAACTTTTACCGGTTTTCAGATCGTAGGTGGTTAGGGCTGTCCCGTAATAACCATGCGCACCTCCCGTAAAGCCGGAGGCGTTCATCTCCACTGAAAGGTATTGGCCGTTTTGCCACAACATGCTGCCATCAACCTCATTGTAATATTCGCGGTCTGTAACATCGGGCATCATCTCCAGGTCGGCTTTCAAAATATTGCGCATGTGGGCGCGGGCAGCATCGAATGCTGCTTCAATGGGCAAGGATTGGTCGACTTCCAAAATGGAATACACACCCTGGCGCAACGAATCGTTGATGGCCGCCGTAGCCGCCGGATTGGGTCCACCGGTGAATTCCGGGTAGTTCAAACCGATGCTGTAACAAATGGAATCGCGCAGGCATTCCTTCACCGATTTGGTCACCGCCATGCTTTGCAGTGGGGCTATGTTGGTTTTTGAATTTTGCTCCCGGCAGGCAATGAAGGAGAGAAGCAGAAGTACAGGATATAATCGTTTCATTTTAATTATGGTATTTATACCTCCGCTTTTTCCCTTACAGGGATGATGGTTTTTAATTTTTCCACGACAAAATCCACTTCTTCACGCGTGTTGTAATGTGAAAATGAAAAACGGACACTTTTGCGGTCGGGATCGGCGCCGATGGAACTGAGCACGTGACTGCCTTTTTCGGCGCCGCTGGAGCAGGCGCTACCACCTGAGGCGCTTATGCCGTTGATGTCCAGGCTAAGCAGGAGCAGTTCGTTTTTAGGCGAAGGCGGGAACGAAACGCTGAGCACGGTGCTCAGACACAGTCCGTTGAGGTCGCCGTTGAATTGGATGTCATCGAAAGTTTCCTGCAGGCGTTGCATCATGTAGTCGCGGATGTCGCGGATGTGCGCGTCGCGTTGTTCCATCTCAGCGCAGGCAAGTTCGAGGGCTTTGGCAAGACCGACGATGCCGTACACATTTTCGGTGCCGCCACGCATGTTGCGTTCCTGCGCGCCGCCATCAATAAAAGGTTTGATGGACGAATCGGGATTGATGTACAAAAAGCCAACGCCTTTGGGGCCGTGGAATTTGTGTGCGGCGCCGGACAGGAAATTGACCTGTGTTTCCTGAACATTGATGGGGAAGTGACCAATGGTTTGGACGGTATCGGTGTGGAAATACGCACCGTATTGTTTGCACAAACCGGAAACAAAATTCAGGTCGATCATGGTGCCGATTTCATTGTTGGCATGCATCAGCGACACGAGTGTTTTTTTACCGTTGCTTTCCTGAAGTTTAAGTTCGAGGCATTCCATGGAAACTCGGCCGAGTTCGTCTACAGGCAGCCAAACCACTTCAACACCCTGGAAATGTTCCACAGCTTCGATGGTGTGCAAGCCGCAGTGGTGTTCGGTAGGACTTGTGATGATGCGTACAACGCCCAAATCGCGTACTGCGCACTTGATGGCTGTGTTGTTGCTTTCGGTACCTCCGGAGGTAAAAAAGATGTCTGCGGTGCCCGCGCCGATGGCTTTGGCCACCGTTTTGCGCGCCGTTTCCAACAAGGCACGTACGGTTCGGCCTTCAGCGTGGATGCTCGAAGGGTTGCCGTAATGATCGCGCAGTACGGGGATCATGGCGTTGATGACCTCTTCGGAGATGGGGGTGGTTGCGGCGTTGTCGAAATAAACTCGATGCATGGTAAGGATGTGCAAAAAGGTTGGTAAAAAAGGACCGTAGTCTCAATCAGCGCATTTCGTGAATATCCTGCATGATTTTTTTCGCCAGATTTTCGGCGATAACCATGGAATTGCTTTCCGAATAAATCCGGATGATGGGTTCGGTGTTGGACGGTCTGAGGTGTACCCAGCCGCTTTCAAAGTCGATTTTCAGGCCGTCTTCGTTGTTAATCTTTTCGTTGCGGTATTTTTCGCGCAAACCGGCAAAAATCTTGTTGAGGTCGATGTCGGGGCTTTGAGCGATTTTCCCTTTGGACATTTGGTATTCGGGATAGGTTTTGCGAAGCGTGCTCAATGTTTTTCCAAAACGGGCGAGTTGGCTGAGGAAAAGTGCGATGCCCACAAGAGCGTCGCGACCGTAATGCAATTCGGGGTAAATGATGCCGCCATTGCCTTCGCCACCGATGACGGCGCCGGTCGATTTCATTTTTTCCACCACATGAACCTCTCCAACGGCCGAGGCGTTGTATTCGCCGCCGTATTTGCGTGTTACATCGGCAAGGGCGCGCGTACTCGACATGTTGGAAACGGTGTTGCCGGGTGTGTTCGACAAAACATAGTCGGCCACGGCCACCAGGGTATATTCTTCTCCAAACATGTCGCCGTCTTCACAAACCAACACCAGGCGATCCACGTCGGGATCCACTGCAATGCCCATAAACGCTTTGTGTTGGCGCACTTCGGTGGACAAAGTGTTCAGGTTTTCGCGCAAAGGTTCGGGGTTATGGGCGAATTGTCCGTTGATTTCACCGTTGATCATAACAACCTGGCAGCCGAGGGCTTCCAGCAGGGGAGGAAGGGCAAGTGCGCCGGTTGAATTGACCGGGTCGAGCACGACCTTGTATTTTTTGGCCCGTATGGCATCTGCGTCTACAAGGGGCAGCGCGAGGATTTGTTCGATGTGTTTGGCAATGTAGGTACCGTCATAGCGGTAAGTGCCCAGTTTGTCGACAGGTGCATAATGAATGTCGCCTGAAGCAGCAATGGCCAGCACGGCCTCTCCGTCGGCGCCACTGATGAATTCACCTTTGTGGTTGAGCAATTTCAGGGCGTTCCACTCGCGGGGGTTGTGGCTTGCGGTGAGGATGATGCCGCCGCCTGCCTGTTCGAGGGGCACAGCAATTTCCACGGTGGGGGTGGTGCTTAGGCCAAGGTCCACGACATGGATGCCCAGGCAACGCAAGGTGTTGACAACGAGGTTGGAAACGATTTCTCCGGAGATGCGGCCGTCGCGGCCAACAACGATTTTGTTGTTGCCGGTGGTTTGTAAAACCCACTGTCCGTAGGCAGCGGTGGATTCAACAATATCCTGCGGAGTAAGGTTATCACCGGGTTTTCCGCCGATGGTTCCGCGGAAGCCGGAAATTGATTTGATGAGCGTCAAGGCTGTGTGTCGTTTGAATCTGAGGTTGTGTGCTTTACTGGCGCAAAGTTACGTTAAAAAAAGCGAAACACCTTTACAACCGGGCGCCCAGAGCCTCAAGCATTTTGCTGTAAATCTCCGTATTTTCATAAATGCCACTGAACAATTCTGCACCCGGACCATACGCGAATACGGGTACCAGTGCACCGGTGTGCAGGCGGTAGGCATACCGTGCATTGAACTGTCCGGGCTCGTTACTTTTATCGAGCACCAGGCCTCCGCATTCGTGGTCGCCTGTTACAATAACAAGCGTTTCCGTGTTTTCGGCTGCGAATTCGAGGGCTTTGCGAACCGTTTCATCAAAGTCGAGCATTTCTGCGCGCAGCCAGTTGCGGTCGTTGGCATGACCTGCCCAGTCGATCTGGCTGCCTTCAACCATCAGAAAAAAGCCTTTGTCGCTGCGTTTTTTCAAATAGTCGCAGGCTACACGGGTGGCAGGAGGAAGGTAGCGTCGACTGGCTGAGGCGGTTGGTGGTTCGCGCTCGGCGGTAAACAACATAAAAGGCGCCGATCCGTCGAGCGGCAGGCGGTTGAAGGTATTGCCACGTTTGACGACGTAACCTTTACTTTTCAGACTGTCTACCAGGTTGAGTTTGTCGGGCCGTTGGTTAAACGAGGCTTCGCCGCCACCGATGAAGCAATCGAGTGGTGTGGCGAGGTAATCGTAAGCGATGTTTTCGGTAAAAGCGCGTATGTCCTGGTGTGCGATGAAAGAAGCCGGGGTAGCATGGGTAGCAGAGCAGGTAACAACCATACCGGTGGCCCAGCCTTGTT
>JADLBE010000012.1 GCA_020847915.1 Saprospiraceae bacterium | reverse complement strand
GTCCCCCCCCCACCCACGTCCGCAACAGAAGCCAACTACACCCGTAAAGTTTGGCGACCATGAAAAGGTTTTGCTTCGCGAGCAGTCGGGTAATGACGGTTTATATTTACCAAACTTGTTCCATCGAAATTTTACGATAAATTATTCTTCAAAAAGTTGGCACACTCGGAACCTATCGTAATTTTGCGATGAAATTATTGTTCAAATTAGCAATTCGTATGAAGAAAATTTTAGTACTGTGTACCGGAAACAGTTGCCGCAGTCAACTTGCAGAAGGATACCTCCGACATTTTGGAGGTGGTGATGTTGAAGTTTACAGCGCCGGTGTTGAAACCCATGGTGTGAATCCCCGGGCTATAGCAGTTATGAAAGAAGACGGCATCGATATTTCGCACCATACCTCCAATAACATTGATGAATATCGGGACATCGATTTTGACTTTGTGATCACGGTTTGCGACAACGCAAAGGAACGTTGTCCCTACTTTCCAACCAAAGCACAGAAGTTTCACCACAATTTTCCAGATCCTGCAAAAGCTGTAGGTACTGAACAGGAGATCATGGCGGAATTCAGAAAAGTACGTGAAATGGTTAAATCCTATTCCAAACAATTCATTCAGGAACACTTGTCAACCAACTAGATCGACCATGTCCCAAACAGATACCACAGTTCCCAAAAAACTCGGTTTCCTCGACCGCTACCTGACCCTCTGGATTTTCCTCGCCATGTTTATCGGGGTGGCACTAGGTTATTTCGTGCCCGGCACCGCCGATTTTATCAACCAGTTTCAAAAAGGCACCACCAACATTCCGATTGCCATCGGGCTCATTTTGATGATGTACCCGCCGTTGGCAAAAGTGAAATACGAGGAGTTGGCCGGCGTTTTTAAAAACAAAAAAATCCTGGGTTTGTCCCTGGTGCAAAACTGGATCATAGGACCGGCCTTGATGTTTTTCCTGGCGGTTGTTTTTTTGCAGGACAAACCTGAATACATGGTCGGACTCATCATGATCGGCATTGCGCGGTGCATCGCTATGGTGATCGTATGGAACGATCTGGCCAAAGGCGACAACGAATACGTGGCCGGTCTGGTAGCGTTTAACAGTATTTTTCAGGTGTTTTTGTACAGTGTTTATGCCTGGTTTTTTGTCACCATTTTGCCGCCCTTGTTTGGCATTGAAGGCGTGGTGGTGGACGTGAGCATCAGGCAAATTGCGGAAAGTGTGTTTATCTACTTGGGCATACCCTTTATTGCCGGTTTTGTTTCCCGTTATTTCCTGATCAGAAGCAAGGGTAAGGTTTGGTACGAAACTGTTTTTATTCCAAAAATCAGTCCGATCACACTTATTGCACTCCTGTTTACCATCGTTGTGATGTTCAGCTACAAGGGCAATTTGATCGTTCAAATTCCGATGGACGTGGTACGCATCGCCATTCCGCTGATCCTTTATTTTGTAATCATGTTTTTCAGTGCGTTTTTCCTTGCCAAACGCGCCGGCGCCGATTATGCCAAAAGCACGTCGCTGGCATTCACAGCGGCGGGCAACAATTTTGAACTCGGCATCGCCGTGGCCATTGCCGTTTTTGGCATCGATTCGGGCGTTGCTTTTGCGGCGGTGATCGGGCCACTCATTGAAGTGCCTGTTTTGATTTTATTGGTAAACGTTGCGCTCAAACAACAAAAAAACTTTACAACATGACCATCGCCCTTTTTTCCGATATCCATGCCAACCTGCCGGCACTCGAGGCTTTTTTCAAAGACGTGGATCAGCGCAAACCCGACCAGATTTTTTGTTTGGGCGACCTCGTGGGCTACAACATCTGGCCCAACGAAGTGGTGCAGGCCATCCGCGAGCGCTGCATTCCCACCATTGCCGGCAACTACGATTACGGCATCGGGCGCAGCAGCGACGACTGTGGCTGTGCGTACAAAACCGACGATGAAAAAGCCAACGGAGCGGTTTCCATTTCGTTTACCAACAAAATTGTACAACCGGACGAACGTCGTTATTTGCGCGAACTTCCAAGGCACATCCGCCTTGAATTTGAGATGCAGGACGGCGACCCGCTTGTTGTTATGCTGGTACACGGCAGTCCACGCAAAATCAACGAATACCTGTTTGAAGACCGTGAGGAAAAAAGCATGTTGCGCATTTTGGAAGGCGCCAACGCCGATGTGCTTTGTTTTGGACATACCCACAAACCCTACCACCGCATTTTAACCAGCGGAACAGCCACGGAACCCCATTTCCGCCACGCCATCAACATTGGTTCGGTGGGCAAACCCAAAGACAGCGACCCGAGGGGTGGTTATGTGCTTTTACATTTCGACGAAAACAGCAGCCTTAGCCAGGCCGAAAGCCTTCAGGTGGAGTTCATCCGTTTTGCATACGACGTGGAAAAAGCTGCCCGTGCGGTGGAGGATAGTCCGCTGCCCAATGCGTATGCGACGGCGTTACGCGACGGTAAATAAATAGGTCAAATCACCTTTGTAAAAATCAATGCGTAATAAATGCCCGTGAGCAAAAACACTGCTCCGGCCACATACCGCATGCCTTTTTCAATCTTCTGAATGGCATTGAAATATTGGCCTACTTTTTCCATGCTGAAAGCGATGAGGTAGGTAAAAAGTAATACGGGCAAACCAGTACCCAAGGCAAAAATGAGGGGCAAAAACAACCCGTCTGTACTGGCTACCGTCATGGGCAAAAGTGCCCCGAAATACAACGCGCCGCTGTAAGGGCAAAAGGCCAAAGCGAACAAAATCCCAAGCATAAAAGCGCCGGTCAATCCCTGGTTTTTAAACCGGTCGGATAATTTTTCACTGAGGTTGACCTTGCCCAGGAAATCGAGCTTGATGACGCCAAGCATAACGAGTCCAAGCAGGATCAGGATGGGAATCAGAAATTTTTCACCATTGCCCTGAAAAAACCTTGCAACGTGGAACTTGCTGGCGCCAAAATACACCACCAACCCGATGAGCGTGTAACTGAGCGCTCTTCCGGCGGTATACAACACGCCACTCCACAACACCTTCTTTTTTTCGGTAAATCCTTTGGCAATGTAGGCGGTGGCGGTGATGTTGGTTGCCAGCGGACAAGGGCTAACCGCCGTAAGCAAACCCAAAGCAAAAGCGGCCAGCCAGGGAATTTCCCTGGCAT
>JADLBE010000011.1 GCA_020847915.1 Saprospiraceae bacterium | reverse complement strand
TGCTCGAGGTATTCCACCAAAGGAAATGCTTCGGGGATGCTCAGTACGGAAGCGTGCCCCAACAAAAATCCGTTGGAAGCGAACGATTCAAAATCGACGGTGAGGTCGTTGGTTTTGTGCAGCGGCACAAGGCCGCCTAGTGGTCCACCGATGTGCAGGGCTTTGACGGGTTTTCTGAAACCGCCGCCCAAACCGTACCACACTTCATCAAGCGGCGTGCCCATGGCGGCTTCGTAAAGGCCCGGGTTGTTGAAGTGGCTGTCGAGCGACAACAATTTCGTGCCACTCGATTTTCCCGTTCCAATGGCTTTAAACGCTACGCCGCCGCCGGTGGTGATGGCGTACAGGTTGGCCAATGTTTCCACGTTACTTACCACAGTTGGTTTGCCGTAAAGTCCTGAATAAACGGGGAAAGGTGGACGGGTGCGCACTTCGGGCCTCAGACCTTCAATGGAGGAAAGCAAGGCCGTTTCTTCGCCGCAGATGTAAGCGCCGCGCGCTTTCATGATGTACAGTTTGTACTGCACCGTTTCGCCGTCGCTGCGTGTAAACGGAAACAAAGCGTTGAACGCCTCGGCGCATTTTTCCGTAATCGTGATCGCTTCGGGGTATTCGGCGCGGATGTACACCACGCCTTCGCGGGCGCCGGTGAGGAAACCGGCCATGGCCATGCCGAACAACACCAGGTGTGGCCGTTGCTCGAGCAGGTAACGGTCGGAAAAAGCGCCGGGATCACCTTCGTCGGCGTTGCAAACGATGTATTTGGTGTCGTTGGTTTCGTTGCGAACGGCGGCCAGTTTGATGGCGGTAGGGAAGCCCGCACCACCGCGGCCACGCAAGCCGGAAGCATGCATTTCTTCCATTAGGGCATCGCGCGAACTGTCCAGCAACGACGTCAGTGCTTCCAGGGTTTGTTGTTGCGTGGGGGCATTTAGGGTAAGCAAAGCCGGGCCAATGGCGCCTACGTTGTAGTGATCCGGCACGAAGGCGGTTGCCGGGTTATCGATGATGTGTGCCAAGCGATCGATGTCGGCGCCGGAATGGTTGTGGTCCTGGATGTGGAATGCGCTGTTTTCGTGGCAGCGGCCCAGGCAGTACACGTCGCCGATTTGGGAAGGTTTGAAATGTTCTCCGAGTTTTTCACGCACGTTGTCCTGGGTACCGGCAAGCATACAGGCGCTTCCGGTGCAGGCGAAAGCTTTTTTGCCCGTATTTTCAGGTTTCAGGAAATCGTAAAAGGAAGCAGCGCCAAATACATTGGCGTTTCCGACGAGGAACTGGTTGGCAAGTTCAGATTGGGCCTGGGTGTCCAGACCGGTATTTTCATCAAACGTCTCGGCGATGCGTTCGAACAAGTTGTCCTCCAGCCCTTTTCTGGCAGAGAGGTTTCTTACATTTTTCGACATGTGTGGTAGGGCATTTAACGTCGAAAATTAAGTCCTTTTTGGGAAAACGATTGTAAAAAAACGCAAGGTGTCAGGACTGGTCATCCAACGCCTCGTCGTCGGCATTGCTCCAGCTTGCTCCATAGGCCTGATTTTTTTGGTGCATGGTGCACCAAACACAGTCTTTAAGGCCACAACCGCGGGTAAAATCGCGGTTTTGGATGCGGTGGTATGTTTCCACAATCCATTGTTCCACCAGTTCGAGGTCGGTGCTGTGGAACATTATTTTACTTACCAGGAAGCGTCCTTTGGCATCCGGTTCGAGCCAACCGATGGTGTTTTCGGACACCGATTCCACAAACATGTGCGCATGTTTCAGCAGGATCTGGTAAAAAGCAAGTTGGCGCCAGTAATCACCGCCGTAAGGTTGCGTTTCGGAAGGCGGCGCGGTTTTTTTGTTGTCCGGTTTGCCTGTTTTGTAATCGGTTACCCGCAACGTTCCGCCGTCGAGCCATTCAATTTTATCAATTACGCCGGTTATGGGAACGCCTTTTATTTCCACCCGATCAATGCGCCTTTCCACCACGGCTTTCCGGCGCCAGTAAGGCACCTGTTGCTCGTGGTAACGCCTCAGGTGGTCGGCGCCCAAAAACAAACGTTGTTCGTAGGCCGCTGTTGAAAACAAAGCCCGTTTACGCTGCATTTCTGCCTGAAAAAGTTTCACAAGGACAATGGCATCCGGAAAATACTGCCCTTTGGGCGCTTTTTTCAACAAAAACTGCTGTAACGCGCCGTGAATGGCCTGACCGTAAGCGGCGTATTCGCTCGGCGCCGAAGGTATGTTTAAAAGGTCTTCGTAATAAAAGGCGAGCGGACAACGAAGGAAACGGTTCAGGCTCGTTGGGTTCATCACAAACCGGTTGAGCAAGGTATCAATGACGTGGTCTTCCGGCAGGGTAATGACGGGTTGTTCGGCATCGGTTAAAAGCCTTAGTGCACTGTTTTGCCTTGCCGTTTCATCTGCTTGTACGGGCTGCAGTTCCAGGCCTGTTTCCTGAATGAACTGGGAAGGCAAAAGGTCCTTGCCATCGTCGCCTTTGGCGCTGCACGAAATGGTGAGGTGTTTGCGCGCTCGGGTCATGGCCACATAAAACAACCTGCGGGCTGCTTCCATAACGTCTTCTTCACCCGAAAACGTAAGCGGTTCGGGCAATGCAAAATTGGATTGGTTGCCACCCCGCCTGCTTTCCCATTGTGTGGCGGTGCAGTCGGGCATAAACACCACATCAAACTCAAGTCCTTTGGCGGCGTGTGCGGTGAGCAACTGAACGCCACGCACGTCGCGCAGGTCCTGCCGCAGGGCGACGCGCAGCCGGTTGTGGTCCATACTTTGCAACAAATCGAGCAGACGCCCCAGTTTGAGTTTGGGCTGCCGTTCACATTCCGACTGTACAAATGCCAAAAAACTGTTCAAAACTTCGAGTTGCAACATGTGGTCGGGCTGCACCAGGGCGTGGGCCAGCATGCCGCTTTGGTTGTATATTTTTTCCACCAAAGCAGGCAACGGCAGGTTGGCGGCATCGGCGATCCAGGTTTCAAGGAGCGACATGACATGGTTAAGCCTGGCAGATCCCACGCTTTGCTGGGATGACAATTCGGTTTTCATGGCTTGCTGGGATGCCCAATTCCGCATTCCGCATTCCGCATTCCGCATTCCAAAGGTTCTGGCCAACTCCATGGGTGGAATGCCGAAAAAAGCGGCGTGTAACAAACGGAACAAACGTGGTTCGCCGCTGAATGGTTTTTGCAATTCATCGTGCAGGTAATGCATCAATTCGCGCATCTGTTCAATGACCGGAATTTCGAGTACATTGATCGGACGGCGTGTTTGGTACGGCACGCCTTTTTTTTCCAAAAGTCGCAGCAACACGTCGGCTTGTTTGTGTTGTCGGTACAAAACTGCAATGGATTCGGGGGCCGTGCCTGAATTGCAAAGCGCTTCGATTTGGTCGGCCAGATCGGCCATTTCCTGTTTCCGCGTGGGGTAGATGTGTGCTTCGGGTGCGGCGCCGGTTGCGTCGGGTTGTGCCGTCAACGTTTTGTGTTCGCCCATGTCGAGGGCGCTGAGTGCGCGCAGGTGGTTGTTTTCAACGAGGTTGCGGGCGGCGTCGAGGATGGGCTGGTTGGAGCGGTAATTTTTTTCCAAAACCACCAATTCGAGGTTTCCCTGGTACCGGTGGTAAAACTCGAGCAGGTTTTTGAGTCGGGCTCCCTGGAACTCGTAGATGCTCTGGTCGTCGTCGCCGACGATGAAGATGTTCGGTACGTCCCAGTAGGTGATGAGCTGCGTGATGAGTTGGTTCTGGGCGCCGTTGGTGTCCTGGTACTCGTCTACAAGAAAATAGAGGTAACGTTCCTGGTAGTTGCGCAGGAGGTTTTCGTGGGTTTCAAAACCACGCAAAACCCATTGAATGAGGTCTTCGTATTCGTATCGGTCTGCGCGTTCGAGTTCGTTTTGGTAAATGGGGTAGAGGTCGGAAGCTGCGCTCAGCCGGGCCATTTTATCGGTCACCTCGGCAACTTTAGCTTGTTTGAGTTCCCCTTTTTTGCCGTAAGGCGAATTTTTTTGGTAAACAAATTCGGGGTAATCTGCCAGATTGGCGAGGTATTCGCGGCATTTGCGCTGGACGAGGCCGGGTGTCCAGTTTTCTTTTTTCATGTTGGCAAACAGGTTGCCGAGGTGGCCTTCAAAGGTAAAAACGCTTTTGTATCCGGCGCGCAGCGGGTGGTCGGCGGGCAGGTCCGCCAGCAGTTTTCGAATGATATCGATGCGTTCCAGGTCGCTCACCAATTCTTTCAAACGGCCGCCGAAATGCTCGGGGTTGTCCTGGATAATGCGGTTGCAAAACGAGTGGAACGTAAACACCGGCACACGGTACGCTTCCTGCGGCCCGATGAGCTGGATGAGCCTTTGGCGCATGGCGTGGGCGCCGGCGTCGGTAAATGTTAGGCAAAGGATGTTGTGGGGCTGTGCGTCGGTTTCGAGCAGGATTTTGCCCACACGGGCGGCAAGCAACTGGGTTTTACCGGTACCCGGACCGGCAACAACCAATACCGGACCTTCCAAGGCATCAACCGCCTGTCGCTGGCGTGCGTTGAGCTGTTTGTAGAAAGTCTGGAAGTTCAAAGTTTAAAGTTTAAAGTTTAAAGTAGGCAGAGGCATGGCCCGTGAGCAAATCATGACCATGCATTCAATTTTGCGTCAATTTACGTGATATAACATGACCAAGCCAGCGTCACAGATCTAAAACGTTTGCTGTCTTTAAACTTTAAACTTTAAACTTTAAACTTTAAACTATGCTTTGACATAGTTCCACCAAAACCCCGTTGCTGGATTTGGGGTGCAGGAAAACGACCCATTTGTTGTCGGCGCCACGTTTGGGTTCGGTGTTGAGGGCGATGAAACCTTCGTTGATGAGGCGTTGGGTTTCGGCGCGGATGTCTTCCACTTCGAAAGCGATGTGGTGGATGCCTTCGCCGCGTTTTTCGATAAATTTGGCAATGGGCGATTCCGGGTCGTCGGCCTCCAGCAGTTCAATTTTGCTTTCACCGATGTTGAAAAAAGAGGTGCTGACCTTTTCGCTGGCAACACTTTCCACTTTGAAGTGGGCTTCGCCCAGGAGTTTGCGGAAAAGTTCGTTGCTGTCGGTCAGACTACGTACGGCGATGCCGATGTGGTCGATGCGAAGCATGGGGTGGAGGTTTATTTTTTCTTGATCCAGATTTCCCGCTGATCGGTGAGTTTTTGCAAGGCTACGATGTTGTCCTGAATTTCCACAACGTTGCTGTAATTAAAACGTATGCCGATCTGACGGCCTTTGCCTTTGGGGGCATCGTACACTGTAAATTGGTTGTCGGCCAATTTGGTTTTGAGCTTTTGGATGTTGGAGGCATCGCTCAGGGTGGCTACGATGAGAATGCATTCTTTTCCTGCTGTGGCCGGTTTGGCTTTGGGCTCATCTGTTTTACCCATCACCACTTCCTGGGCTTCGGGTGTCAGCACGAGGGTTGCTTCCTCTTTTTTAGGCTCCGGTTCGGTGAGCATTTCCACTTCCAGCTTGTCGTCCGACGAATCTGTTGGGTTTTGAGCCGTGTCGTTGGTGGCATCCGATGCGTTGTTGGGCTGGGCAGCGGTTTCGGGCTGTACCACCACTTGTTGTGTTGTGTCGGGTGTTGTGCCGCGGGCGCCGCGCAGGACGTCCATAAGGTTGCGTCCGTCGCCTGCGCTTTGCCAGCGCCAAATGGCGATGGCGGATGCGAGCAGCAGGATGGTTAACAGGACGGGTGTCACCCAGCGTCCACGGCGCGGTGCGGATTCGGTGCTGGCCGTACTGAACGTAGTGGCCTGGGGATCGGGTGCTGCGTAGGCGGGTGCGGCGGCGGCGGGTGCTTGTTGTTCGGTTACCTCACGCGAACGGGCGATGGTGGAAAACTGCAGCGGCGGCAAGCCATAGGATTCGGTACTGAAGTTGGCCGAATCGGGCAGGAACTGTATTTTCTGAACGTAGTTTTTGTACAAACGACCGACGCCGTTGAGCGAAACAATTTCCCGCTGGTTCAGCCGGCTTTGCAAAGCATCCACAGCTTTTTGCACCACATCCCGGGCATCTTCCAAAGGAATGTTGTTGGATTGTGCGATGTCGTTGATCAACAAACCATCGTCGTACACCAGGGTTTCATTAAACGCAAGTGCCCTGGTTGGCGGATTGATGACGCCGCTCCCGTTGTCGTCTGCAGCAGAAGAGATACGTGTAGCTACAAATCCTCCCAATTGAGGGACGACCACGGTGTCGTGTAAAAATATCAGTTTTTCAATGTGCGTAGCGAGATCAATCTGCATGTAGCGTAGCGGTTAATGGCTTGGGGCGATTATCGTTCAACAAAGGTAAGGCAAACTGTGCTATGATACGTTTTAAAGGCAGTTTGGTTTCAGAACGTGTTGAAAATCGAAATAAATACATTTTAGGCCATTGGGGAATGGAAAAATTGTCCTGCAAGTACCTAAAGTGTGAAAATTGTTGGTTCTAATTGGTGTTAGAATGACAATAACCATGTAATTTTGGCCAAATTGGAGACCCTATGAGTGAAGTTGAAAGCTTTTTTAAGTCTGCTTTCTCCGTTGATAACGTTATTTTCGGTTTTGACGGCGGCGACCTGAAGGTGCTGCTGATACAACGTGGTGCTGCGCCTTACCGTGGCAAATGGGCATTGCCCGGCGATTTGGTTTACCCCAACGAAGACCTCGATACCGCAGCGGAACGTGTACTGGAACAACTGACGGGACTTCGGGGTGTGTACCTCGAGCAAGTCAAAGCTTTTGGCGCTGTTGACCGTCACCCGCTGGGCCGTGTCATCACCATTGCCTATTATTCTTTGATTAAAATCGACGATTACGCCGTTACGCCCGCCTCGTTCGCCCAGTCGGCCCGCTGGCACGACTTCGCCCACATCGGCGAACTGGCTTTCGACCACAACGAAATCCTCGAAACCTGTTTGAAACAGCTCAAACACAAGGTGCGCATGGCGCCCGTAGGTTTTGAATTGCTGCCGCCCAAATTTACCCTTACCGAGCTCCAGCAACTTTACGAATCCATCCTCGAAACCGAGCTCGATAAACGCAATTTTCGCAAAAAAATATTGTCCATGAACCTACTCATCGACCTCAACGAAGTACAGGAAGGCGTGGCCCACCGTCCGGCCAAACTGTACCAGTTCGACAGGGTTAAATACGAACAGTTTGTGGGAGAAGGGTTTACGTTTGATGTGTGATTGTTTGATAAAAACGTGCAACTTGAATTTTTACATTTGCCTGATTTTGAAAAAGGATGTTGCTTTGTGCAGCATCCTTTTTTTTGATTTAAAAAATTTACTCCATGAAAAACTGCTTCATTGCCTGTTTACTTATTTTTCAAACAACGTTGCTTTTTGCTCAATTTACCCCTGATGTGGGTTGGGGACGGACACAGACTGCGGTCAATGGGCTTCCGGGAAGTTCCTGGATCGATATGTGGGTCAGCGGGAATGGCGAAGTTTATAGTCTGGGCGCCATGTTTTCCAGCCTTATCCTTACGCCCAACGACACCTTGTTCAACAACAACAACGTGGGTGATTTTTTTGTCATGAAAACAAACAGGGATGGCGATTTCCAGTGGAAAGCACTTATAAAAACCACAGGTAGCGCGCCCATTTTGGATTACGAAATCGCCGCAAAAATCGCTGGCGACGCAGCTGGAAACGTTTATGTGTGTGGCAATTTGTATGGCGGCGGTGTCAATTTCGGCAATGGCATCACACTAACAAAAACATGCTTTCCTTCGTGCCGTGAATTGTTTCTTGTCAAATACAACAGCATTGGTGTTGCACAATGGGCAAAGATCATCGAGGCAGAAAACGATTCGAGACACAAAATAGGTGGTCTGGCCTGCGATGAGACCGGTTCGGTATTGCTCACGGGAACATACGGTGGCAGCGCAATCAAATTCGGGGATGCTCCATTTGATTACATCAACCTGCCAGGCACAGGGTTTTTCCTTGCCCGATTCAACAGCGATGGCGACCCTGTTTGGGTGAAATTTCTTGAGTCAAACAGCAACAGTGCCGAAGCTGTTGCTATGTGCATTTCTCCCACACAACGCGTGTACGTAACAGGAACCTATGTAAATGGCGACTTGGCGTTCGAGCCCGGTGTGACACTGCCCATGTATTCCGGCAACAACGCTTTTGTCGCCCGATTCGATTTGTCTGGAAATGCTGTTTGGGCTCAAAACCTGAATTCACCCAATTTATGGCGGGTAAATGACATCGTGGCAGATGCAGACCAATTTGTTTACATCGCTTGTCGGTATTTCGCGGAGTTGAATACCGGAGACAACCCATTGGAAATTACCAGCGGTCTAAATTCTGCGATCATAGCCATGGAAACCAATACTATACAAGTGCCAGTTACTGTGAACTCTGAATTTAATGATGATGTTTTTACAGCCATCGATGTCATCCCTGGCGGCGAATTTTACACTGCGGGAATTTTCAACTCACCCGAACTTGAAATAGCAGGTCAAACACTTACCAACAATGGCTGCTCAGATCTGGTTTTTCTTGAAGGGCGCTTCGATGGATTGGATATTGCCTACAAATACGGAGGAACAGGATGTGAATACATACAAAATCCGCTATCCGCAAATGCTGTTGGTCTGGATGAGCTGGGTTTTTTATACGTTCAGGGGAATTATTCCAATGGACTTGATCTGGGCGGATTTGTAACCATTGGTAGTGGTATGTTTCTAGCACGCCTAAACACCAGCATCATCTCTACGGACGAACCAGTCGAACCAACACCTTTTGAAGTCATGCCCAACCCCAACAACGGCACTTTTACGCTTCAAAGTAAAAGTGGTGATCTGGAAGGCATCCTGCGCGTATTTGATGCCTCCGGAAAATTGCATTATGAAAAGACCATCAGCGGGATCAACCAAAATTTTAACCTGGATCTTTCCACCGGGGTTTACATGTTTACCCTTACCTCCAAAGAGGGTATTGCACAGCAAAAAATCAGTGTGGTAAAATAATAATGAGCGGTTGCATTTGATTGTCCAAAACCGACAGATTTTCCAGTCCTAAGGGAAGTTGAACCATTCAACTTCCCTTATTTTTATTGCAAAAAACCGATGAAAACATTTTTGACCTCCATCTTATTGGTGTTTGCGATCTTCAACATCCATGCCCAATCCTCCCCGGAAGAAGGATGGGTGCGAACATTTACCACACCCGATCATACCATTCAGGCACATGCCGACTGGCTCGACATGCACACGTCCCCCATGGGAGCCACGGCGGCACTTGGGTATTATTACGCCGATTTGCAAATTGACGGCGGCCCCCTGCTGGAAAATCTGACGGAAGACGATTACCTGTTTTTGGTATCTTACGACGGTTGGATGGGCGAATACCAATGGCATGCCACCATTTCGGCACAACAAGGGCCTTTGCCGTTTCAATTCGGGCAAAACGGTAAGGTGTGTGGTGATGCGGAGGGGAATGTTTACGTTGCCGGACATTTTTTGAGCAACACCATTGTGTTTGACAACAACCTGACCCTCGAAAAAAGTTGCGATCTGGGCTGTGAAGAACTTTTTTTGGCCAAATACAACAGCGCAGGTGTATTTCAATGGGCCAAAACCATCAAAGCAGGCAACGCAGCCTCCCACCTCATCGGTGGACTGGCATGCGATGCGGAAGGCAATATTTTGCTTTCCGGAACCTACGGCGGCTCTTCAATCGATTTTGGCACCCCCAATTCCCAATACAACAACCTGCCCGGCAATGGCTTTTTTTTAACACGTCTCAACCCCAATGGGGAACCGCTTTGGGTAAAGTTTCTAGACGATGCCAGCAACCGCGCCGAAGCCATTGCCCTGGAAACCAATGCTTCAGGGAATGTGTTTGTAACCGGCCGATACGGCGACGGCGAAATTCGCCTGGATGCAGATCACGTCCTGCCGCAATATTCCAACGACAGGGATTGGTTCCTGGCTTGTTACAACCTTTCCGGCGACGTGGTTTGGGCGAAAAACCTGCATTCCCCGGAGTACCTCGACGTGCTCGATTTAAGCACCGATGGCAATGACCGCACTTACCTGGTTTGTGATTTCAGCAGTGAACTTCGTTCCGGGCCAGACCAATGGTTGGTTTCCAACGAACCCTATTCCGTTGCCGTCGTATCCGTGAGCGAAAACGTTAATTATTTTCCCCAATTCATTGAATACGAAAACGATCAGTCTTACCCCATCACCACCGTGCATGGAGAAGATGGTTACGAATCGCATTGGTCAGGCGGGTTTTATTTTGGCGGCGATTTGGTAGTAAACGGCGTACCACTTGCCAACGAAGGCTGTGCAGACCTTTTGCTGGCCAACGCCACGCTGAGCGGCGATTATGCCGGTTTGTCGACGCTTGGCGGCGAAGGCTGCGAAGGCATCACCAATTTTTATTACGGCAGCGGGATTGATCAGGATGCTGCGCTATTCTCTTATGTGACCGGTGTTTACGAAAGCGGATTCAACCTCGGCGACTATGCCGCCGATAACAGCGGTTTGTTTTTGGCCCGGTTGAACACCAGCATCATCAGTACCTTTGAACCATCCGAATTCAACGCTTTTGATCTTTCCCCCAACCCAAACAACGGTGTTTTTACCCTGCAAAGCAACAGCGGCAACCTCGAGGGTATCCTGCGTGTGTTTGATGCCTCCGGCAAAATGTGTTTTGAAAAACAAATCAACGCTGCATCGGAAAACCTCAACCTGTCATTGACCAACGGCATCTATTTGGTCAGTTTTGTAACGCCCCAGGGCGTTTCAAGCAAAAAGATGCAGGTGCTTAGGTTTTGAGGGTAAATTGCTCGATTTGCAGGAATACGTCCAACAAGCCACGCCCTTTTTCTGAGAGCACATACTCCACGTGCAACGGTTTTTCTTTTACCACCGTGCGCAACAGCAAACCTGCATCTTCCAGTTCGCGCAAGGCCGTGGACACAGACTGTTTGTTCGAACCCGGCAGCTGCCTCAACAGGCTGTTGAACCGCAATGGCCCCGCCATGGCAAGACGGAACATTTGGGGTTTCCATTTGCCCGATAAACTCCTGAGCAAACTTTCTGCCGGACACGCTTCCATGCCATTTTCACTTTTTTGTGTAGTCATGTTTTTTTGACTTCTTGTGTGCCCGGCTACACCGCCGCACCTTTGTCGCACAAATTAAACCTGTTACACTCAGAATGGTTTATACAACCATGCACAACGCACTTTTTTATCCATTTGTCCTGGTTTTCGGCATCCTGAATGCCTGCCTCGGACAAACACCAACAAACATGACCACAAACACTGTGAATCCGCTGCTTTGCGACCCCGCAGAGGGTATCTGTGCCACGCCCGCATCCAAAACTGCCGCACCTTCGGTGCAAAAACCGCTGCGCCTTGTTTATTTTACCGATCCCATCTGCTCTTCCTGCTGGGGCATCGAACCCCAATTGCGCAAACTCAAACTTGAATACGGTCACCTGATCGACATTGAATACCACATGGGCGGACTGCTGCCTTCCTGGGACATCTACAACAGCGGCGGCATCAGCAAACCTTCCGATGTGGCGCACCACTGGGACGAAGTGAGCGCGCATTACGACATGCCCATCGACGGTGACGTGTGGCTCGAAGACCCGTTGTCTTCATCTTACCCGCCGTCCATCGCTTTCAAAGCCGCCCAGCTTCAGGACGAACACAAGGCGTTGCTTTTTATGCGCCGCATCCGCGAAATGGTGTTTTTGGAAAAAAAGAACATCACGAAGTGGGAACATCTTGCCACTGCTGCAACTGAAGTGGGTTTGAATGCCGAGCTTTTAAAAACCGACATGGAAGGCAAAGGCAAGGCAGCTTTTGAAGCAGACCTGGCCCTGGCGCGTTCGTTGGGCGTGCGCGGTTTTCCCACCATTTTTATCAAAGATGCCGCCGCTAACCAACTTACGGTGTATGGCTTCCGGCCTTATGCTCAATACGAAATGGCCATCCAGTCGTTGTACCCGGACGGTGTAAAAAAGACCTACGACACCACACCCGAAGCTTTGTTCTCCACATACCCTACGCTTACCACCCGGGAATTCACGGAGTTGAGTGGCATGGGAAAACCTGACGCAGAAAAGACGTTAAAGGCGCTTGTTGAAAAAGGGTTTTTGGTGGAAAAGACGTCGAAAAACGGGCCGATTTGGGTTAAAAAAGGGATTGACGATTGATGACTACATGAATGTTGATATATGATTTGGATTTACAGGATTTTGCTCAGTGGTGAATGCGTAATCAGTGTCTTTCTCAGACCAAAATCCTGTAAATCCAAATCATATATCAACATTCATGTAATCATCAATCGTCAATCCCTTTTTCCTACCTTTTCACAATGCGTTGGGTGCCGGTGATGCCTCCTGAACGCACTTCCAGGATGTACACGCCCGGTGTCAATTTCTGAACGTCAATAGAAAAGGTTCCCGAAGGAGCAGTGCTGTGTGCTGCTACCTGGCCAAGCGTGTTGAAAATCGACCACGAAACAGCGCCGGTTGCATCCGATTCTACGCGCAATACTTCGGCAACGGGGTTGGGGTAAAGACGTACTGGAAGACGTTGGGTGTTTGGCGTAAATACGGAAGTCGGCGAGCAGTCGGCCAGTTCGGTG
>JADLBE010000010.1 GCA_020847915.1 Saprospiraceae bacterium | reverse complement strand
TGCGGGGCAACCTGCTAAGTCAGCGCACGCCACCCAGCATGTTGCACCACAAACTGTACGTAAGCAAGCAACTTTTTTGGGACAATGATTTCGAAAAACCGGTGGAAACTACCTTGTCGGCGTCGTACGTGATGCCCCGGCTGGGATTTGAAGTGACGGGCCAAACACACCTGCTCAACAATTTCCTGTATTACGACCAGCTTGGACTGGCCAGCCAGACAACCTCACCGGTTTCGGTAAATCAACTTCAGGCCATGCTTTTCCTTACGTTTGGGCGTGTATGGCACCTCGACAATACGTTTGCGCTCCAAAACACCAGCCGCGACGACGTGTTGAGGATCCCGAAGTGGTTTTCGAAAAACAGCCTGTATTTCGGAGGTAAAGTATTTCACCACAGGCTCGATTTGAGTGCGGGATTTGATTTCAGGATCAACAGCGAATTTCGGCCGGATGCCTGGCAGCCGGTTACCAGCCAGTTTCACCTGCAGGACACCTTTTCCCAAAAAATTTATCCCTGGGTTGACGCATTTGTCGCCTTTAAAGTCAAAAGTTTCCGCCTTTATTTCCGCTTTGAAAATTTGTACAACCTGATGGACCCGACGCAGGTGTATTACCAAACGGCTGCACACCCGCAACCGTTCAGCAGCTTCAGGCTTGGCATCAGTTGGCGGTTCATCGACGACAGTCGGGAAGGCAGCGCGGCACCGGCCAAACCTCCGACGGGAGTAGGGTTGGGGAATTAAGCGGGTAAGTGAATGATGTCCGACCTGCCGGAATCAAAATATTCCTGAAGCGGTTCCCAATAGTAGTCGTACCATGCTTCAGCAAAGGTATCGGCTTTGTCGGCAGGCAGGTTGCGGTGGGTGAAACTGAGGGTTGTGCCATCTGAACCAGGTTCAAGAATGATCTCAATTTCTGAAATGTGGCCTTTGGGCCAGTCGTCTTCCACCGGGCTCCAGGTTTGAACTATTTTTTTGCCGGGCACCAGTTCCAGGTTTTTTCCACTGATGTACCCGTCGTAGGTAGCGTATTCCCCACCTATTTCGGGACTGATTTCAGCAGGGGAGCTTGTGAATTCGGCATGGATATCGGTATCCAAAAGCGCCTTATAAACGGCCTCCGGTTCGGCTTTGATGTGGATGATCTGATGTATGGTGCGAAATTCCATGGTGTCTGTTTTGAACTGCTTTGATAGAACGACCAAATGTAGTCTAAGGAGTTCGGAATTCGCACTGTAAAAAATCCGTTTTTTTTCCGTGTTGCTTGCATCCGCGTCCTCCGCGTTCCCATGCGACATCGAAATGGGAACGCGGAGGACACAGATGCAAGCAAACGCGGAAAAAAAACGGATTTTAAAATTAGGATTTGTTTGAATCTATTGTTTCACCAATTTTCCTGTATACGTTTTTGTTTCTCCCTGAAGACGAATGTAATACAAACCTGCGGGCAAAACCTTTACATCCAACCGAACCTGGTTGTTGGTTTGCGAAAAAGCGACACGGTGGCTGCGGCCGTCGGCGCCGAAAAGTTGCACAGCGCTGATGGATTCGTCGGCGGTTTGAATAAAAGTTTCTTCGGTTGCGGGATTGGGCCACGCCTTCACGCTTTCAACATGGGGTGTTTGGGTGCTCACCAAAATGGGGTCGAAACGGGTGCCACTGTTGAGGATGGCTTTGGTGTCGTTGTTGCGCACCCAGGCGAGCACATACATTTCATCGGCATTCCAGCCGTTTTGAATGGTGTAACCGAGATTGATGCTGATCTCTTCACCCAGAGCTAATGGGGCAAGGTCGATGCCGGCAGTGATCAGGTCGCGCAACACATTGTGATGTACACTTTCGCCGTTGGGGGTTGTTTGGTTGATGGTTTTTTCCAGGGCGGCGGCGTAAAGTGTATAGTCGCCAGCAGGGATACCGCCGCTGTTGCGCAAGGTAATGGCGGCGGTTCGGTTGGCTCCAGTTCCCAAATCTTCAACTTTTACGTACAACGGACTGGTTTGGTTCAGGTACGACTCAAGCGTGGCCGTTGGCAACAGTGGATTGCCGGCGTTGATGAGTGTGCCGTTCAGGGCTACGCGGGGTGTGCCGTTGATGCCGTATTCGTTGGCCATGGTGATGTTGTCGGCCGTGTTGGCAAGGTAAAACACACAGTTGTTGTACGGTACGGGAGGATGTACGGCAATGTGGTGCACATCCTGGGGGTAATCGTCGATGAGGTTGAAAAACGCAGGGTTGCGGCTGGCGCAAATGGAGCAGCGCGAATTGGTAAAATGTTCGATCATGACGTACTTTTTCACCTGGGGTTGGGCAAAAAGCGGCGCCGCAAAGGCAATCAACAAAAGGGCGGAGATCAATTTTTTCATGGGTAGATTGTGTTTTTGAACACAAAAATAACCCCATTTTACATGTCAAGGTAACCCGGTTTGTGGTTTTGTCGGAGCCGGGACAATCCATGGTTGTCTCGATTTTTGCGGCTGCTAGCTAAAAATCGCGTAACATTGCCCTTCAAAAAACAACGAAACAACATGTATCTCCTTGCCATGCCCAACTTCGCTTCCGGTGAAGTATGGATCAGTTTGCTGACACTTACCTTTTTGGAAATTGTACTCGGCGTCGACAACATCATTTTCCTTTCCATCATTTCAAGCAAACTTCCGGCTCAGGACCAGCGCAAAGCCCGGAACATCGGTCTTACCCTGGCCATGGTTTTGCGTATCGCTTTGCTTTTTGCCATTGTTTGGATCATCGGCATGGACGCGCCTTTGTTCACCATCGATTTTCTTGGATTGCACGGTGGTGTAACCGGACAAGGCATCATTCTGTTTTTGGGTGGTATTTTCCTGCTTTACAAAGCCACTACGGAGATACACCACAAACTTGAAGGTCCGATGGAAGCAGACGACCCAACGGTCGGCAGCGGAAAAAAAGGCAAAGCGGCCCTTCAGGCTGCCATTTTGCAAATAACCCTGATCAACATCGTTTTTTCGTTCGACTCCATCCTGACCGCTGTTGGTCTTTCCGACGATATTGTGATCATGATCATCGCTGTGGTGGTTTCCGTTTTGGTGATGATGCTTTTTGCCGGATCGGTGAGCAAATTTGTAAACAACCACCCCACGGTGCAAATGCTTGGCCTGGCATTCCTTATCCTTATCGGTTTTTCGCTCATCGCCGAAGCCGCCCACCTGGGCCACTTCATTGAAGGATCCGTACCGAAAGGTTACCTCTATTTCGCCATTTTCTTTTCCTTGTTTGTTGAAATGCTCAACATCAGGCTTCGAAGGGTCAGCAAACCCGTTCAGTTGCACGGTGCATCCGAAACGGCTCAAAAATTGGGCGTTGAGGAAGAAGATGTCATCGGCAACTAAAAGCGTGTTGAGTTTTCGTGTTTTGGGCTGCGAACGGCAAATTTTATTTTAAAGTTCGTTAAAATTTTCGCCGTAGGCACCTGGCTACGGCTGCAAATTTTGCTTTCTTTAAAACTAAATTTGCTCGCTCTCGCCTCAAAACCGAAAACTCAACACGCTCTAAAACATCGGCGCAAAACGCCATTTTATGAACGACATACAAATCAACCTCGACCGCGATCTGGTTTTTTTCGATGTGGAAACAACCGGACTCAATGTGATACGCGACCGCATCGTGCAAATCGCTTTGGTGAAACTGCACAAAAACGGGCAACCGCAAACGGAGCTTTCCATGCTCATCAATCCGGGCATTCCGATTTCGGAAGAATCGATGCAAATCCACGGCATCACGCCCAAGGACCTGGCCAACAAACCCGTGTTCCAGCAGGTGGCTCAAAAAATTTGGGATTTCATCGGCGACTCCGACCTCGCCGGTTACAACTCCAACCGCTTCGACGTGCCCATGCTAATGGAAGAGTTTGCACGGGTAGGCATGGAGTTCGACGTGAGCAAACGCAGGCTGCTCGATGTGCAGCGTATTTTTTACAAAATGGAACCCCGCACGTTGAAAGCTGCATACCGGTTTTACTGCGCCCAGGAGCTCACCGATGCACACGATGCCCTGGCCGACGTGAAAGCCACCATTGATGTGTTTAAAGGGCAATTGCAGGCTTACGAGGGCAAAGACCTCATTGATGAAAATGGCAATGTGGTACCGGCGCCCATCCAAAACGACGTACAGGTATTGCACACGTTTACCAACGACCTGAATTTCCTCGACGCTACGCAAAAATTACGCGTACAGCCCGACGGCGTGGTGGTGTTCAATTTTGGCAAATACGCCGGTCAGCCCGTGCGTGAAGTGTTTTTAAAAGAAAAAAATTACTTCCACTGGATGCTTGAACGCGAATTTTCTTCGCAGGTCAAACAAATCATCCGGCAGATCATGAAAGAACTTGATCGGGAAAAACGTTCCTGAACCATGAACCTGCGTCTTCTTTTTGCCGCGCTCCTGGCAGCGTTGTTGTTTTCCTCCTGCTACACACCCATCGAAGGTTGTCTCGACACCGAAGCGACCAACTTTGATGCGTCTGCTGACGAGGACTGTTGCTGCGAATACCCGCAACTTATTTTAACCATCGACAACGCCTGGGATACCCTGATCTGGAAACCCGACACGGCGTATGCCAACAACCTCGGTCAGGTATTTCGCGTGCGCGACATCGTTTTTTATTTGTCTGAAATGGACCTGTACCAAAACGGGACCGCGCTGCAAATTTCCGACACGGTGCAACTTTTCCATTACGCCGCACCAACGTCCAACGATACCGTTAAAAGCGCTTACAACGACGATTTTTTGCTGATTAAAAGGGTTCCAACCACCGTTTACAACGTCGGCACCTTCAGGCCCAG
>JADLBE010000009.1 GCA_020847915.1 Saprospiraceae bacterium | reverse complement strand
GCTACCCACACACGGACTGCTCACCAACATCGGCAAAGAACACCTCGAAGGTTTCGGCAACCTCGAAGGTGTGAAACAGGCCGAGGGCGAACTTTACCACCACCTGGCAGACCACGACGGCTGTGTGTTCGTGAACGAAGCCGAAAAGTACCTGCGCAGCATGACCCGCAGGAACAAAAAGAAAATCCTGTACGGTCCGGCCGAAACCCTGCACCCCAACGACAGCCGCATCGACATCCAGTGCGTACACGAAAACCCGTTTCTGGAGGTCGCTTTTTTGTCCGACGGCGACCATCTGCGCGTAACCGTAAACACCCGCCTCTACGGCACCCACAATTTCCACAACATCGCCACCGCCATCGCCCTCGGCGTGTATTTTAAGGTGCCTGCAGCAAAAATTAAAGCCGCGCTTGAGACCTACACACCCGCCAACAACCGTTCGCAATGGCTGCAACGCGGCAGCAACACCATTTTATTGGACGCCTACAACGCCAACCCCAGCAGCATGCGCCCTGCGTTGGACAGTTTGAAAAAAATCCAGGCAAAACACAAAGTGGCCATCCTTGGCGACATGCTCGAACTCGGCGCCGAAAGCGAAGCGGAACACCTCGCCATGCTGCGGTATGCCGCGCGTGTCAAACCCGATGTTTTGGTGCTGGTAGGCCCTGAATTTGGAAAAACGCCGTTTGCGAAATACAAGGCATTGCATTTCCCGGATGCTGTGAAAGCCAGGGAATGGTTTGAAAAACAGGTCTTTGAAGAAACGCTGATTTTGGTAAAAGGGTCGCGGGGGATAAAGGTGGAGACGGTGCTGGGTTGATCCCACGACAAATTTTGGTCAAGCCTCCCACACGTTTGAGAAACCTCCAAAGGTTTCTTAAACGTAGCCGGGCTTGGTATGGGAGCTTGGGTATTCATACCCATCTCGTCACCCGGTGACAAAAAAAGTCACCGGTTGACGACGCGGATAGGAATGCAAAGATCCCAAAATAACTTTGTAATCCCATTAGGGAACCCTTGTCACTTTCCTCACCCCAACCAAAGCGCCATCTTCCGCGTAAAACTGCACACTGTACAAACCCACCGGCAAATGGCTCAAATCAACGTGTTGTAAGGTGGTGGATTGCTCCAGTTGCAATTGTCCGAGCAGGTTGTACACCCGCACCGTAGCGGCGTTTTCTGCGCCTTCCCAGCGCAGCTCGCCGGTGGTAGGATTAGGAAACACCTTCAGGCTACCCGATTCTGCGGGTACAGCCGTACTTACCGTATTTACCCACACCGTTTTGCACTTGGTATCCGAACCATAAGTATTGCTCACCGTAAGGCACACATCGTAACCGCCGGGTGCTGAAAACGTATGGCTGGGGTGTTTTTCAGTGCTGTAATTGTTTGCTCCTGTAGAAGGATCTCCGAACTCCCATGCCCATGCGGTGGGTTCGTACCACGAGACGGAGGTGAAATCCACGCCCAGGCCGCCGGTGCGGTCGTAGCGCCAGCCCGCGAGCGGCAGGTTGTTGATGCCCAGGGTATCACAGGCACTGCCGTCGATGGGACCGAGGCGGAAGTTGGGAAAGTGGGGGAGGCTGGAAAAAGGAGCGTCTAAACTGTAATAAAATGCTTCAAATTCACAAAGTGTATCTTGCAATTCAGGACGCGAAATCCTGTGCATACATCTTTGGCCACCAGCAGGCGTTAAGTAAATACGGCCATCTGGTGCTAATTCCAAATATGCAAGTGAAGACCCGTTTGGACATGCCGGATTACTTTTGCGTTCGGCAATGATTTTTTTACTTGAAGCAAGATCCGGCGCCCACATGTCAAATTGTAACAGACGCTCCATTTCGGCGCAGTACAGGAAGTGGCCGTCAGCGGAAAACGCTGCGCTGCCTGTTAAATCCTCGTCGGCATCATCGATGACGGGCACATGGACCGGGTTGGAAAGCAGTCCTGTACAGCGGTCGAAGTCAAAGACCCTAAGGTCGTCGCGAGGGTTGAACCGCGCCAGTTTGTTTCCGTCAGGAGAAAACAGAATTTCCCCGCCGGCCTCGCTCCAGGTAGGTACGCCGATGGTTTGTTCGAACATAGTTAATCCCTCCGGCGTGAATAAATACGTAAAATACATGTTGCTTTTTCTCCGGGTTGTGAGTATCCACCAATCACGTCCATTGGCATGGCGAACGGCACAAATGCCATCTGAACTCAATGTATCCTCTAAAATGATGGTGTTTTTTTCCAATACAATACCTTCACCGTTGTTTTTGGTAATATCAACGACGGTATACCTCAATTTATCACGGTAGGCTACCAATGGGGAGATTGTAAAATACAAACTTGTGTGAAACAGGTAATAGAGGTGCGCACTGTCTGGTTGTTGTAGCAAAAGCATGTTGGTAGTCGACCGGTAACCGATGGGTTCATCGCCTGTACAAAATTGGTCGTAAACCAACCCCGGATTAAGGCTGTCGCTGTTTTCAACGATGTTGCCGTTTTTGTTTTCAATGTTACAACTGTTGGAAATAAGCAGTATTTCTCCAATCGAATCACACATGGAGACATTTGACAGTGTAAGAGGAATGGCTCCCTCCAAATGGGTAATTTTTAAAGAATCTGAAAAGTTAAAATTGATACGCATTATTTCATTGATCCCAGGAATACCAAACTGAGAATATCCTAAGATCCAATTATTGTCCTCTTTTTGGCCAAATAATGAGGCGAAAGTTGAGGAAGAAATAAGTATGATAATTACTATCCGGGATTTCATGATCGGATATATAGCTGAAGCCGTATTACGCATTAGACAATGCGTAATACGGCTAAGATGAAACAAAAATGGTTAATGCTTAATAAGTACAACAGAATGCGTCTTCACAGACCCGCCGGGCAATACAACCTGGATTCGATACAGTCCTTCCGGCAACGCAGATATGTCCAAGCGGTTGTTTGTCACTTGTTTATACAAAATGGCATGACCAAGATTATCCAAAACGCGAACGTCGAATGGGCTGTCATATCCTTTAAATGCAAGTTGTCCGGTTGTAGGATTGGGGTAAACCGCTGGTTCTATCGTGGACTCTGAAATCGCTTTGGGTTGAAAACGTTCCTCAACATCGCAAAGTTCAGTGTCGTCATAGGTCGTTCCTATCAGGTAAGCTACAACGGCCCGTGCTTCGTACACGGCATCGCCACCTTCGAGTGGACATTGACCTGCTATAGCTTCCAACTCGGTGATATCGGTGCCCGACAACGAATCGGTTTTAAGCATGGTCAATACGATCCGGTTAACATCCTGATGGTTTACCTCAATGGTTTCGGAAGGCGTAATCGCCTTGTTCCACTCAAGCAACGTATCGATGATTTGTAGCCGCGCTGTTTGTAGGTACGTCACATAGGCATCGTACTGCGCCTGTGTTTGGTTGCTTTGGTTCACATCGGTATTGTACGCAGCGGTATCCTGCGATACGCCAAAATGGATCAGACTGTCCTTGACGCTTACGTCATACGCTTCTTCCAACCAAACCAAACGGCGGCTTTCAAGAATAGAGTCCTCCACAGTTGTCAGAACAAACAGGCTTGCCTTGGCCTCAGCAATGACTGCAAGTTTTCCTAAAGTTTCGTTGTCCCAAGCAGCCTTGAAATTGGCATACAAAGTATCGTTGGCCACGATGGCAGGGTGTTGCAGCAGTTTGCGGTACAGGCGATACTGCCCTTTCCATTGCGTGGCCCCATCGTATTCGTTGGTGGGCAATAAGTTCCGGACTATGGCTTCGTCCAGTCGGGTAGGCACAACGTGATCGCCAGAGAAAGGCGGCGGTGTTGTCGGGGCTTCACAGGTGTTTTGAGATGGACAAACATATGTACCTCCTGAAGCATCTAAAAACCACTCAGATGGATCAACTTCCGGATGTCCGTCAGTATCGTTTGGATCAACATAGAATTGGGACAAACCAACGATATCAGCATTATTTCCCGCCTTATGCACACCACCGTATCCGTTCGAAGGAATAGCGCCCAAATCCCAGTTGTTACCGGTGCGGGTTTGAATGCCGATGTAGGCATTGTCCATGTTGTCGTCGCCGATTTGAAGTCCGGTTTCGCCGTGGTTGTT
>JADLBE010000008.1 GCA_020847915.1 Saprospiraceae bacterium | reverse complement strand
GTGTGGTCATGGCAATTTTTTGCCCGGTATCGTTACCGCCAAAGATGTAGCCGGCCAATTGTCTGAACCCTGAATTGCCCAACTCTTTGTGCGATTTTGCAGAAGAAACAATGGAAGCCATGGTTGCGGAAGGATAAAACCGGATTTCGAAACCTTTGGTTGAATGGATGACTTCGTAAGCTTGCTTTTCTGTTTTGTTGGTCGACATGGTTATGAAAATTTGAAAGGCCAGGAACAATACGACCAAAACTGCCAATACGATGATAAATACTTTCATGTTAATGGTTTAATGGTATTTCTTTGAATTTGAATGGGAAATACATGAACTTAATATTACTTTAAGAACAAATTTTGGCACATTTCGTTCACTGTTTAAACCAAGCCTCTTTTTTATGAAAAACGTTGTTCCCCCCATGACCTGCCTGTTGGTGGTTGCCATAATGTTGTATGCACCCGAAAAGCTGGTTGCGCAGGATTCCATGTTTGTACAGGAGGCCTTCATCAAGTGGCAAAACGCCGCTGCTTATACCCTTGAAACGGCGCGTTTGATGCCGGAGGACCAGTTTGGTTTCAAGCCGGTTCCGGAGGAAATGTCGTTCGGCGAACAACTGGCCCACATCGGAAAAAACATGGTTTGGCTGGCCGGTGGCCACCTGACCGGCAAGACGTTTGAACATCCTTTAACAGCCAAAGAGCACCGCACACCGGCAGAAGAAATTGAGCTGTTGGAGGCTTCCCTTACTTATGCAGAGGAGGCCATCCAGCAAACATCGCCGGACTCGTTGGCGGTTAAAGGCGATTTTTTTGCCGGCCCCAAAAGCAAGCGGCAAATCATCATGCTGATGCACGACCACATGACCCACCACAGGGGCCAGATTATAGTTTATTTGCGTTTGCAAAACATCAAACCGCCGAAATACAGGGGGTGGTGATTCCATTCCGACATTTGGAATCGAAATGAATATTTATTGTGTACTAAATCCCCTGCCCGTTTTGCAGATTGGCTACCAGTTCCAATCCTATGCCACTGATGACCGTCCGCAATTTTTGATTTCCGGTGAGTTGTTGTACCCAGGACACCACACCGCCATCGGCCAAATCGAGTTCACCCATGGGTGTTTCCGCATACAATTTAAATTGAAGTGGATGGTAGTATGCGAAGTTGGTTTTATCCGAAAAGGAAACCGCCATACCATCGAAAGAAGTTTTTTCGTCTATAAAACGTTGTGCCAGCGGATGGTTGGTATTGGTTACAAACCAATGCAGGCGTAATCTGGCATTTGGCAGTGCTGATGTGATGAGTCGTCTGTTGATGTGAATGTGTCGGATCAGTTGTTCGTATTCAAACATGTGGCTGCCGGTATCTTTTCCTGCAGAAAGCATACAAAACGCACTGAAATGCGCTGAAAACGCCGGATTATCAAAAGCCTGCGCGCGCAAATGCCGGTGTGTTGTAGCATAATGTGTTTCCGGCGAGGATCCATTTTTAAAAAAATCAGCAGCCAGCAATGCCAAAACGTTGGTAGCATCGGACACCACTTCCGTTCCACGCAAACTGCTCACCACGTTGTTTTGATGCACTGCTGCCACACCGGAACACACGCCCAGTGGCGCTACCGGCGACAGTATAACCGGCTTGAAAGCATGCTTTTCGGCGAATTGAAGCCATTGCAATTCCAATGCTTTCAAAGCCATAACGTTGGATTGTGCCGGCCGGACGAACCTGTTTTCCATCCATTGCCGCAAAAGACGGCCCGGTTGGTTTTGCGCGGCACGGCGGCGAAAAACTTCAAGCATAACCGTGTTGAATGCGGTTCCTGACAGCCGGTCCAGTTCCTCGATTAAGGGTTCGAGGTGGGGGAATGAGGGTAGATGTTGGTGTTCCATTTGTTTGTAACAACGGAAGATCTTGAAAAATTCCCACGGCTACTTCCCAAACGACCGCTGCACAATTTCCAAACTTTCATCAAAAGCAAATCCGCTGGTCGCTATCAGTTCTCCTCCGAACAAAAAATCATTGCCGCCTTTAAAATCGCTCAAACGGCCACCGGCTTCACGGATAAGCACTGCCCCACCGGCCACGTCCCATGCACTCAGTCCGTATTCAAAAAACACGTCGTACCTGCCGGCGGCCACGTAGGCCATGTCGAGGGCTGCCGAGCCGAAGCGGCGAACACCGCGTGAAACTTTCATAAAACTGCGCAGGGTATCGAACCATGCTTCGGCGTGTTCAAAATTATGGGAAGGGAAACCCGTTGCAATGAGGCATCTGCGGAAATCGGCCCGTTCGCTTACGCGGATGGCCTGCCCGTTGCACCATGCGCCGCCGTCGAGCCAGGCGTAAAACTGCTCGTCGTTGACGGCGTTATGCACGATGCCCAAAACCAGTTCGTCGTTGTGGCGCAGGCCAACACTCACGGCATAGTGACCAAGGCCGTAGAGGTAGTTCGTGGTACCGTCGAGCGGATCGATGATCCATTGAAATTCGGCTTCGGTATTTTCAACCGTATCTTCTTCGGTAAAAAAAGCAGCTTCGGGAATTAGTTTGCTGAGGCGTTCGACGAGCATACGTTCGGCCTGACGGTCGGCATAACTCACGAGCCCGTTCATGAATTTTTCTTCGATGTGTTCGCTGCGCACGCGGCTTTGTTCGGTGCGGAGGAAATGGGCCGTATCAGCCACGGCTTCCCGTGCTTTGGTGGTAAGGTGTTCGAGGTCGAGTTTGGACATGTTTTTCGCGTAGCGTGTATTTTTTGTGAAAATACGGCTACACGGTGAAAAGCCAAACCTGCGGGCCGCGATTAAATTTTCATAAGGGATGAGAACAAGTTCCTAACTTTGGCTAAACGAAAGTATTCCATGTTGTAACGTTTAGGAGCACCGCTTAAAACAAGTAAATCCATGATTTTCAAAATAAATTACCTGTTTGCCTTTGGTTTGGGCATCATCGCTTTTTTTTCATCCTGCAAAGCAGAAGACGAAACTCCGGGCATTATCATTGTTTCACCGATAAACGGTGATTCACAACAAGCCGAAATGGTCATTGAAGTTTATTTTTCCGATGCGGAAGGGTTGAAGGAAGCCCGTATTGAGGTGACCAAAGATTCCGATGGGTCGGTTTATTTTGAAGACATGCCGTTGGTGAACGACAGCACCGGCGTGTTGTACACCAAAGTGATCCCGATCACCAACCTCGATGTATTTACGCCGCTTACCATGCAGGTGGATGTAAGGGATAAGTCGGACCAATACCTTTTAACAAAGGTTCGTTTCACGGCTAAAAAGTAGAAAGCGTAAATATTAATCGTAAAAATACGATTAATTTATTTAACCTATTGCTTTTCCAAAATATCATCGTAACTTTGCGATGAATCAGACATTCAACGGATGACAACGAACAAAAAAGAAGTTTTTTCCCAGGAAGATCAGGAGCTGGCCAACCTGGCCAAGGCCCTCGCCCACCCTGCCCGCATTGCCATTTTGAAAGAGCTGGCGCAAAGGCAGTCCTGCATCTGTGGAGAAATTGTGGAAGTTTTGCCTTTGGCGCAAAGCACCGTTTCGCAACATTTGAAAGAACTGAAAGAAGCCGGACTCATCTCAGGCACCGTAGAAGGCGCCAAATCCTGCTATTGCATCGACCAAAAAGCTTTCAAACGTTTCGAAAACATGCTGAAAAGCTTTTTCATTCAAACTGCCGATCAGACCTGCTGTTGATCGGCGGGTAAAAAAATTTGCCCTGAATCATCGTCTTTTTACGATACATTTTTTTAAAACTAACCTGAATTAAGCAATGATTAACGAAGAAGCTCTGAAAACAGTCGTCCGCGAAAAGTACGCCGAAATCGCCTTGCAGGACAAAACCACAAACGCCTCCTCCTGCTGCGGCTCGGGGCCGTGCGGCACGTACACCATCATGTCCGACACGTACGATCACCTCAACGGCTACCACGCCGATGCCGATCTGGGACTCGGTTGTGGCCTGCCCACCGAATTTGCACACATACAGCCTGGCGACACGGTGGTCGACCTCGGTTCCGGTGCCGGCAACGACTGTTTTGTGGCCCGTGCAGAGACCGGTCCGGGCGGCAAGGTCATCGGCGTGGATTTCACCCCGGCCATGATCAACCTCGCGCGTAAAAACGCCGACAGGTTGGGTTACAACAACGTCGAGTTCCGGGAAGGCGACATCGAGTCGATGCCCGTAGCCGATGCCACGGCCGATGTGGTGGTGAGCAACTGCGTGTTGAACCTCGTACCCAACAAAGTCAATGTGTTCCAGGACATTTTCCGTGTGCTTCGTCCGGGCGGGCATTTCAGCATTTCCGATGTTGTTTTGATCGGCGATCTTCCCGAAAAACTTCGCGACACGGCGGAAATGTATGCCGGTTGCGTGTCGGGCGCCATCCAAAAATACGATTACCTGGACGCCATCCGCAAGGCT
This sequence comes from Saprospiraceae bacterium, assembly GCA_020847915.1. GTDB lineage: Bacteria > Bacteroidota > Bacteroidia > Chitinophagales > Saprospiraceae > M3007. Next base: position 672 of record JADLBE010000008.1, on the reverse strand, counting down.
GGTTTTGAAAACCTGGTTGTTCAGAAAGAAAAACCCATCCTGATTCCCGATGAAATCCTGCTCGAGTACCTTTCACCGGAAGAACTGAAAGCATTCGTCGAGTCCAAAACCGGCATTTTCAGCATCACCGTGTACGCGGAAAAACCCGGCGGTGACCCTGAAGTTTACAAACAAAAAACGGAAAAACGGAAACTCGAACTGCGCAACCTCGCTGCAGAAGCTGGCAAAGGTTGCTGTGCACCGGACAGTGGTTGTTGTTAAGCAATCAACGATGGGCTGAATAACTGACATTGTGGCTTTAGTTTGGCTGCGAAATCTTTGACACGGAGTACACGGAGGAGGACAGAGAACACAGAGGGGTGTCCAGCTACGCCGTCCAAACATAAAAAAGGTTTTGTTGTATGGACGGCATCGCCGGACACCCCTCTGTGTTCTCTGTCCTCCTCCGTGTACTCCGTGTCAACGATAAAGCTTAACCATAAAAAAAGGCCACCCGTTTGGGTGGCCTTGGTGGGCACAGAGAGATTCGAACTCCCGACATTCCCGACTTTTCGGTCGGGACGCTCTGTACCAGCTGAACTATGCTTGGTCTAGGATATACTTTTCCAGTGCTTTTCGAGACTTAAGTGCTTTTAGCCTTCGCTCTAAGGCATAGGCTTCTGATTTGGTTTC
>JADLBE010000007.1 GCA_020847915.1 Saprospiraceae bacterium | reverse complement strand
TGCACCGAAACCTCGGCATACCCCTGGTTTCGAAAACCCAAAACACTACCATGCGATTTGTTCTGCTTTTACTCCTGCTTTTTTCGTCCCAATTCGGCCATGCCCAGATCATCCATGGCAGCGATACTTTGTACGGCAACGAGTGGATCGATTTTTCCAAAACCTATTACAAAATTAAAGTTGCGGCCGACGGCATTTACCGTGTACCGTACGCTATGCTGCAAAACGCCCCGGATATTGCTTCGGCGCCGGGCAGTGAACTGAGGCTGTACCACAATGGCGAAGAAGTGCCGATGTACGTCACCACGGACGGTTTGTTCGGCGGCAGTGATTTTGTGGAATTTTACGGCAGGAAAAACCGTGGTGAGCTTGACCGGCACCTTTTTGAAGATCCGGAAACGCAGCAGGTAAATCCGGAATACAGCATGTTTAACGATACCTCGGCGTATTATCTGGTAAACCAGCCGGAAGGTGGGGCGCCCTTGCGGATGGTGGGCGTGGCGAATGATTTGAGCAATGTGCCGGCGAAGGAGGAATGGTGTTGGTATACGGTGGATACCACACTTATCTCGGATTCCATCAAAAGGGATCGTTCTTACAAGGTATTGTTCTCTTTGTTTGATGGAGATGGCTGGGGGGGCAGTATCAGTCAGTCTCCTGCAATAACGCTTGAATTGCCGCATATAACGAACATACTGCAACCTGCAAACCTATCAGTCAGGTACGGCGCAAAATCGTTGCAATTCCATAGATTGCAGTTGGTTGTAAACAACCTGTTGATGGCGACAGATTCTTTTGATGTGTGGAAAGTTGTTCAGCAGAACAAAGAAATATCCCATCAGGATTTAACAGAATCAACCAATATCCGCGTTAATGCAGTTTATAACAATTTGGATCAGTGTTTTATCGCAGCTGCTTCCATTCGTTATGCCAGGTCATTTGATTTTGACGGCATAAGTTCCATAAAATTCGCATTGGAGCCTTCAGAAAGCATTGGCAAATATTTGGAAATTAATGATTTTTCAAGTGGAATGGATGCGCCGATACTCATGGATTTTAACAACCGGATTCGAATTGAAGCAACTGTAGAAAACAATACGGTTAAAGCTTTTCTGCCGCCATATAACCTGGGTGCTGATGTATTGTTGACCGCATCAACAAACATAAAAAATATTGATGGCTTAACACCACACAAATTCACAGATTTTAGGAATGTGAATGCCGATTACATCATTGTTTCCAATAAAAAATTGTTCAGTGACCCGGAAAACAACGGCGCCAATTGGGTGCAGGAATACGCCGATTACCGCAGCAGTACCGAAGGTGGGAATTACACTGTTGCAACGCTGGAAATCAACGAATTGTACGAACAATTTGCCTGGGGACAAAGGTTCCACCCTGCCGCATTACGCCATCTTGTCCAATATGTTCACAAGAATTGGACCGATCCCAAATATTTGTTCATTATCGGCAAGTCATTGAATTATCCTGAATTTCGTGACTCCCTTAAACAGGAAAAATTTGCCGATTCTTTGTTTTATGTGCCGTCCCATGGTTTTTGGGGCGCCGACGTACCGTTTACCATGTCCGGAGGCGGGCTTACAACACCATTGATTTCCATAGGCCGTTTGGCTGCCATCAGACCTGCTGAAATTAAATATTATTTGGATAAAGTTAAAGAGCACGAACAACAACTTAGTCTCGGTGCTCAGGATATTCCTTCCAGACAATGGATGAAACGTATCGTGCACAACGGAGGTGGAAATGATGCGGACGAACAACAATTGATTCGAAGTTATGTGAATGAATTAAAAGGCATTGCTGAAAACAACCGATTCGGTGGTGAAGTATCCAGTTTTTTTAAAGCATCCAACGATCCGATCCAATTGACCGGATACGAACAAATGCAGGAACTTATCAACTCCGGCATTTCCCTGTGGACTATTTTTGGACACTCCTCGGTCACCTTCGTGGATTACGACATTGGTGAAGCCAACAGTTACAACAACAAGGGGCGGTACCCATTCATGCTTGTAAATGGTTGTTATTCAGGTATTTGTTCCAATGTAACCAAAGGTATTGGTGAAAACTTCGTGATGGAGCCGGATCGGGGTGCAATCGCCTATTGTGCCATGGTATTTAATGGATACACGGGCGCTTTGAAAGAATATTCTAAAAATTATTACCAACGTATGGGTGGTGTAGATTATGGAAAAACCATTGGAGAACAGTTGAAAAACACAACAACTGATCTTATCAATGCCCAGTCGCCTGACCTGCAGGCAGCCTTACATCAATTCCAATTACAAGGGGATCCTGCAGTACGTTTACACAGTTTTCCAGGACCGGATTATACACCCGATGCAACCTCGGTAAGTGTGGCCCCCAATCCTGTAAGTTTGGACGATGATAAGGTCGATTTAAAAGTTTCGATCGCCAATATCGGAGAAAATTCCGGTGGAGATCTGGTGGTACGTATCGAGCAACAATTGCCAGACAATACCCAGGTTCTCAGAATTCTGGATACCATTCCGGCGCCGGCCTTTGAAACATCCCTTCAATACCAGATTGATGTTAATGGAAGTCAACCAGGGTTCAACCGGTTCAATCTTACGGTTGACCCACTGAATGTTATTGAAGAAAAACCCTCAGGTGCGGAGCAAAACAATGAACTTCTTGGTGGTTCAGGCGTAGAAGTGTTTTTTTATTCCAATGAAATTGACCCCTTGTATCCAAATGACTACGGTATTCTTGATAATAACTCTGTAACGTTTTCCGTAACCTCGCTCAACACGGCGCCAACCGGCAAAAAAGTACTTTTTGAACTGGATACCCTGGAAACATTTGATACACCCTGGAAAAAAGTTTACAGTGCAGATCAGATACCTGGTTTGATCACCTGGTCGCCCGATGTTGTGCTGAAAGACAGTATGGTGTACTATTGGCGGGTAGCCAAAGACACCTTATTGAACAATGCCTATTTGTGGAAAACCAGGTCCTTCGTGCACCTTGCAAACAGCGAACCAGGTTGGAACCAATCGGATTTCGGACAATACATCAATGGATTGTTTTCCAATATTTTACGCGACAGTGTTGAAAGAAATCTGGAATATGCTGAGGACAATTCAAGTATTTCCATGCAGGTTGCGCATCGGTGGGGTTCAGGAGGTATAGGAACGCCGGGACTTTATCCGGGTATCCAAAACGCTTACTTTGAAGGAGCTTATGGTGATTATTCATGGGGAGGAGTTAAAAATGAAGTCGTCGTTGTAGTTGCAGACCAAAATACAGGAAGGTTTGTACAATTACCACCCAACAGCATTTACAATCCCAATAATTACCAATTGTTTTATGCCAAATTTGATACAAGAGACTCTGCACAACGTTTAAAATTAATGACCTATCTAACGGATGTCGTGACGGATGGCAACTATGTCGGATTGATGGCTTTCAACATAGCATTTGAAAAAGATACTCCTTTTGTACAAG
>JADLBE010000006.1 GCA_020847915.1 Saprospiraceae bacterium | reverse complement strand
TTCTTTTTTTCGGTAAATCCTTTGGCAATGTAGGCGGTGGCGGTGATGTTGGTTGCCAGCGGACAAGGGCTAACCGCCGTAAGCAAACCCAAAGCAAAAGCGGCCAGCCAGGGAATTTCCCTGGCATGGGCCAGTTCATTGAGCCATTCGGTCATGTCAAAGTTTGGCTAAGTTGTTGCGAATGGCCGTTTTCAGGTATTCTTTAAATTTGGTTTCGTTGCTGACGGCGTAGGTAAATCCGGCGTCGGCGAGGTCAAAAGCTTGTCCGGTTTTACCGTTGTAAACGAACAATGCCGTACCGCTTGCTTCAAATTTTTCCGCCAGTGCTGCATTTTTGGAATCGTCCACATCCACCGTTTTAAAAATGATTTTGCCTGCTTTGACTTCGTTGGCAAAATCGGTTTCTACAACGCTTCGGGCCGCTTTTTCGATGGCCAGGCAGGATTTGCAACGGTGGGTAGTATGGAAATCGATGACTTCTATTTTGGATGACCCACTGGCGCCAACCATTTTTTGAGCCTCACTTTTAAATGCCGAGAGCATGATGCTGGTGAAGATCAGGAGATGCAAAGTGCTAATTTTCATGACAAAAAATAATAGGTTAATTAGAAGTTCCATATTTCAAAACAATAGCCAGTTGTCCGGCATGGTACGCCGTGTGCGACACGATACGTCCGAGCGCTTCGGCCTTGGTTTTGGTACCGAATTCCTTAGTAATGATTTCCTCCGACCAGGCGTCATCCGATTGTGCGAGGATGGCTTTTTCAAGACAATCGTGGGCGTATTTCAGGTAATCGAGCAGTTCCGGGAGGTTGGTCCACGCACCGGTATCGTGTTGGGTGATCACGGTTGTGGCGTGTATTTGCACGTCTTTTTGGGCAAATACATTTTTAGAAAAAAGCAATTCCACATCGGCGATGTGGCGCATCAGGAAACCGGCACTGTTGGGAGCACCGCCCAGTTTTTTAAGCAGATCGGCCTCTACAATGTTTGCCAACTGGTTGGATAAACGTGTGCGGGCTTCCTGCCAAAGTGTAAAAAGCATTTTGTTATCCATTGTTTTTTAAGGCTGTATGGGTTACAAAATCGCGTTAAAAACATACCCCGAAAGGATGATACACGCCGATACGACGCCAAAAAAGATGGCGATCAATTTTCCGGTCATCACCTTTTTCAGCAGCGTGGCTTCCGGGATGGAGAGCCCAACCACGGCCATCATAAATGCCAAAGAAGTTCCGATGGGAATACCTTTTGCCACAAAAACCTGGATGACCGGTACAATGCCCGCTGCATTGGCATACATGGGAACACCAAGAATTACCGCAAGTGGCACTGCATACCAGGTGTCTTTTCCGATGTATTTTTCAAAAAATCCCTCCGGCACATAGCCGTGCATGGCCGCACCGATACCGATGCCGATGATCACGTACGGGAACACACTTTTGACGATGCCGAACGCTTCGTTCCAGATGCCGGGTAAACGTTGGAGCAAAGTCAGTTTTTCCAATTCGAAGGTTTCCCGTTCACGTTCGGCATTGGCCTGAATGGTGCGCACCCACTCGGTGAGCAAGGGTTCCAGGTTCATTTTTCCCAAAATAATACCACTTACGACACCCAATAAAATGCCGCTGACCACGTAAATGACGGTCGTTTTGAAACCAAACATGCCCAGAAAAATAGCAACTGCAACCTCGTTTACCAACGGTGAAGTGATTAAAAAGGCGAATGTGACGCCCAGGGGAATGCCACCTTTTACGAAGCCGATAAAAAGCGGCACCGACGAACAGGAGCAAAACGGTGTAACGGCACCGAAGGAGGAGGCCATTACGTATTCACCGCCGTAAAGTTTGTTGCGGCTGAGGAAATTCCGGATGCGGTCAATCGGAAAATAAGCGTTTACAATGCCCATCAGAAAGGTGATGAGCAGCAGCAGAACCAGGATTTTGATGGTGTCGTACACGAAAAAATTGAGCGCATCACCCAGGTGTGTACCCTGCTGTATACCGATTATGCTGTAAATCAGCCAGTCGGCAAAGTATTGGATCCAGTCGAACATGGCGATTGTATTAGGACAGCAATGCCTTCACTTCCTGTTCGCTGGGAACCCGGCCCTTGATGGTTACTTTTTCATCAATGACCAAAACAGGCGTAACCATGACGTTGTATTCCATGATTTTTTCGATGTCTTCCACTTTTTCAACGGTGGCCTCAATGCCCATGTTGGCCACAACGGTTCGTACCGTGTTTTCCATTTGTTTGCATTTGGCGCAACCCGTGCCAAGTACTTTGATGACTATCATGATGCTTCGGTTTTAGTTATTCGTAAAATTACGAAGCTATGGAGCAAAAAAATATGACGGCTGTCAGCAGACACAATGATGCGCGAGCAGACCCGTGACTTGGCTATAAAAAGACCAATAAATTACGCTGAAATGGACTTACGAACAACTTTTCACCGCGCCATCAGCAGACTTCGGCTGATCGGCTTCACCCTCAAAAAAACCATACAACAATCGTTTGGCTTCTTCCCAATTGGTGCGGTTGATGCAATATTTGATGGTGGGTGGTGTTACCGTACCCTGAATCAATCCGGCATCTTTCAGTTCGTTCAAATGCTGCGAAACGGTTGAGGCTGCAATGGGCAACTGCTCCACAATGTTGCCGGCGAAACAGGAACATTGTTGGTCTAAAAAACGCAAAATCACGATACGTGCCGGATGGCCCAACGCCTTGGCATAACGTGCAACTTTTTCATCAACCGGAGTGTATGGTTTTGCAGTTTGTGCCATGTGGATGAAATTTTTGTAAAATTACAAACAACAACCCAAATCACTTCTCCCAAAACTTGTCTCCCCAGTCATCCACCGGCACATCACCGCCGTGCAACCGTTCCACTTCGGCCATTTGTTCTTCCGTGGCCATCCTTTGTATTTCGGGAAACAATTCCCTTTCTTCAAACCTGATGTGCGCTTCCAAAACATCCTCTATCTGGCTCAAATGGTAGCCCAGGTCGTCGTTGGCGGCAAACAACTGCCTAAGTAAAACATGCTCGTTGAGGGCCCTTTCGATCATGGGATGATCCAGGCCCAGCAGTGGAAACACATGTTTTTCCTCCATGTCGAAATGCGCCGTCAGATGCTGCAGAAAAAACCAGTCGGCATACGCTTTCATCCTTTCAACGGTGATGCCCTTGGCAAATCCGGTGCGGATTTTCCAGCCGAGCAACAAGCCGTAATGGTGCTCGCGGCTCAGGGGCTGCAAGGCTTTGTGCCGTTTCAAAGGCTGTTTAGATTCCATGGTCAAACGATTGGTTTGGCGTCGCGGTTTTGGCAATTCGTTAATTTCATATTTTTTTCACCACATCACCGTCACATCTCCTTTGACCAATTCCGTGGTTCCATCCACATAACGCACCAGCGCATAATACACGTACACGCCCGGACCTGCAATTTTGCCTTTTGCCCGACCATCCCAACCCCTGGAATAGTCGTTGGGCAGGAAGTCCAGGTCTTCGTACACCTGCCCGCCCCAACGGTCGTAGATGCGCAGGTAGTCGATGCCGGCTACCGAGGCGCCGCCAAACACCACGAGGCGTTCGTTGATTCCTGTGCCCGGTTTGATGACGTTGGGAATGTACAATTCATCGGGCCGTTGCACCACCACAAGCACCTCGTCCTCGTCCGTACATCCATTTTGATCGGTAACGGTTAGTGTAACGATGCGGCTGGTAAATGGTGTAAATCTTTGCGTCAGCGTGCCGGCATTGAGGGTGTCCAGCAATGGCGTCCAGACCACCGATTCGAGGCTGTCCAGAGGTAGGTTCGTTTGTGCCGTTAAGCTTACATCGTTGCCAAGGGTAATTTCCACGTCGGCGCCCAGGTCAACCAGCACTTCCACCGGTTGAGCCAGTACAATGGAACCGGTGCTCCATTCGCAACCTGCCGCATCCTGCAGGGAGATGACGTACGTGTCCGGACCAAGCGGGAAAAACTGTTGCGCCGGGCCGTACGGACCACCATTTATTGAAAACAAAACTGGCGGATGCGCGCTGACAATGGAATCGAGCACAATGCTGCCGTCGTTGTCGCCGTAACAGGTGATTTCACGAACAGTGATCACATGGGCCATCGGCTCGGTTTGATCCACAACGACCGTCACGGCATCGCTGGCCGTACAACCGCCAGCATTGGTGACCAACAGGTTGTAAGTACCGGCATCGGTGGCTGTCAGTTGTTTTGAAGTGCCCACGACGGCTCCCTGAAAGGACCATTCGTACAGGATGCCTGCCCCGGTGCTTGTGGCCGGTCCGCCCAAAGTAACGGAAGCCGAAGCACAACCTATGGACTGATCCAAACCTGCATCGGCCACCGGATCGGGTACGATGCTGACCGTAGCCGGATCGTTTAGCGTGGTCGTGCAGACGGGCGCATTGCCGTCCGATACGGAAACCAGGGTGTAGGTTGTGGTCGATTGGGGTGTTACCGGCAAAACAACCGGTTGCTGACCGGGAATACTTACTGTCAGAGGTGTTCCTCCGGCGGTTAAGTAGGTTGCCTGAAGCGGATAAAGACCTGTTCCGTTAAAAACCAACGTGGCACTTCCGCCCGTACAAAAACTGGTATCACCGGAAAGCGAAGCCGTTGGAAGTGGTCGCCACTGCACCGGGGCGCCAAACGCGATGTTCAAACATGGATCGTTCAGATCAACCGAACCTGCGACATTGTTGCCGGCGATGGCGGAGATGTAGTACGTTACGCCTGTTTGCAGGGGCGAAACAAAATCAAAAACGGGTAAATTGTTGGTTGCATAAACCGTTCCAAGGGT
>JADLBE010000005.1 GCA_020847915.1 Saprospiraceae bacterium | reverse complement strand
GCTTTTAACATACCAATGTCTTCAGCCGTATACAAAACCTGTCGGTGCAGATTCGAAAGTTCTATGCGGTCGCCGTCGGCTACGGTGATTGCGCCCACGCCCGCTCCCGCGAGGTAAGGCAACAATGTCGAACCAATGCCACCGGCTCCCAGTACCAACACTTTTTTTCCCTTCAGCAATTCGTACGTTTCCAGGCCCCAGCCTTGCAAGCTGAATTGTCGCAAATACCTTTTCCACGTTTCGTCGGTGAGGGTAGTAGTGGCCATGGTGCTACAATCGGCGTGTTAACGTTAAAAAATAGCCCGGCAGCAGCGTCGATTCGAGTTTGGCTGCTCCTGTACCAATGTTGATGTCGCTGCCGAACGAAAAACTCCATTCGGCATGCGCCCGCAACATCAGGTTGTCGTTAAGGTGGTATTGCAACCCCACCACCGGCGCGCCGGTGAGTCGTCCAATTTCCTCAAATCCACCGCTGTCGAGCACGCCTTCAAGTCGTGTAAGCTGGTAAGCCATGTCCAAACCCAGGGTGGGAAAAAATTTCCGGTATCCGTTGTCCGAAAACAAATGGAAATCGAGACCGAACCGAAAATCGAGCCCACGAAAAGGCTCGAGATAATACACCGAGGAGTCGGTTTGTTCGTAAGCGCTTTGCGGCTCCATACGTATGTAACCGATGCGCATGTTCCAGGAACTGCCAGCGCGTTGGTTTCGGTACGTTACACCGGCTTCAAAACCAGTTTTAAAAACATCGGTAAAATCGCCTTTGGCAGTAACTACGCCGGCATAAGCTCCCAGGTATTCGCCTTCGTATTGTGCCTGCAGCTTCGCTGCAAAAAATAAAAGAAAAGGAAGGAGGAACAGGAGCCGGGTTTGCATGATGCGAAATTTATTTGGCAAAGGTCAGTCGGCTCAACCTGTACTTTTCATCTCTTCCCGTGATGAACACGGCTGTGCCGTTGCCCGGTTGAACCACCGAAAGGTAGTTTAGAAACAACGCATCTTTCGTTGCTCCCGATAATTTTTCACTTTTCACCTTGCCATCCGGACTCAAACGGCTGTACACCACGTCGGTGTCCTTGTTGGTGCCTTTGTACGTGCTTTGAGGCGTGTGCCCAAACCAAAGGTCGGTGTGTTTTTTTACGTTCGCTCCCCAGTTTTTGGAGGCGTTGTTGTAGATAAAATGAAGAGACTGTTGCTCTGACAACACAATGTAACCCACGCCCGAAGCGTCGTCGCTGGCGTTGATGGCTTTGTGAACAAACGTTTCTTTTTGAAACTTTCCGGTGTTGTCGTAATTGTACACCAACAACGGGCCGGCCTCGTACATGGTGTGCCATTTGTTACCGCCTTCGTAAGAGGTGGCTGAACCTTCCTGAAACACCAACCACATGCCGCCATCATCGTCGGGCAAAATGGATTCCAACCTGACGCCATAAATGCCTTTGTTAACGTCTTTTTCCTTCACCTGGAAATAAGCGTAGGTGGCTTCGCTGAATGGGGTGTAGGCAATGTTTCCTGCTTTGCCTGTGGCCGGTTCGATGATGGTATGAAATGCACCCATGCGACCAACGGAAGTATTGCTGAAATAGTCCTTTTTGCTGGCAATGTTGCAGTACGAACCCACAACCATCACCTTATCTTTAAAAACCACAACATTCGGATCAACCAATATTTGTCCATTACCGTTCAAAACAATGCTTCGTGCAGGCTTGGGCGACCCTTCGTATACCAACACTTCCTGGCGCACACTTTCCTGCGTTTTACTTTTTACATTGGTGTCTGAAGATAAAATGTACAATAGGTGGCCGCTGTTGTCGACGTCAAATGATTCTATAACCGTTTTATCGCTGGCGTACGGGTATTCAATTTTGCTTTTCCACAAAGGGTTGAAAACAGCATCCAAAACGCTGACTGTCAGTTCGTCTGAACTGGTTTTTTTATTGGGCGCCCGCTTCCTGATCAGCCATTTGGAATTGTCTTCCGACAAAAGGAAGGCAAAGGTTGCGTCGTCTTTTTCATCACCCTCAAATTCCGTAGCAAGTTTGAGGGGTACAATGGAGCCTTTTTCGTCGAGGGCCGACCAAAGGATTTGGTGTTTGTTTTTGCTTTTTTCAAAAGCATACCAGAACAACACGACGCTTTTGTCCTTTTTTTGGAAAAGCTGCAAAAAATCGGCGGCTTCACCATTCCAAATGGGAGCGTCCATGGGCGCCGTCAACGTTTTTTTCAGCTTATCGTCGTAGGTCTCCAAACGCCAGTCGGGCAGACTGTTTTTTTTGCCTTCCACAGTTTTTAACAACATCAACTGCCCGTTCCTTCCTTCCAAAAATTCGATGATAAACTCGTTTTTTTCGAGCGTGTACAATTCACCAAACTGAACTTGCGCTGATACGCCAAACGGCAGCAGGAGTAAAAAAACGATACACTTCATTGGATTGGGTTGTTTGTTTGAAAAAAATCAATGCAACAATACGATCTTGGTAATAATCGCATCGGGGTCATCAAACGATGCCTGACTGGTTGCCATAACCAGGTAAACACCCGATGCTGCCCTACGGCCGAGGTAATCGCGACCGTCCCAAACGGCTTGTCCACCCAATGCCTGACCTTCATACACAAGGTTGCCAGCCACGTCGGTGATTTTGATGTTGGCGTCGCGGGCCAAACCGTAAATGGCTATGGGGCCGTCGTAACCCGGTCGCACCGGATTTGGATAAGCATACGGCTCATCACTGTTAACAACGCCGCCGGTGGTGGCTTCAGTACGAACGGAGATCATTCCTTTTTCGGTGCCAATCCACATTTCGCCGGTACGTCCGTCGTAACCCATGGCTGAGATGCTGTTGTCGAACAGCGGACTGTTGGTGCTGGTGAAACGACCTTCCTGGTTTTCGCCGGTAGGCGACTGCACAAAAATGCCGTTGCTGGTGCCGAACCATTTGCGGTTGGCGCCGTCCACGGCGATGCAACGCACGTCTTCGGTTTCGAGCAGGTAACCGTTGAAATCGTCAACCGTCACAATGCGCCGTGATCCCCGGCAACTGGCATCAAACACGTTGCTGCCACATTCAAAACTCACCACGCCCTGTTGGGTACCTACCCATACGTCGCCCTCAAGGTCGACACGGATGTGATTCACCGTATTGGTCGGCAACACGCTGTTGGTGGTGTTGAGGATGCGGTAGCGGTCGTCGGAGGGACTGTCGAGGTCCTGCCCTGAGTCGTATACCATTACGCCGCCGTTGAAACCTACCACGAACCATTTGTACCCGCTGCCGTCTACGGCCACCTGGAGCAGGTTGTTGGCCGGTGCGGCGGAAAAGTTGCGCAGGGTGCCGTCTGGTTTCAAAACGGCGATGGGCGAAGCGGCGTCGTAGTTGCAGATCCAGAGGTTGCCCGAGGCATCGTATTCCATGCCGCCGATGGCCGTACGGCTGGCGCCCGAAATGCCGGCATTTTGAAGGATGGAATTGTATTGGGTGTAACATTTGGTGGAGGCGCCGTCGCCGGTAGCCTCCACGAGACCGCCCACAAAACTTCCTACATAAAATTTCTCTTCCCTTTCACTGGGCGCAACGCGCCAAAGGTCAACGTTGCAGCCGCCGTCAACAAGTTCGGGGTGGGTTGTACCGTTGAAACGCTCCCACTGCTGGTTGTTGAAAATGTATACGCCTGTGGGATCGTACAAGGCCGTCAGGTCGGTTTTGGCGCCGGGCGTAGCAACAAAAACTTTACCCCTTGCCGTTCGAATCTCGGTACTGCGGTGCTGGTAAGGTGAGTTGTAATGGAATCGATCGCATTGGTTGATTTCCGCATCGTAAAAGCGGAAATCGTCGGTGGCATCGGCGAACCAGAACTTTTTGGTGCCGTCTTCAATGCCGTAATTGGGGATGTTCGCTTCGCAGGGATAATTGATCTCGTATTGTGCGCCGTTGAATTCGCGGTAAGTCACTCGTCCCTGAAAATCTTTGCGCCAGCCGATCATAAGTCCTGCCCCTTCGGCGCTGAGGTAGTTTACGCTGAGGTTGGCATCGATGCCGATGGTGTCGGCTTTAACGTCGCCGTTGAAGCGGTACAATACTTTGCGGACGCCGAGGTGCAGGTCGTTGAACTGCACGGCCATGGCATCAACTGGCAGGGCATTGGGAAGTCCCACGGTGTTGTCGACGTTTTGCCAGCGGCCAAAATCGGCCGGATTGATGTCATCAACGGGCAGGCGGAACAAACCGTCTTCGGTGCCCGCATAGAGGTTTGTTTTGTAAATGGCAAAGGAATACACCGGCATACCCGTAAACGTCGTGTATTCGGTTTCGGCGCGTTCGAGGTTGAGTTTCACCACACCGAAGCCACAGGCCAGGTAGGCGAATTTGCCGTCGAACACCACGTCGTAGATCTTTTTATCGCCCGTCAGATTGATGTTGTTGCTGATGAACGGCAGGTTGATCACCGAACCGTCTGCGGCGTTCCACAGGTCGATGTTGCTGTTGGCGTAACACAACACCAGCGTGTTGCTGGCTTTGTTGAATTTGATGACACCCATACCGGCATCGCTCAGTCCATCCACTTTGGTCAGAAAACGCGGCGACCGGTCGGCTTTGTCGATCTCCACCACCGACCACTCGGTGCTGTAATACACCTTCGAATCGCTCTGGGTCACGTAATTGGCCCTTTGCCAGGGCAAATGTTGGCGCCATTCGCCGATTTTCAGCGGCGGAAACTCGGTTGTGGTGTTTTGGCCGAAGGCCAAAAAAGTATGGACAAACAAAAAGAGGACGGTCGGAAAAAAACGCATGGTGTACAGTGCTTTGTATGGAAAACAGGACGCAAAGTACGGGGTTTTGGTTGCCTGATCAGGATTCCCAGGATTTGAAGATTTTCAGGATTTTGATTGCAGGATGCTCCCAATCTGTGCATTTAAATTTTTTGTTTTAACCGATTTGTGTTTTTTGTAAACAAATTGTATCTTTATTTTTTAAAATAAAACAACTCGTTGTGCTATGAAAAAAGAACTAATCAACGAACTTTTCCAGAAATTTGAAAACGCCTGTTATCTGATTGAAGGAACGGAATGCTGGAGCGCACGTGAGCTCCAGGGCATACTAGGCTATGCCAAATGGGATAACTTTTTCAATACCATTGAGAAGGCAAAAAATGCATGTGAAGGCGCAGGAGAAAAGGTAGAGGACCATTTTGCTGACGTCGGGAAAATGGTCGAAATTGGAAGTGGCACACAAAGACAGATAGATGATATCGCACTCACACGCTACGCTTGTTACCTGATCGCTCAAAATGGTGATCCGACAAAAAAGCCGGAAATCGCGTTTGCCCAAACCTATTTCGCCATCCAAACGCGCAGACAAGAGCTTATTGAGCAACGTTTGTTGGACAGAGACAGGGTGAGCGCACGTGAGAAGCTTTCAAAAACCGAAAACAAACTTTCAGGTATTATTTACGAAAGAGGCGTAGATGAAATAGGATTTGCAATCATACGGTCTGAGGGAGATAAAGCTTTGTTTGGTGGACAAACAACACAAGATATGAAGCGCAAACTTGCCGTACCTGATGGGCGTCCACTGGCCGATTTTTTACCTACACTCACCATCAAAGCAAAGGATTTTGCCACTGAACTCACCAACCATAATGTTGTGGACAAAGATTTACACGGACAAACTTCCATTCAAAATGAACACGTTGAAAACAACCTCGCAGTTCGTAAAATACTTCATGAACGGGGCGTACAGCCCGAACAATTACCCGCAGCGGAGAATGTAAAAAAAGTGGAGCGCAGGATCAAAGCCGATGAAAAAAAGGCTTTGGATAAACCTGATAAAATCAAAAACCCACCCTCTACAGATCAATGAATCAATTGAATTCGGATCCAACTTGCTTTAGCCCAAAGCTTGTATTGGTCATTCAAATTTCGTAAATTTGTATCCTTGTAAACAACCTATGAAATACAAACTTGACGTTGAGATTGACGGATTGACGAACAGCATTCAGAACACCATTTCTGGTGATAGCTTTGAAACTGAAATTTTTGAAATTCCATTGACTGACTTAAAAGGCATTTCCAAAAAAAATGGCTGGAAGTTTGATTGGAAATCGGAGTCGAAACTATTGGATAGGTCTGTTTATAAGCTGACCATTGTTAACAACCCGCATATCGTTCAAGGTTTAGCAAGTATCAGCGACTACACCGATCACTTTTACATGCATTTGGTGGAAAGTGCGCCTTTTAATCTAGGCAAGCATAAACTCTATACAGGTGTGCCAGGAAATTTGTTTGCCTTTGCCTGCAAACTTTCCTGGGATAAAGGATATCAGGGCTTTGTTTCGTTTCAGGCGAAGACGAGTTTAATCACACACTACGAAACCACCTTGGGGGCAGAACATGTTGGAGGACATAAAATGATCATTTTCCCAAACGCTGCGCTCAAACTCATAAAACAATATTTTAAAACATAAATCACCATGGCATACATAAAAGAACCGGAAGGGGTTGACCTTAATATAGGCCCAATGCCAGTTAATGAAGAAGATCTCAAAATTGTAAGTGCCATCATAGCACATTACAAAAAAACAGGTGAAGTGTTAGAGGCTAAGGGCAAGAAATTGCAGAAAAAGGTTAAATCAAAAACTCAAGCAATAGTGCGCCAATAAAGCTTTTGGCAGGTTGAGATTAGCATTTTATGCATAGCATTCTTCAATATTTTTATACTTACCTATAATCATACCTGAATCATCTATTAAAAAATATAAATCAGGAGATTGAGTGATTTCATTCAAAATATAATAAGATGTTTCAGGTGAGAATTTAAAACAAGATATAAACAATTTTAACAAAATGTCCTTGAATAAATTTTCACTTTTATTATATCTAATGGTGAAATCTCTATTGTCGTATATTGTAATTGATATTTCAGTAGATTCCAGTTCTAAGCTGTAAATGAATATGTCTTTTGGCAAACTTCTTAAGTGATTTATTAAATCTAACATTGACACACAGGAACTTAGTATATCCGTGTTCACTTGTTGATATGTTATTCCAATTCCCCTTTCGATAAAAGCTTCTTTCACGCATATAGATTTAATATAATTAAATTCTTCAAAAGCTTCAAGGATGTTAAAGCCATCTGTAAAAAAAAGATTTACCCCATTGGTATTATCATACAACACCACACATTTTCTTTGAAGTTGGAAATTAGTTACCTCCATAATGTTTATGTTATAATTGGATATAGCTATTTTGGGAATAGAAAGTTCCACCGATGAAATCTATGATTTAAAAGTCAAGGGTTCAGCTTAAATAAATGAGCCCTACCGATACATCCTGCTCGTCTCCAAATACCCAAAAACCGCCTCCGGCACCAAATACCGAATCGACTTGTCCGTACGGATACACTCGCGGATGTAGGTTGCCGAAATGTCCAATAAAGGCGCTTCGCACAGGCGTACGCGCGGGTGGGTGGCCAACTCGCCGAGGTCGAAACTCGGACGTTTGTACACGTAGATGTCGTGGTTTTGTAAAATAAGTTCGTGGTTTTTCCAAAGGTGCAGGCTGCCAAGGTTGTCACCCCCCATGATCAGACTGAACTCCCGCGTGGGGTATTTTTCCCGCAAATACGCCAGGGTATCTACCGTGTACGAGGGTTGGGGCAAACCAAATTCGATGTTGGATGCCTCCAGTTTGGTGTTGTCGCCGATGGCCAGGCGCACGAGGTGCAAACGGTCGTAGTCGTTAGCGAGGGTCTTTTTGGGTTTCAGCGGATTGTGCGGACTCACCACAAACCAAACCTTGTCCAAATCGGTCTGCGTCGCCATGTAATTGGCGATGATCATGTGCCCGATGTGCACAGGATTGAACGAGCCGAAAAACAAACCGATTTTCATGGCGATGGCTTACTTCGACAAAATTTTGATCAGCAGGTCCAGATCCATCACTTCCTGTTCGCCGGTGGACTGGTTTTTAACCGTCAGTTTGCCGGTTTGCATTTCGTTTTCACCCACAATGGCCACGTGACCGATGCCGCGTTTGGCGGCGTATTCAAACTGCTTTTTCAATTTCCCCGGCTCGGGGTACAACTCGGCAACAAGTCCCGAAGCGCGCAATTGGTTGAGGCAACCGAAGGCGTATTCGTGGCTGGCGTCGTCCATGGCGGCGAGCAACACAAGCGGACTTTCCGCCAGCGCCTCGGGGAACAAGCTGAGACCTTCCAAAACGTCGTAAATGCGGTCGGCGCCGAACGAAATGCCCACGCCTGACAAGCCGGGCATACCGAACACACCCGTGAGGTCGGCGTACCTGCCGCCGCCGCCGATGCTGCCCATGGCAAAACCAATAGCGGAAACTTCAAAAATACAGCCGGTGTAGTAGCTGAGTCCGCGCGCCAGGGTGATGTCGAACTGCACCGTGTTGGTGGTGCCCGACGGGTTCAGGTAGCGGAACACGGTGTCGATTTCGTCGAGACCGGCTAGACCGCTCGGACTGTTTACAAAAATTTCCCGCAGTGCCTCCCGCGACGGCGCGGCAAGGATGGTCTGGATGGTATCGATGGCCGCATCGGGGATGCCGCGTTCGCTGAGTTCCTTGCGCACGCCGTCTGGACCGATTTTGTCGAGTTTATCGATGGCCACCGTCATGCTCATAAAATGTTCGGGGATGCCCGCCGCTTCGGCGATGCCGAACAGCACTTTGCGGTTGTTCAGTTTGATGACCACCGGCAGGTTGAGTTGTGCAAAAGCCTGGTCGTAGATCTGCACCAATTCGGCTTCAAACATGAGACTTTCCGACCCGATCACGTCGGCGTCGCACTGGAAAAACTCGCGGTAACGGCCTTTTTGCGGCCGGTCGGCGCGCCACACCGGTTGTATCTGGTAACGTTTGAACGGCAGGGTGAGCGCGTGGCGGTTCATGACCACATATCGTGCAAAAGGCACCGTGAGGTCGTAACGCAGTCCGCGCCGGGCGATAGAGCCGGTAAGTTTGCCTGAGTCGCGGTTTTCGAGCGCAGCGGCGTCGGCGTCTTTGAGGAAGTCGCCGTTGTTCAGGATTTTGAACAACAGTTTATCTCCCTCTTCGCCGTATTTTCCGGTGAGGGTGCTCAGGTTTTCCATCGCAGGTGTTTCCAGGGGCTGGAAAGCGAACTTGCGGAAAACGCCGCGAATGGTATCAAAAATGTACGTGCGTTTGCGCACCTGTTCGGGCCCAAAATCGCGGGTTCCTTCGGGAATGCCGGGTTTTTGCATGACTAGCTGAAAGCTGAAAGCTGAAAGTGGAAAGTGGAAAGCTGAAAGTGGAAAGCTGAAAGTTTGTTGCCGCCTAGGGAACTTTCAGCTTTCCACTTTCAGCTTTCAGCTACTGTGCCATCATCGCTGCATTGGCGGTGCTGAAGAGCAGGCCTTTGGGCGCGAGCGAGAGAATGATGAGGCCTACACCTACGGAGGTCCAGATGGCCAGTTTTTTGAATTTTTGTTCGTCGGAGGAAGCTTTTTTCGAAAGCGTGCGGCCCACCTGGATGGCGGCTACGGCGAGCAGCATTACGAGCATGTGTTCCACGGCGAAGTAGCGTAGCCAGGAGTTTTTCATGGCAGCGCCCATGTCGGCGAATGCTTCGTTGGTGCGTGGACTGGTAACATAAAGCAACAATCCGAGCAGGAGTTGCAGGTGGGTGAAACCAAGGGCTGCGGCCGAGGCGGCGTTGTCGGCTTTACCGTATTGTTTTTTGCCCAGCCAGCCGCTGTAAGCGCGGAAGAGTACAAAGATCAGGGCGATGAGAAGAATGTAACGGTTCCAGGAATGCAGATTGTTGAGTATATTGTACATGGCAGTGAGTTTGGTGATATCGGCAAAGGTAAACCAAGCTGCTTTGTAATTTATGGGAAATGCGGTGGCAATCCCAAGAGGAATGCCGAAATCAGGGCTATTGTTCTACATTCTGGCGCGCGGTTTTACCCTTTTTTTCACGCCTTTTGCTTTTTTTGGGAAAATATTTTGTTCCGGATGTGACCTGATCCGGTTACCCGCGTATAAATAGTGTAACAGAAACAAGAAGTGACTTATCACTTATAAGATAGCACATTAAGGAAGATTGTTTTCATTTGGTTTTTTGGGGTTTGACCGACGGACGAAAGTTCGTCGGTTTTTTTTGTTTAGCTCCGATTCTTAGAATCCATTACAATCGTCACCGGCCCGTCATTCAACAAAGCCACTTTCATATCCGCGCCGAAACTGCCTGTTTGAACCCCGAGGCCGGAGGTTTGTTGTAAAGCCTGCACGAATTGTTCGTACAACGGTATGGCCTGTTCGGGCCGCGCGGCCTGGATGAACGAAGGCCGGTTGCCTTTTTTTGTGCTGGCATGCAGGGTAAACTGGCTTACGACGAGGAATTCGCCACCGATGTCGGTGATGGCGAGGTTCATAAGTCCGGCCTCGTCGGAGAAGATGCGCATGGCGGCGATTTTTTTCACCAGCCAATCGATGTCCTCCGCACCGTCGGCCCCTTCGATGCCGAGCAGGATGAGTAGTCCCGCACCGATTTGCGCGGTAACTTGCCCGTCGATGGTGACCGATGCTTCTTTTACCCGTTGGATGACAACTTTCATAACTTTTTACCTTTACCGGAAAAACTTTCCCAAATGTCCTTAGTTCAAGAATTCAACGACTACCGTGCCCGCATGAACGACCGCATCCTGGCGCACGACAACAAAGTAATCAAACGTTTCTGGAGCCTCGACAACCAAACCTACCAGGAAGGCGCCCTCGATGTGCGTACCAAGGAAATGCTCGGTCTCGTGGCTTCCATGGTTTTACGCTGCGATGACTGCATCAAGTACCACCTGGGCAAATGCTTTGAGCTGGGCGTCACCACCGACGAAGTTTTTGAAGTTTTTGCCGTGGCCAACATGGTGGGCGGCTCCATTTGTATTCCGCACACACGTAGGGCAGTGGAGTACTGGGAAGAACTTCAGGGAAATTAGTTGAAAGTTTAAAGTTTGAAGTTTGAAGTGGTGCTAATGGTTGACATTCAAACAGAAACCCAGGTGTTTGTCCACTTTAAACTTTAAACTTCAAACTTTAAACTACTCATAAATCACTTTGCGCAGCAGACGGATGCCCAATGAAAGTTCGATGGTAAAATTGCGGATTCGGCGCTCCGGAATGGTGTACGTGTACCCGGGCTGGCATTGGTCTATCACATTGGGGATGGCTCCCTGGAGGTATTGCGGGGTGAAGTCGGGGTTGAGGGACAACTCGAGCTGCCCTCCAACCAGGTCGCTGAACATAAATTCCGTGCCGGCGCCAAGGGCCATACCGAAGGTCCATTGCTGCACACCGCTTTCAAAGGGTAGTGCGCCGACGTTGCAAAGGTTGAGATCGCGCAGCTCGTCGATGTTGGTGTCGAGGTTGTAATCGGTGCGCAGGCCGCCGAAGTAGTAAAAACGTGTGGCGGCGCCGTTGTCGGGCAGGCGAATTTTGATGCCAAGTTGCAGGGCTGCATTTTTGAATTCGATGGCCTCCTTGTATTGGCTGCCAGGAACGTTGGGGTTGTTGAAATCGAAGGTTCTGAATCGTGTGGCGCTGCCCCGGATGTGGTAGCCAATTTGAGCGTAAAAGGATGCCTGGTCGTTTTCATTGTTCAAACTTTCGACGGCAAGGGCGGTATGGTAACGCCACAACAATTCGCGTTCTATGGAGTTATCCCATTTCTGCGAGGCGATGCTCAACCCGCCTTTAAGTACGAACGCCGTGCTTTGCGCGGTTGTTTGTCCGAAAAATGCACAGAGTAAGAGCAGTGTACATACAATTCGCTTCATATTTCCCGTTTTTTGTTCGCAAAGTACGGCAGAATTGGCTTTTGAGCATTTACTGACCTATTTTTGCAGTTTTTTAACCCAATCACAACCATGCACTCCGACGTAGCGACTACCTCCTCCTTCGATACCTTTGTTTACCAGCGCCCCGACCTGGAAGCGACCACTGCGGTTTTTAACAACCTGCTCGAAAATTTTGAAAAAGCAGAGTCCGCAGCCGAACAACACCGTATCCTGCTGGAACTGAACACCGAGCGTGAACAGTTTTCCACGATGTACAACCTTTGCTATGTGCGGCACACGTCCGATACGGCAGATGTTTTTTACGAAAAGGAAAACGAATACTTTGATGCAAACATGCCCGCTTTCGAAGCGCTCGGCAACCGTCTCTACAAAGCCATGCTCGTTTCTCCTTTCCGCGCCGACTTGGAGTCCAAACTGGGCAAGCAACTTTTCGTACTCGCGGAACTTGGGTTAAAAACTTTCGATCCGGCCATTCTCGACGATCTGCAGCTCGAAAACACCCTCAGCACCGAATACACCAAAATCAAAGCACAGGCCAAAATTGAATTCGACGGCAAGGTGTACAACCTGAGCAACATTACGCCGCTTGAACTCGACGACGACCGCAACATACGCCGCAGCGCCGCCGAAGCCAAATGGGCATTTTACGGCAGTCAGCGCGAAACTTTTGAATCCATTTTCGACCGTATGGTGGCCGTACGAACCCGTATGGCCAAAAAACTCGGCTACGCCAATTTTGTGGAAATGGGTTATGCGCGTATGCGCCGATCCGATTACAACCCGGCCATGGTGGCCAATTTTCGCCGCCAGGTGCGCGAACAAATTGTGCCGCTTGCCGCTGAACTTTACGAACGCCAGCGCCAGCGCCTCGGTTTGGACAAGCTGAAATACTACGACGAAGACTACAAATTCCCCACAGGAAACCCCAAACCCCAAGGTTCGCCAGAGCAAATCGTACACGCTGCCGACAAAATGTACACGGAACTGAGCACCGAAACCGGCGACTTTTTCCGCCACATGCAGGATGCACACCTTATGGACCTGGTGAACCGCGACGGCAAAGCTACCGGCGGCTATTGCACCTACATGCCCAACTTTAAAGCGCCGTTCATTTTTTCCAATTTCAACGGCACCAGCGGAGACATCGACGTGCTTACCCACGAAGCCGGCCATGCTTTTCAGGTGTGGTCCAGCGGTCCACGCTTCGAATTTGAAGAATACCACTGGCCTACCAGCGATGCCGCCGAGATCCACTCCATGAGTATGGAGTTTTTTACCTGGCCCTGGATGAAGTTGTTTTTTGCCGAAGACACCGAAAAATACGAATTTATGCACCTTGGCGGCGCCGTTCAGTTTTTGCCCTACGGCGTGGCAGTGGATGAATTTCAGCATTTCGTGTACGAAAACCCCGACTGCTCACCCGCCGAGCGGAACGCTGCCTGGAAAGAACTGGAAAAGACCTACCTTCCCCAACGCGATTACGACGGCAATCCAAACCTCGAAGCCGGATGTTTCTGGCAAAAACAGGGACACATTTTCAATTCGCCTTTTTATTACATCGATTATACCCTCGCCCAGCTTTGTGCGTTCCAGTTTTGGACCAAAGACCGCCAGGACCACAACAACGCCTGGAACGATTACGTACGCCTCTGCCAGGCCGGCGGAAGCAAGTCCTTCCTCGGCCTCGTTAAACTCGCCAACCTGAAATCGCCGTTCGACGATGGTACGGTTGAAAGTGTGGTGGGCGAAATCAGGAAGTTTTTGGCAGGTATAGACGATGCGAAATTCTGACCCGGATTTTAGGTCCCACGCTTCGCTGGGATGACAAAAGGGGATTTGGATGATTGGATGGGATTAAGGCATGTAGCGTAATCCGAAGTCCCGGGTCCCGGTTAGATGACAAGTTTTTTATTTTTTTAAAAACACAAAAATGCAATTACGCTTCATACCTGTGCTGTTGTTCGTCGCTTTCCTCGGCAGCGCCTTCACTTCGGACTTCGGACTTCGGACCTCGAACTCCGAACTCCGAACTCCGAACTTATTTCCTCCGACGTTGAAACTCGCCTTGTTGAAATACAACGGCGGGGGCGACTGGTACAACGATGTGAACTCGCTGAAAAACCTTGCGAAGTTTTGCAACGACAACCTGAAGACGAATTTTGACCCAGAGTTCGCCACCGTGGAGCCGGGAAGTGCCGATATTTTCAACTATCCCATTGTGTACGCTACGGGCCATGGCAACATGCTGTTTTCCGACCTGGAGGCCCGCAACATGCGCGCTTACCTCGAAGGTGGCGGCTTTTTAATTTTGAACGACGACTACGGTCTCGACCCTTTTGTAAGGCCAACGATGAAAAAAGTATTCCCCGAACTCGATTTTGTGGAACTGCCTTTCAGTCACCCGATTTACCACCAAAATTTCGAGTTTAAAAACGGCATGCCCAAAATTCACGAGCACGACGGCAAACCCGCACAGGGCTTCGGATTGCTTTGGCAGGGCCGACTTGTTTGTTTTTACAATTTTGAAACCGACCTTGGCGACGGTTGGGATGACGTGCACAACGACAAACCAGAAATGCGCCAAAAAGCCCTGCAAATGGGCGCCAATATTGTACAATACGTCTTCGGACAAGGATATTAATAGTCTGTTGGTCGGTTAGTCTGTTGGTCGGTTGGTCGGGTTGGTCAGTATGTCGGTTCGTCGTTAAGACTTTGGACCAACTGACCAACCGACTAACCGACTAACTGACCAACCCGACCAACCGACCAACCGACTAACATGAACATACTCCTCCTCGGCTCGGGTGGCCGTGAACACGCGATGGCCTGGAAAATGGCCCGCAGCAAACGTTGCTCAAAACTTTACATCGCACCTGGCAATGCCGGTACCGCCGAATGTGGCACCAACGTAGATATCAATCCGCTCGACTTCGATGCCGTGGGCAATTTTGTGCTCAAATACGACATCGGCATGGTGGTGGTTGGTCCCGAAGAACCACTTGTGCGCGGTATTTGGGATTACTTCCAGGATCACGCCTCTTTGAAAGACGTGCCGGTTGTGGGTCCGTCGAAAGCCGGTGCACAACTGGAAGGCAGCAAAGCATGGGCAAAACAGTTCATGATGCGCCACAAAATCCCAACTGCCGCTTACCGGGAGTTCAACGCATCGCAGCTGGAGGAAGGATTGGAATATTTGTCCCAACAACCGCTACCCATCGTACTTAAAGCCGACGGATTGGCAGCAGGCAAAGGTGTGGTGATCGCGCAAAGTCACCAGGAAGCAGCCGTGGAGTTCAGCGACATGTTGGGTGGAAAATTTGGCGAAGCCAGCGCCCGAGTCGTGGTGGAGGAGTTTCTAAGCGGCATCGAATTCAGCGTTTTTGTACTTAGCGACGGTAAAACTTACCGCATTTTGCCGGAGGCGAAAGACTACAAACGGGTTGGTGAAAAAGACACAGGTCCCAACACTGGCGGTATGGGCGCGGTAAGCCCCGTACCATTTGCTGATGCACAAATGTGGCAAAAAGTGGAAGAACGCATCATCATTCCTACGGTGAAAGGTTTGCGCAAAGAAAAAATACCGTACCGTGGCTTCATTTTTCTGGGCCTTATCGTAGTTAACGGCGAACCGTTCGTGATTGAATACAATTGCCGCATGGGCGACCCCGAAACAGAAGTGGTGATGCTGCGCCTGAAAAGCGACCTGGTGCCCATGCTTTACAACTGCGCAACAGGTGTTTTGGGCCGCAGCAAAGTAAAAACCGATGCTCGAGCAGCCACAACCGTGTTTCTGGTGAGCGGCGGTTACCCGGGACATTATGAAAAAAACATGGTCATTACCGGACTTGATAAAATAAAAGGCAGCCTGGCTTTCCACGCAGGTACCGCTGTGAAAGGCCTTGACGTGGTGACCAACGGAGGCCGTGTTTTGGCGCTAAGCAGCTATGGTAAAGACATACCGTCTGCGTTGCGCAAATCGAACCGCAACGCCAAAGCCGTGCAGTTTGCAGGCAAATATTTCCGCAGGGATATTGGAAAAGACCTGATTTAACAGTTGGTCTTTTAGTCGGTTAGTCAGTTGGTCGGTTAGTCGTTAAGACTTTGGACCAACCGACTAACCGACCAACCGACCAACCGACCAACCGACCAACCGACCAACCGACCAATTATGGCCAAAGACATGTTTTCAAAACAAGCCGACGCGTACAGCGCCTACAGACCTCTGTACCCACCGGAGTTGTATGGCTGGCTGCTGCAACAAATCCCGCCGCCGCACCACCTGGCGTGGGATGCTGGCACAGGCAACGGACAAGTCGCGGCTGTGCTCGCCAGACATTTTGAACGTGTTCTGGCCACCGACCTCAGTGCCGCCCAACTGGCCAAAGCACACCAGGTGCCCAACATCACGTACCGGCAGTCACAAGCCGACGCAAGTGGTTTGGACGACAACAGCGTCGATCTGGTTTGTGTGGCTCAAGCCATGCATTGGTTTGATCTGGATACCTTTTTCCCGGAAGTGGACCGCGTGGTAAGGCCGGGCGGACTGTTTGCCGTTTGGGGTTACAAAATTCCTGAAAGCGAAACGAATCCGGGCTTCACCAAAGCTTTTTGGCATTGTTATGAAGGCATTTTGGGCCCCTACTGGGATCCCGAACGCCGTCATGTTGAAGAAGGTTACGCCTCCATGCCATTCCCGTATGAAAAAATAACAAGCCCGGACTTCTTCATGCGTGCTACCTGGACGGCCAAAGACGCCGCCGGGTACATAGCCTCCTGGTCGGCCCTACAAAATTACCGCGCAGCCGTGCAGGAAGATCCACTGCCCGCCATGGAAGCCCTGCTTGCCGAACATGTGCCCGAGGGCACAACCGTGGAGGTGCAGTTTCCAATGTTTGTAATTTGCGGACGGAAACCGTGATGTATCCCATCCAATCTTCCCAAATCCTTTAAATCCTGGTGAAATCCAATCCCAGGAATCTTTTAAATCCGGGTTAAGACTACCTTTTTTGCATGAAACACATTTTTCTACTCTTTATTACCCTGTTTTTTCTCTCTCCCCTTTCGGCGCAAAAGCCGGCCAAACCTTCAGCTTCCGACATTCACCAGCAGATCAAAAAACTCAATGTTTTGGGTTCGGTGTTGTATGTGGCCGCCCACCCCGACGATGAAAACCAACGTCTGATCAGCTATTGCGCCAACGAAAAACTGTACGATGTTACGTACCTGTCGCTTACCCGCGGCGACGGCGGACAAAACCTCATCGGGCCCGAACTGAGCGAGTTGCTGGGCGTTTTGCGCACACAGGAGCTGCTCATGGCCCGTTCGGTAGATGGCGGCAAACAACGTTTCAGCCGTGCCAACGACTTTGGTTTTTCCAAAAGTCCGGAAGAAACCCTGCGTTTTTGGAACAAGGAAGCTGTGTTGTCGGATGTTGTCTGGACGATCCGTCAAACACAACCCGACGTGATCATCAACCGTTTTTACCACGATGAAAAATACGTCACACACGGCCACCACACGGCTTCGGCCATGCTGAGTGTGGAGGCGTTTGATCTGGCGGGCAAAGCCGATGTGTATCCCGAACAGTTGAAATACGTGCAGCCCTGGCAGCCCAACCGCGTTTTTTTCAATACGTCGTGGTGGTTTTTCGGCAGTCGGGAAAAATTTGAACAAGCCGACAAAACCAACCTCTACCCCGCCGACCTGGGCGTTTTCCTTCCCATGAAAGGCAAAAGCAACAGCGAAGTAGCTGCTGAAGCGCGCTCGATGCACCGTTGTCAGGGTTTCGGCGCCATGAGCAGTCGCGGCGAAAGTGTCGATTGGTTCGATTTTATCAAAGGCGAGCGTCCACCTACCAAAGATCCTTTCGACGGTCTCAATACCACCTGGACCCGCGTTCCGGGCGGCGCGCCCATCGGCGAAATGTTGCAGAATATCGACCGCGAATTCCGCTCCGACAACCCAGCGGCTTCGGTGCCTTACTTGCTAAAGGTCATGACGGCGATCGAAAATTTGCCCGACGGACACTGGAAACAAGCCAAACTTGCCGACATCAAAGAGGTGATCCGCCATTGCCTGGGTATCTATCTCGAAGCTACAGCCTCCGAGCCGGCTGTTTCGCCCGGCCGCGACATGCAGCTTAAACTCGAGTGCATCAACCGATCCGGTTTGGATGTATTGTTGAAAAGTGTGGTTATCGCCCCGTCGCTTTGGGATACCACGGCCAACTTTACACTCGCCAACAACAAAGGTTTTGTGTTGGATAAAAAAGTCCGGGTACCGGAAAACATGCCTTTTTCAGCGCCTTACTGGCTGCAAACGCCTTCGAGCAATGGCATGTACAAGGTAGACGAACAAACCCTGCGCGGCGAACCGGAAACACCCCGTGCCCTGCGCGTTGCCTGGACGTTGCTGGTACAAGGCAAACCCCTTGTGTACACCACCGATGTGGCTTACAAAGTAGAAGAGCCGGCATTGGGCGAAATTTGGCGTCCTTTTGAGGTATTGCCACCAGCATTTGTAGAGTTTACAGAGTCGTCTTACATTTTCCCGGAAACGGAGCGCGTCGTGCGGGTACGTGTACGCGCTGGTCGCGACTCGGTTCAGGGCCTTGTGAATCTGCGCACCAATGGCAAAGACTGGAGTTCGCGTACGGCGGCTCAATCGTTTGTATTTGCCAAAAAAGGCGATGAAAAAACGTTTGAATTTACGGTGCGTGCCGGCGACGGTACGGTACAACTCGAAGCGGTTGCGGAAGTAGACGGTAAAATTTTTGATCGCCGCCTGGTGGAGATCAAGTACGACCACATCCCGCAGCAAAGCGTTTTGTTGCCTTCTGCGGTAAAGGCCAGTCGCATCGATCTGAAAGTGAAGGCACGCAATGTGGCTTATTTCGTTGGCGCCGGCGATGAAGTGCCAGCCGCGCTGCGCCAGATGGGTTGCACGGTGACGCTGCTCGAGGACAAAGATTTTGAAAAAGGCGATCTGAACCGTTTCGACGCCATCGTTTTGGGCATCCGGGCCTACAACACCAAAGAAAAACTCAAAAACGTGCAGCCTATGCTGCTCGAATACGTGAAAAACGGCGGCAATTTGGTGGTGCAGTACAACACCACCGGTGACCTGGTGCTCGACCAACTTGGTCCCTTTCCCATGAAACTTTCGCGTACACGTGTGACCGATGAAACTGCCGAAGTGCGTTTCCTGTTGCCCGGTCATGCGGCTTTGAACACACCGAACAAACTTAGCAATAAGGACTTTGAAGGCTGGGTTCAGGAAAGGGGATTGTATTTTCCCGGAGAGTGGGATAAGGCTTTTGAAGCGCCGTTGTCCATGAACGACCCGGGCGAAAAAGCGGCCGACGGCGCCTTGTTGGTGGCGAAATACGGCAAAGGACATTATGTGTACACGGGTGTGTCGTTCTTCCGCGAACTGCCTGCGGGCGTGCCGGGAGCATACCGCCTGTTGGCCAACCTGATCTCCATCGGAAAGTAGAAGAGTTTAAAGTTTAAAGTTTAAAGTTTAAAGTTTAAAGTTTAAAGTGTGGCTTGGCCTCGGTCTCGTAGTGATACCAAGGGTTACCAAACTTTAAACTTTAAACTTTAAACTTTAAACTATGGGTACACCCGCACTTCGTGGTGGTACACCACATCCAGCGTTTGTACCGATTCGTCGTTGTGTACGTGCAGGTTATCGGCCAAAACAAAGCGGTAACGGCCAGATTTGGTGAAAACGGGTTGGTTTTCATCAATTCCGTAGGTGTACGGGTCGGCTGTGAACGTGGTGGTTTTAATTTTGAGTGTAGCGATGTTTGGGAACTGTTCGCTGGGCACGTAGGGCATGAGGTTTCCGGAAGTGGAAGCTTCGGAAAAAACTACGTAAAAAAACTTTCCGTCGGGGTTGATAACACCGAGGTAAGCGGCGTGGGGGACCTTAAAATGCAAGGTTAGAACCTCACCTTTGTACAATTGCTTGCGGTCGGACCACATGGAGGAAGCTTTCCCGGGTTTGGTGGGATCGCCGGATTTGGCGTTGTGGGGCAGACGCATGGATGTTGCACCTACCACCAGCAGACAGCATATTGTACTGGCTACCATCAGTTTCATAGGCAATTGTTTAAGACGGGTACTCGAGGGATTAAAAGGAGATTTGGGTAATACAAAGTTAAGCAAAAGAAATGAACGAGGCATTACAGTGTTTGTTTTGTAAAAATCAGTCCTTAACCGTTTCTTAAGACCTAATGGTCGAACACGGGCTTGGGTGTACCTTTGCAAATGCTGTGCCGAAATGCCGGCTCATGTTAGTCATTAGATGCTATTTCCGGAAAGTACGCTTCATGTTCGACCCAATTTTTTTTCGTAACCGTTTGATGGCGTGGCATGCCACCCAGCACCGGCCCATGCCCTGGAAGGGTGAAAAGGATCCATACAAGGTGTGGCTTTCGGAGGTTATGTTGCAACAAACCCGGGTAGAACAAGGTTGGGCCTATTACGAACGTTTCCTGGAACGATTCCCAACGGTGCAAAACCTGGCGGAAGCTTCGGAGGACGAAGTTTTCCGGCTTTGGCAGGGGCTGGGTTATTACCGTCGGGCCCGCAACCTGCATGCCGCCGCACAACATGTGGCGGGTGTCTTAAACGGCAAATTCCCGGAAACTTTTGAAGGCTTGAGGGCGTTGAAGGGCGTAGGCGATTACACGGCTGCGGCTGTAGCTTCATTTGTATACAACCTGCCACACGCCGTGCTCGACGGCAATGTGTACCGGGTTTTGTCGCGTTTTTGGGGCATTGAAACGCCGTTGGGAAGTGGCGAAGCGCAAAAAACATTTGCCGCGCTGGCGCAAAACATGCTCGATCCGGAGCAGCCGGCAGCGTACAACCAGGCCATCATGGATTTTGGGGCTACACAATGCAAGCCGCGCGATCCGGATTGTGGTGTTTGTCCGCTGCGCGAAAAATGTTTTGCTGCGCAAAACAACCTGGTGTCAAAATTGCCTGTTAAAAACAAAGCGGCGGCCAAAAAAATGCGGTATTTCCTGTACGCCGTTTTGAACGCCGGCGGCGAAGTTTTGCTGGTGCGGCGTGGTGAAGGTGATGTTTGGTCGGGGCTGTACGACTTTCCGGTGTTCGAACTGGACGCACTTCCGGCCGACAAAACCGCTGCTGAAAAAGTACTGAAATCGGCGCTTGAAGAAACAAAATGGCGTTTGACGAACCTGTCCGAACCCATGGTTCAAGTGCTTACACATCAAAAAATTTGTGCCGTTTTTGCGGAGCTGGAAGTCGAAAAAAGCGACTTTTTAATCAATTTTGCGTCAAAAAACGCAGAAAATGCCGTTTGGGCGCAACGCTTTAATTTAAAAAAAATGTATGCTTTGCCGCGTCTGATCGACCGATATGTGCAGGATAATGCTTTAACTTTAAGACTGTTTTGAGGGCGCGCTCAAGCATAAAAACAAAAACCTTTTCAACTAAAAAAATTCAGCATCATGGTAAACAAAGTAACATTGATAGGTAACCTGGGTGGCGACCCCGAGATCCGTCACCTCGAAAACGGCACCATGGTTGGCCGTTTTTCGCTGGCTACCAACGAGAATTATAAAGACAAAGAAGGCAACTGGCAAACACAAACCGAATGGCACAACGTGGTTGTTTGGCGGGAGCTTGCAGACAGGGCTGAAAAACAGCTCAAAAAAGGCATGCAGGTGTATGTGGAAGGCAAAATCACCTACCGCAAATACCAGGGACCGGACGGCCAGGACAAGTACGCGACGGACATTGTCGCCAACATATTCCGCATCATGGGCCACAAAGAAGGTGGTGGACCGGACAACCGTTTCCCGGGCGCCGACAGCATGCCCGCCGCCAAAACGTCGAACATGCCTACCACAACCTCCGAGCCCGCCCCGGTTGTTGCAGGTACGGACGATCTGCCGTTCTAAAGCAGTTCGGAGTTTGAAGTTTGAAGTTTAAAGTTTAAAGTTTAAAGTGAGTAGGGCCGACTGGGTTGACCTGGATTGCTTTCAAGGCAATCTGCGTAGGCTGGTCGGCCTTTTTTGAAAAAACCTTCCATTTCTTTCAATGTTGTATTTTGCATCGTCAAACAACGTACAGCGTACATGGAAACCATCGTCTCGTATTTCGAACACATTCCTTCAGCACACCGCGCAGCCATCCTTGTGGGTGGCATCGCTTTTTTCTGGATTTTGGAAAGCGCGGCGCCCATGTTCCGTTGGAAATACCGGAAAGTGCCGCATGCGGGCATCAACATTTTTTTCACGGCCACCACAGTGGTGGTGAATTTTGCCATGGCTTTTATGTTGTTAAGTGCCACCGACTGGGCTGTGGCCAACAAAGTGGGCATCCTGCAGTGGTTGCCCGACATGCCGCTTTGGGCGTTTACCATCATCGGACTTTTGTTGCTCGACCTCATTGGCGCCTATTTCGTGCACTGGGCCGAACACCGCGTAAAATGGATGTGGCGTTTCCACCTTGTACACCACACCGATACCAACATTGATACCACCACGGCCAACCGCCACCACCCGGGTGAAAGCGTGTTCCGTTTTGTGTTTACTGCCGCCGGCGCGGTGATTGCCGGCGCACCCATGTGGCTGGTGTTTATGTACCAGAGCATGTCGGTCGTTTTATCGCAGTTCAACCACGCCAACATACAGTTCCCCGGCTGGCTCGACCGCACCCTGAGCTGGGTGATCGTGACGCCTGCCATGCACCGGGTGCACCACCATTACACCTTGCCGTACACGGATACCAATTTTGGAAACATCTTTTCCGTGTGGGACCGCCTATTCGGCACTTTTGCCCGTGTGGACCAGGAAAAGCTGGTTTTCGGCATCGATACACACATGAATCCCGAGGAGCATTCGAGCCTCGGAAACCTGCTCGGTATTCCGTTTCAGGCTTACCGCGCCCCTGTTGGCGCCAAGTTTGAAGGCGTAGAAAGTGGAACGCAACAAACGGAAAGTGCTTAAAGAGAAAGCACAAATCTAAGACGTCCGGTTATTTCAAATTTTCTTCGAAATCAAGACATTATTTGCTCGTAAACTTTGTTTTGCGCCGCGAATAGCCGTACCTTTGCGCCCGCTTTACGGACAAGGTGGAAAAAATGATCTTTTTCAGGTCGTTTATTATATTTTCCGGAAAAGCAGGGGTAACGGTTTCGCCCCCAAGTGAAATCGATTAATAGTATCATTAAACCGACCTCCAAAAACCGCCTGCATTATCATGATACTCGAAGAAGAAAAAAATCCAAAACAGGAGCAGGACGAGGTAACTCCCGAAGAAACTGCTGCTGAAACAACGCCTGAAGTTGTGGCCGAAGCCGCCGCTGAAGGTGCTGAAGAAGCTGCGCCAGAAGTTGTAGCCGAAACTGCCGCTGAAGTTGTAGCTGAAGTTGCCGCACCTGTTGCCGCTGAAGTTGCCGCTCCGGCCGAAAAGAAAGCTCCTAAAGCCAAACCGGCTGCTAAGGAAGCCTCCGAGATGGAGACTGAAGAAGAAGAAGAAGTGATCCTTCCTGCTTTTGATCCGCTGGTTACCGGCACCGGTTTCCAGGATTTCAACTGGAAAATGGACAAGCGCGGCGCCATCGCCTACACGGATCTGGAGCGCGCTGACCTTCTGAAACAGTACGACGTTACTTTGAGCAACGTTGCCGAAAACGAAATCATCCGCGGCCGCGTTAGCGCGATCAGCAGCGGCGACGTCGTTCTCGACATCAACTACAAAAGTGACGGTCTGGTATCTTTGAGCGAATTCCGCGATACGCCCGACATTCAGCCTGGCGACATCGTTGAAGTTTACGTTGAAAGCCAGGAAGACAGCCAGGGCCAACTTGGTTTGTCGCGCAAAAAGGCCAAAATCCTCCGCGCCTGGGAAAGCATCGTCGACTCGTTCAAAAACGGCACCATCATCCGCGGTACCGTCATCAGCAAAACCAAAGGTGGTCTTATCGTTGATTGCGGCGGTCTTGAAACCTTCCTTCCCGGTTCGCAAATCGACATCAAACCCGTTATCGACTACGATCAGTACGTTGGTAAAGTTATGGAGTTCAAAGTGGTTAAAATCAACGAGCAAATCAAAAACGCCGTTGTCAGCCACAAAGCCCTCATCGAAAGCGACCTCGCCGAACAGCGCGAACACATCCTTGCCAGCCTTGAAAAAGGTCAGGTACTCGAAGGTATCGTTAAGAACATCACCGACTTCGGTGCGTTCCTCGACCTGGGTGGCGTCGACGGCCTGCTCTAC
Organism: Saprospiraceae bacterium; assembly: GCA_020847915.1. Classification (GTDB taxonomy): domain Bacteria; phylum Bacteroidota; class Bacteroidia; order Chitinophagales; family Saprospiraceae; genus M3007. Next base: position 2,754 of record JADLBE010000005.1, on the reverse strand, counting down.
ATCACCGACATCAGCTGGGGCCGTATCGGTCACCCAAGCGAAGTACTTGCGCTCAACCAGCGCATCAACGTGGTGGTTCTTGATTTCGACGAAAACAAAAAACGCATCAGCCTCGGTCTCAAACAACTCACCCCGCATCCGTGGGAAGTTCTTTCGGCCGACATCACCGAAGGCGCCGTGGTTAAAGGCCGCGTCGTGAACATCGAAGATTATGGCGCATTTGTAGAAATCATGCCCGGCGTAGAAGGCCTGATCCACATCAGCGAAATCAGCTGGGGCAACCAGAGCATCAACGCCAAAGAATACTTCAAGATGGGCCAGGAAGTGGAAGCCCGCGTCGTAACCATCGACCGCGGCGACCGCAAAATGTCGCTCTCTGTGAAACAACTCACCGCTGATCCCTGGAGCGAAATCGACGGTCGCTTCCCAGTCGACAGCCGCCATACCGGCACGGTGAAAAACATGACCAATTACGGCATCTTCGTTGAACTCAGCGAAGGCGTTGGTGGCATGGTACACATCAGCGACCTTTCCTGGACGAAACGTTACGCACACCCAAGCGAGTTCACGAAAGTGGGCAGCACCATTGAGGTGATCGTACTCGACATCGATAAGGACAAGCGCCAGATCAGCCTCGGCCACAAACAAATTCTCGACAACCCTTGGGATACATTCGAAAACATGTACCCTGTAGGATCGTACCACGAAGCTGTGGTGCTGAAACGCGACGATAAAGGCGCTACGTTCCAACTGCCCGACGGTTTGGAAGCCTTCTCGCCCGCTAAGCACATCAAAAAAGAAGACGGTACGCCTGTTAACGTAGGTGAAGAACTCACGGTTAAAGTGATCGAATTCAACAAAGACGATCGCCGTATCCTGGTTTCCCACGCCCGTTACCTGGAGGATCTGAAGTACAAAGCCGAAGCCAGTGTTAAAGCTGAACGTGCCAAGGAAGAAGGCGAACAACAAACCGCTATTCAGGACGTACAGAAAAAAGTTGAAAAAGAAACCCTGGGCGACCTGGATGTTCTGGCTCAACTGAAAAATGCGCTGAGCAACGATAAGGATTAATTTGAAACCCTTCAATTCAGGGTATATCAAAGCAAAAAAAATAGGGTTCCAGCCTCCGGCTGGGTACCCTATTTTTTTTGCTTTGACATACCCTGAATTGAAGGGTTGTTGGTTTGGCTTGTGGAAGTTTTACGTTTGGGTTGTGAATATGGCTTGCAGGAGTTGCATGCCGGAGCTGAGGTATTGTACGGGAGCGCCGCTGGGATATTGGCCCTGTAGGTGGATGGTGGGTATTGCCGTTTGGATCCAGGTTACTTGTCTTTGGGTGCCTTGGGGGTTGCCGGGCTGTACGACACCGATGCACAACAGGTTGTTTTTTGGGCCGATGGGCAGGAGTACGTCGCCGGGTCGGATGCGGCGATACCAGGTGTTCAGGTAGCGTATTTGAACGACGGTAAAAGTTGTTTGGCTGTTGAGCCAGTTTTCAAAATGGGTTGGAGAAAATTGGGTGTTTTGGGTCCAGTAGGGCTGAGATAGCTTTTCCGGGTCGAAGGGGAATTGGTTTTGTTGAAAAAAGCGACGGTTGTTGAGCTGAGCTTTCTCCAATTTGATCACCCAGCATTTGCTGCCGGAAGCGATTTTCTTCCGCAGGTCCTCATGGCTGATGGTATTTTTTTGATCCAGTATTCGAGAGGTCGTTTTTACGGCCAGGTCGGTGGTATGATGGAGTTGGGTGGCTCTGTTTTTTAGGTTTGTAAATTCCTGGAGGTACGTTTGAACAGCACTTTTTTCGTCGCAGGCGATGGTGTTTTCCGTGTTGGTATTGTTGGTCCAGTTGAAGGAGCCTGTGAGCAGTACAGTGTCGTCGATGATGGCGAATTTGTGGTGCATCAGGGTGGTGTCGTGTGCTGCGAACAGTAGACCACCCGATTGGATGAAGTGGTCGAAGTCGAGTCCGCCCTCGCGGATGTTGTTGTCGTCGAATTCGATGACCAGTTCAGTGCTGATGCCCTCTTGTAGTTTTTCGAGGATGGTTTGAAAAATACGAGGGTTGCTAAACCAGCACATGGCGATGCGGATGCTGTATTTGGCTTGCTTTAAATGGTCGCAAACCCAGTCTGTATGGTTGTGAAAACACGTTTCGGTCATGTCATTTGGAAATGATAGACCCTAAGTTCTGACTTAAAAAAGCCATAACCACCGTATGTTGGTGTGTCGCGATGTATTTTTTTTAAATTAAAATGATATTTATTAAAATAAAATATTATTTGTAAGTATCTTATTTGTAATTTTTTATAAAAAATATAAGATTTCCAAGACTTGTTAAATGCCCAATACTTCTGCAAGCGTAACCTCCAGTCCCGGCATAACATCTCCTCCCGTAAGTACCTGGTTAAAAGCCACGGTTTCTACCTCGTTGTTTTCGTGGTAAACCAAAGTTTGTGTGTTTTGCGGATCCACGAGCCAACCCAAACGACAACCACAGGCCATGTATTCTGCCATTTTTAGTTTCAAAACAGCGAGGTTATCGCTTGAGGAACGAAGTTCCACAACAAAATCGGGTACGATGGGTGCAAAAGATTGTTTTTGGGTGTTTGGCAGGGCTTCCCAGCGTTCCCGGGCAATCCATGCCGTGTCGGGCGAGCGTTCGGCACCATTGGACAGGGTGAAGCCGGTGGAGGAGTCGAAAGTTTCTCCCAGGTTGGTCATTTTGTTCCACAGGCCGATTTCAATATGGATTTT
>JADLBE010000004.1 GCA_020847915.1 Saprospiraceae bacterium | reverse complement strand
ACGGCTAACGGCTAACGGCTAACGGCTAACGGCTAACGGCTAACGGCTAACGGCTAACGGCTAACGGCTAACGGCTAACGGCTAACGGCTAACGGCTAACGGCTAACGGCTAACGGCTTTTTACCAAATTTTACATTTTTTGTACAATTCTGTCATTTTAAAAAATTGATTATCAATTATTTAATATAAAATATAGAAAAAACTGCGAACGACAAATCAGTTGAAATGTTCTTTTTTAAAAGCGGGTGAATGTCCACTTTTGTACTGTGGAAAAAATGCAGGGCCAAAGATTGTTCGACAGGGATGCCTTTTTGCACCTTTCAGCATGCACTTAACCCGGTTTTTCCACAAGGAGGGATCCTGATCCGACAAACACACAATTCAACTACTTGCGTTATGGACACGAGCATCAAATCAAACTACTTCGCGAAATTACCGGTTCTGAGCCAACTCAGCCAGGTTGAGCTGGAGCAACTCGCCGAAATCGCCCAGTTCCGTCGCGCCCCAAAATTCCAATTCATCTTCATGTCCGACGAAGTCGCCGATCAGGTTTATTTCCTGATTCGCGGCCGTGTAAAGACCGGCACGTTCTCCATGGACGGCCGTGAGGTAATCAAAGAAATTCTTCAACCGGAAACACTGTTCGGCGATCTGGCCCTGGCCGGAGAAGCACGCCGCAGCGAATTCGCACAAGCCCTGCATGAAGATGTGGAATACCTCAGCGTTAAGGTGAGCGACTTCCTGCAACTCATGCAGCAAAACCAGCGATTGATTTTTGCCTGCATGGCACACCTCAGCCAACGCCTTCAAAGGGTGGAAGACCGGCTGGCCAAACTCGTGCTCAAAGATGCACGTGAACGCATCATCGAATTTCTGGTGGAAACTGCCGGCAAAGAAGGTCGCCGTGTAGGTTACGAAACCCTGGTGAAACACCACCTTACCCAACAGGACATCGCCAACCTTACAGGCACAAGCCGCCAAACCGTAACCTCCGTACTCAACGACCTGCGGAAATCAAACCTGATTTATTTCAACCGCAACAGCATCCTGATCCGGGACATTGAAAAATTGGCCTGACACAAAAACTACTGCAAGTTTGATACACATGGGTCACTCCGGATTTCCGCGGTGGCCCTTTGTGTTTTAAGAGGTGTCTGAAAAACAAGCTCTTAATCTGACGTCTCCACGTGAAAACGCCTTTGTTTAACCATGGAGAAAAAACGCACGCCAAACAGAATGGCCTGCAACACCAACGCCACAAGATAGCCCATCCAAATGCCTTTGGCGTTCCATCCCAACGGCACGGCAAGCCAATACCCCAAGGGCAATCCCACAAGCCAAAAGGCGCAAAAGGAAAGCATCGCCGGCACCTTGATGTCGCTTAGCGCCCGCAAAAGTGAAATACTGGCCGCCTGGGCCGCATCGGCAAGCTGAAACAACCCGGCATACAACATGAGTGTAACGGCAATGCCTACCACCGTAACATCGGTGATGTACAAGCCCACGACAACTTTGGGGAAGAATAGAAACAAAGCAGCCGGCAACAGCATGATGGCCATGGCCAGTACCAGCGTGGCAACACCAGCCGTCCAAACCCGCACCTTGCTGTTGTACGCCAACGCCTGACCAATACGTATCATACCTGCCGTAGATACGCCCATAATGGTGACGTACGACGCCGACACGAGATTCAACGCTATCTGGTGGGCCGCCTGTTCGGTTTTACCGATTTGTCCAATGATGATGGTGCCCCCACCAAAGGCAGCAAACTCAAACAACATTTGCATGGCCGAAGAGATGCCGAGGCGGATAAACGTCGCGGTTTGTTTCCAAACCTCGTGCCATTGCGCCCTTGCCTTGCGAATGTAGCGCAGCTCCTTTTTGCTCAGCAAAAACAGCAACAAGCCGGTTGCCACAACACCGTGCGAGATGCCGGTATTCATGGCAATGGCATCAATGCCCATTTTGGGCAACCCGTAACGACCAAACATAAACAGCCAATTGAGCAGGATGTCCACACCCAAACCCACAAAGGACAACACCATCGTGATGCGTACATAAGAAAAGGCATCCACCAGATTGACAAAGATGGCATAGAATACCAAAACCGGCAAACTGTACATCATGATCCGCAGGTAACTTTTGGCCAAAACGGCAACTTCCGGGTCCTGCTTCAACAGATCGAAAAAGTGGATGCCCAGGCTCAGAAGCGTACCGCACACGAGTATCAGGATTAGTCCCATCATCAAACCCGCAATCACCAGGGTTTTTACCCGTTCGCCGTTGCGCAGTTCGTGCGCCTCGGCAACCGGCGTGGGAACCATACGCACACTGCCCCATACCAGCAACATCGAAACGGCAAACACCACCCCCACAATACCGGAAGCCGCCAGTGCCGTTTCACCAAGCCTGCCGGCCATCATGGTGCCCACCACACCCATAAGCATGCTGCTGAGCTGTCCGAGCATCAGCGGCAGGGCCAGTAAAAAAGTTGCTTTGATTTCAGACCGGAAAAGGCGGCTGGACCACAAGCGTACGGGAAGGGATGCAGACATGGGATGGGTGTTGAAGAAACAAGCCGAACAAGTGTTACCCGGGATTGGTTCCGCCAACCTGCAGCATCATCCCGTCTTCACTCAAAAAAGTATTGGGAAAAACAGCCTGCGCCTCGGCCAACAACACCTCCACATCTTTGTAGCGGCCAGAAAAATGGCCCAAAACAAGCGTGCCCACATTGGCCTCCCGGGCCACTTCGGCTGCCTGGGCGGCGGTGGAATGCCCTGTCATTTCCGCTTCTGCCAGGTGTTCGTTGGAAAATGTGGCCTCGTGGTAAAGCAGGTCTACCGATTTTACCGCTTTGACCACATCCATGGAAGGCGCGGTATCGCTGCAGAAAGCATAACTGCGCGGAGATCGGGGAGGCGTGCTAAGTTCGGCATTGGGAACCACACGCCCGTCGGGATGCTGGTAATCGGCGCCGGCTTTGATGGCAGGGATGGCCTCCCAGGGAATACCGTAGGTATCAATTTTTTCTTTAATCATGTTGCGCAGGTGCGCCTTTTCGCGGAAAAGCCAGCCGTTGCAGGGCACCCGGTGGTTCAGCGGCACGGACCATACTTCCACAGCTTTGTTTTCAAAAACCATTTGATGCGTGGTGGTATCCACGGTTACAAAATGCAAAGGGTAGGGGATACGAGTCAGGGAATGCCGGATTTGATCACCGATGAGGTCCTGCAGGCCCTGGGGACCGAACAAGGTTACCGGTTCGGTGCGTTGTTTCAGGGCGTAGGAGGTAAGCAACCCGGCCAGTCCGTACACATGATCGCCATGCAGGTGGCTGATGAAAATCTGGCCAAAACGGTCGTATTTGATTTTGGAGCGGAAAAGTTGCATTTGGGTGCCTTCGCCACAATCGATCAAAAAAAGGTGCTGATCAACGTGCACCACCTGCGCAGTGTAATGTCTGCCCTGAAACGGGCCACCTGATCCGGTGCCTAGAATGGTTACTTGCATGTTTAGCAGTCAGCAGTCGGCAGTCGGCAGTCAGCATTTGATTGAAGCAAAATCTTTGCTAACTGGCGGATTGCAACCGAAGTTCAATTTTCAGGGTTGAATCCCAATGCCAGGATGGGTATATACCATCACGGCAGGGTAACAATGTTATGCTTTTTTGCCAGCATGTTGTAGGAATCCTTCAATTTCATTTGAATTTTCAGGCACCGTGTACCTTCCTCAATGTCGCCCGCCTCAAATGCTGCCTTTATCCGATTTGGGTTGTGTATTTCACACATTTTTTTCAACTTACGCATGGTGAAATAATCTAAACTATCTATCGACTCTTTGGGAAAATTAAATTCAGGCTTGGGTTGATTCTGCAGCGGATAGCCTTTTTCATCCCAATTGGGAGAATATTCATCTGCTTCACTCATTAGGGCAAGGGTAAGGTTTTGGACGTCAGGATTACCATGGTTCAGGAAATGGCTGTTGTGCAATACCTCCCCGGTTGCTGAAAAATGGTCGTATATTTCTTTGGCTATGGAACCACTTATTGGGTCATCAAAACTATTTAATGCTTCCTCCAAACCTGTCAAAACGTACTCAGCTACGGTATTTCCTTCGGGCAATTTTTGGGTGCCATGCAACAATAGCACACGAATTATCTGATTTTCCTGCGGGGTATCTCCGGAACTTGGCCGTTTTTGAAGTTTTTCCGGATGTGATTTTTCGGTGACCGGCGCATACGGCAGTTGCGCATTATCAGAACTATCACTGGCGGCGCCGGGTGTACGGGCGTCTTTTTCCTGTTTTTTCCGTACCGCCGTGGTGATCATTTTGTTGCTTTCACCTACCAATGCTTCTTCCGAAACCTCCAGCAATCCGGCACATTCGCGCAGGTAAACGCTGCGTTTGATGGGGTCGGGAATACGTGCAATGCTGGCGACGATGTCGCGCACCAAACCGGCTTTTTTGATGGGGTCGCCTTTGGTTTCTTCCAGCAACACATGGGTTTTGAACAGGATAAAGTCTTTGCTTTCCTGGTCCACGTAAGATTTAAAGGCCTCGCTGCCCACTTTTTGAACGTAGCTGTCGGGGTCTTCGCCGTCGGGCAGAAGGGCAATACGCACGTTGAGATCCTGCTCGAGGGCCAGGTCGAGTCCGCGCAATGCAGCTTTGATGCCTGCCGGGTCGCCGTCGTACAAGATTTTGAGGTTCGACGTGTTGCGTTTGATGAGCTGTAGTTGTCCTTCGGTAAGCGACGTGCCGCTGGAGGCCACCACATTTTCGATGCCTGCCTGGTAGAGGGAAATGACGTCCATGTAACCTTCCACCAGGATGCATTCGTCGAGTTGGCGAATGGATTTTTTGGCCTGAAAAGCGCCGTAAAGCGTTTTGTTTTTGACGTAAATCTCCGTTTCCGGACTGTTGACGTATTTCGGAATGGTTTTGTCCGAACTCATGGTGCGGCCGGCAAAAGCGGCCACTTTACCCGAAAGGTTGTGGATGGCGAACATGACACGGCCGCGGAAAAAATCGCGTGTGGCATCCTGACTGCAAAGTCCCGTTTTTTTCAACAAATCTACGCTGTGCCCGGTGGTTTTGGCGCGGCGCAGGAGCAAATCGCGCTGGTCGGGCGCATAACCCAAACCGAAATGCCGGATGGTGCTTTCGCGCAGACCGCGTTGTTTGAAGTACGACAAGGCTACAGATTTGCCTTCGTCGGTGTCAAAAAGTTGTTCCTGAAAATGTTGTAAAGCAAAATCATTGACGATGTACAAAGAATCGGCGGCCTGTTGTTCGGCCATTTGTTCCGGCGAACGTTCAATTTCCTCAATCTCAATGTTGTACTTGCGTGCCAACCAGCGCAATGCGTCGGGGTAACTGAAACTTTCGTGCTCTTTCAAAAAGCTGATGGCATCGCCACCCTTGCCGCAGCCGAAACATTTGAAGATGTTGCGGGTGGGACTTACGTTGAACGACGGCGTTTTTTCGTTGTGGAAAGGGCACAGGCCAAGCAGGTTTACCCCACGCTTGCGAAGGGAAACAAAGTCACCGATGACTTCTTCGATGCGTACGGCATCAAGAATTTCCTGTACGGTTTTGGCCGGAATCATTACTTAGTCGGTTGGTAGGCTAGTCGCTGGTCGGCTAGTCGGTGGACACTGGGCTGTTAAGTAACAAGGTGAAACAAGGTTTAAAGTTCTGAATTAAACCATGGCTAAACAACAAAACTTCGATCCCCCAATAAAAGTTGCCAAACCAACCTGCCGACTAACCGACTAGCCGACTAGCGACTAGCCGACTAAGTTTTACCCTTCGAAGTGTACGGACAAGGTGAATGTGCGGCTCAGGACACTTTCAAGGACCCGGCTTCGCAGCAGGTTGTCGTTGTAAATCAGGATGTTGTTAAAGCCTTGAGACACTTTAAACTCCGGAGAAAATATAAAGTAGGGGAAAAAGAACTGCACCCCGGCGCCGTATTCAAATTGAAAATCGGTGGGGGCTATTTTAACCAGATTGGCTGATTGGCGGGTTCGGGAGTCGCTGGCCACATCATACGAATATTTCACCCCGGCAATAACAAAAAGGCGCATGTCGTGAAACGGAGCTGATTTGTAGCGCACGTGGAAGGGCAATTCAACCAAAACGGATTCTACCGTACGGGTAATCGTGTTGGTTGGATCTTCCGGAGGGGCGTATCGGACATTGCGTTCGAGAAAAGACAGGGTTGGCAGGAACCGGAGGTCAAAATAGTCGCCAATACGCAGGTTGGAAACAATACCAAGGTTGAAGCCGGGGCCACGAACAGACTCGGCGCGTGCAAAGGAGTCGTTAAGGATGAATTCATTGGAAAAATTGATCCTGTAATCGCTTGAGTTAAAACCCAAAGTGATACCGAAATAATACGGTTTACTTTGAAAATCGCGGAAGTTCAGGTTTTTACCCTGGTTGTGTTGTGCCTGTGCGCTGGAAACGCCGACAAAGCAACCAACAAACAAAAAAACAACCTGGATCAGGGTTTTACAGCGGTGTAAATGGAGCATATTCCTAAAGTTAGCCGTTCGCATTGCGGGTTTTGGTAGCCTGTTTTGGTTAAAATATGTAAAAACTCTTCGCCTTCTGGAAATGCCTGTACACTTTCGAACAGGTAGGTGTAGGCGCGCATGTCGCGACTTGTTAAACGTCCGACTGTAGGTAAAACGTATTTAAAGTAGCTGTTGTATAGCTGTTTAAACGGAAAAAGTCTCGGACGGGAAAATTCAAGGATCACCACACGACCTCCCGGGCGCAATACACGCAGCATTTCTGACAGGCCTTTTTCGAGGTTTTCAAAGTTTCGGACGCCAAAAGCTACGGTAACGGCATCAAAGGACCCCGTGTCGAAACGCAGGTTTTCACTGTCGCCGGTTTCGAGTCGGATGACGTTTTCGAGGCCCTGGTTTTTGATTTTTTCACGACCGATTTCGAGCATCTGGTTGGCGATGTCGATGCCGGTAATGTGTTTGGGCCCAAGTATTTTGGACGTCAGCAGGGCCACATCGGCTGTGCCGGTAGCCACATCGAGCACGTTTTCCATCGGCTTTTCATCCTTAAGGTAGCTGATGGCACGTTTGCGCCACGACACGTCGATGCCCAGCGACAAAGCTCGGTTGAGCAGGTCGTATTTCGGCGCAATTTTGTCGAACATGCGTTCAACCTGGGCTTTTTTGCCGTCGGCGTCGTTGTACGGTGTTACAATGGGCTTGTTTTCCATAAAAAAGAATGCAAAGGTACGAAGTGTTTGGCCAAATTGGCCCGGCGCAAATCCTTGAAAATCATGTAATCAAACGGGCAAATCCTTAAATCCTGATCAAGACAGCGGAATGTTTTCTACCACTTCCAGTCCGTAGCCGATCAATCCGGTGCGTGGGCGCGGGTGCGAGGTAAGCAAACGGATTTTGGAAATGCCCAGGTCGCGCAGGATTTGAGCTCCTACGCCGAAGTCCTTGTTGTCCATCGGCGAATGCAGCTTGAATTTTTCCAGTTCACCGTCATCGGAATATTGTTTGTAGCTCTGCAGCTTGTTGAGCATGCTGCTTTTGTCATTTTGACGCAGGTAAACAAACGCACCCCGGCCTTCGGTCTGGATATGTTTGAGGGCGTTGTTGATCTTGGTGCCGTAATCGTTCAAAAGGATGCCCAGGATATCCCCGGTTTCGGACGATGAATGAACACGAACCATCACGGGTTCATCTTCTTTCCACGTACCTTTTTTCAAAACGAGGTGGATGTCGCCGCTGGTGTTGTCGACGTACGTAATGGCCTCGAATTCGCCGAATATGGATTTGATGGTAAGTTCCAGTTCCCGACGGATGAGCCTTTCGTTGCGCATGCGGTAAGCAACCAGATCATCGATGGAAATGATGCTGAGGTCAAATTGTTTGGCTACCTCGATAAGCTGGGGCAAACGCGCCATGGTGCCGTCGGCATTCAGGATTTCCACAAGTACACCTGCAGGATACAACCCGGCCATACGAGCAAGGTCTACCGTAGCTTCGGTGTGACCGGTGCGGCGCAATACACCGCCGGCTTTGGCTTTGAGCGGAAAAATGTGCCCCGGTCGTGCGAAATCACTTGGTTTGGCGGCCGCACTGGTGAGGTGCCGGATGCCGGTAGCCCGGTCGTAGGCACTGATGCCGGTGGAACACCCTTGTCCGATAAGGTCGATCGACACCGTAAATGCCGTTTCATGCAAGGCGGTGTTGGAGTTGACCATCAGGGGCAGGTCGAGTTCATCGGCGCGTTTTTCATCGATGGGCGTGCAGATGAGACCGCGGCCGTGCTGGGCCATGAAGTTGATGATTTCCGGTGTCACCATCTCGGCGGCACAAACGAAATCGCCTTCGTTTTCACGATCTTCATCGTCGACGACTATGATCACTTTGCCTGCCCGCAGATCGGCAAGGGCTTCTTCGATGGTGTTGAGTTTGATCTCTGTTATTTCCATGGAGGTTCGTAAACGTGTGTTAATAACGGGTGGTTCTTTGCCAGGTATTTTCTTTGATGCCACTTTGCCATTTGAAAAAACCGGCCATCAGGGCGGCATTCATGGCTATAAAATAGGCGATGTTGCGCAACAGGATGTTTGGCCTGCCCATTTTTTGCGTGATCACATCCAACAATGGGATGCCGACAAGCAACAACGACAAGCCGCAAAACAACAGCAGGTACAATTGGTTCGAAAAAGCAAGAATTCCGGCACAAAGCCACGCAATGAGCAGTAAAAAACCGCCGAACCAACGCAAAACTTTGTGGGAGAAAAAGGCAAATCCAAGTTTTGAAAAAGGCGGTAAAACCCAACGTTTAAACCGTGCAAGATTTTGAAAACTTCCTGCGGCGATGCGTTTTTTTCGTTTAAACTCGTCGCCGACACGGTGGGTGGCGCCTTCGTAACAAACCGCGTCGAGGTCGTTGATGGCTTTGAAACCTTTTTCCAAAACACGGAAAACCAGCCAAAAATCATCAACCAAAGAATGCGGCGGCACGGGTTCAAAAAGATCGGCCCGAAGGGCATAACACCCTCCAAATGGTCCCATCATCATGCCCCAGGCCAAACTTTCATGGTGTTTGAGCAAAACTTCACCGCTCAGGTATCGTTCTTCGCTGCGGCTGATGCCTTCTTCGCGCAAGCCCACACTGCGCATGTGTGCATCTACGGCACCCACCGTTTCGTCGCGAAAATGTTTGACCAAATGGTACGGCACATCTTCGTGCAGCAAAACATTGGCGTCGGTAAGCAGCAAAACATGGTTTTCGCGGCTGCCACTTTCCAACGCTTTTTCCGCCAGATCGTTGATTACCGGCGGTTTGCCGCGGCGTTCTTCAAATGGGAAAAAATGGAGATTTTGAAGTCCTGAAGCTGCTAAAATGGCATTGCTGCCATCAGCCGAGCCATCGGAACCGAAATAAAAAAACAACTTGTCGGAAGGGTAGGCCAGCTTTTTCAAACTGGCGATTTTGGCCGCCAGCACTTTTTCTTCGTTGTACACCGACATCAGCACCGAAATACGTGGCAACCCGGCATCAAATGGCCCAAAAACCGGTCCATGCGGTTTTTTTCCACGTGCCAATCCACGCATCCACCAGGGGTAGAAACCATAAGAGTGCAGCAAAGCAAGGATGCTCAGCCAGAACAGGATTTGCGCGAGGGCCAACATGCGCCGCAAAGATACGATTAGTCCAACGTCCGAAGTCCGAAGTCCGAAGTAAATTCGTGCACGGTGCAAATGTGCAATTACCGGATAACAACCCTGCCAACGGTTTGTCTGTTGATGCGGATAAAATAAACCCCCTCTTCGCCGGCCGGTGCTTCCAATTGCAGACGGTTTGCCCCTGACTGTACCGCGTGGACTTCGCTTAATACCACACGTCCCTGGGAGCTCACCAATTCAATGGTAAGTCTTTCCGCTACCCTGGATTCGTAACCAAGCGTAAACGTTCCCCTGTTGGGGTTGGGCGAAATGATGATGTTTTCGTCTGCTTCTTCTGTTGGTGCGGTGGCCTGTCGCCAGTCCAAACCAAGTTCAATGGCCCTGCCGTCTTCCGTATAAGCTTCCGAAGCCAGCGGCCGTTCGGTGTAAAGCATGTCGGACAAAAGTCCGTCTTCCAAAACTTCGAGGGCGATGGTCATCATCACGGAACCATCAGCAACTTCCACTGGCCGTTCGGTGATCCAGCTCACGGGCAGGTAACCTTCCAGGTTCAGGTTGATGTTTTCGTCGCAAAAACCGGTGAGCTGGTCGGAGCAAACATCGGTGATGCGCAGGCGGCCGGCATCAAAGCCCAAACCGAGCTGCAGCCCCATGATTGTTATGGCTTCCTGGTTGTGTACCCGCAAACGCAGGGTTTCACCGCGTTTTACCCGACGGTTTTCAGCCCAAAGGCGCATTCCGCGGTCGTCTGCTGCACCTTGCAGGTACGTGCCGGTGACGTCGCCACGCCGTAGACCCAAAAAATCGAGGCAGGCGCCGCCGGAGGTTTGTCCGGGTGGCGTGGCTTCAAAATACCAGGTTCCGGGACAATCGGGACTGGTGGCGTAAATGCCCAGGATGAATTTGCGCCCCGTAGCGATGTCGAAGGTGGTCACCTCCCCCGAGCAGTTCAGGTCGGCTGCAATAAGTTGCCACGGTTCGGTAAAGGGCTCGATGTCGAGGATGTGTTTGAGGATGCGCACAAGGTCGAAAGTGCTCATGCCTTCAAGAATACCAGCGTCTTTGTTGGGAGTGATGGTATAGGTAGCGGGAAGTGAAGGCAAACCTTCAAGCGAATAATTGCCGTTGTTGTCTGTGGTGGTGGATTGGTTGTAACCCGGGGCGGTTACCTGTACATTGACGTCGGGCACGCCACTTCCATAAGGAGATGTAATGTTGCAAAGTGGCAGCGGGGCGGCGGGCAGCAGATCGGCGATTTTTTGCGCCAGCAAATCCATGGTGTTTTGTGGCGAATTGCCGCGGATGTCGAAATGAACTTCACCGGTACCGGGCGCGATCACGACAAACGTGGGTGTGCCCTGGAAGGGACCGAATTGTCCGCTGGTATACGGTTGCAGTGCCGTTTGGCTGCCGCCGTTGGAGCCGGCTCCGGGCATCGTAAGACCCTTGTTGGTGCGGTAGGTGGCCACTACGGTGTTTACATCGCTGGTCAGGGTGCTCAGGATGAGGAATTCTACCTGGCCGGGATGTGCGGCAAGCATGTTTTGATACAAGGATTGCCAGTAGGGAGCGTGGGTATTGCATGGCGGACAGGAAGTGAAAAACACTTCAAAAACCAGCACTTTGCCCTGGTTTATATAGTTGTTGTACAGTTGTCTTTGAACCCCGTCGGTGGTGGTGATGGTAAAATCGGGGGCTGGAGTTGCCTGGCAAACCAACAAAATAAAGGACAACAGCAGGGTAGAAAGTACTTTTTTCATGCCGGAGATCATTGGGATGATAAATGAAAATAAAGGTATGATTTTTTAGACAAAAAGGTGAATTGTAGGTAAAATGCCATGTAATACGTAAAAAATGCAATTGAATACATGCCATTGCGTTTCAACTTTGTACCATCAATTTATACCACCAACCAAACAACATGGATACCATACAAACCATACCAACCATGCCGCGCATCGGCGACATGGCCCCGAATTTTGAAAGCATGACCACCACGGGGAAAATGAAATTCCACGATTACATCCAGGGCAAATGGGCCGTGTTTTTTTCCCACCCGGCCGACTTTACGCCTGTTTGTACCACGGAAATGACTGGTTTTGCCAATGAAAAGGCATTTTTCGATGCCCACAACACCTTGCGCATCGGGCTTAGCATCGACAGCATCCACGCCCACATTGCATGGGTCAACAATGTCCGTGAAAAAACGGGTGTGTTGTTCGATTTTCCGATTGTTGCCGACATCGATATGAGCGTTGCCAAACTGTACGGCATGCTGCAACCCGGCGAAAGTGAAACTGCGGCCGTACGTGCCGTGTTTTTCATCGACCCCGCTAAAAAAATCCGCCTCATCATGTATTACCCGCTCAACGTGGGCCGCAACATGGAGGAAATCAAACGTGTGCTGGTGGCCCTGCAAACTGCAGACGCCAACAAATGCGCCATGCCGCTTGATTGGAAACCGGGTGATAAAGTGATCATTCCGGCGCCCAAAACGGTGGATGAACTGCAGGAACGCCTTGCCAGCAACCTTGAAATGGTGGATTTCTACCTTGCCAAGAAGTCACTGAACTGATAGTAGTTTTGCAAACAATATCCTAAAGCGCCGGGTGGACCATACGAGGTACCCCCCGGCGCTGCTTATTTTTGCATCCAAGCTCAAAATCAACTGAAACGTGCGTTTAATTCTTGTATCCAGTCTGTTGGCCATTTTTGGCGCCTTGTCGTTCAGCGACCTGAAACCCGACACACCCGAGCAATTGGGTGAACAACTGTTTTTCGACCCGATTTTGTCGCTCGACAGTACCCTCAGCTGTGCAGGTTGCCACATCCCGCAATTTGCTTTTTCGGATACTGCCAGGTTCAGCAAAGGCGTGGGCGGCAGGATGGGAAAACGCAATGCACCAGCCATCACCAACATGGCCTTCCGGGCACATTTCTTTTTCGACGGCCGTGCCGCCACCCTCGAACAACAGGTTTTGATGCCCATCATGGATACCGTGGAAATGCGGTCGACACCCGAACTGGTCACAAAAAGGCTTCGAAGCCATGAACAATACGCAAGCGCTTTCCGCAAACTGTACAACCGGGAAGCCGATATGGATGCCCTTTCGCAGGCGCTTGCAGCCTATGTACGAACCCTGGAGACGGCCGACAGCGACTTTGACCGTTACATGAGCGGCGACGCCAAAGCCATGAGTGCGGCAGCCGTACGCGGCCGTGCAATTTTTATGAACAAAGGCAAATGTTTCGACTGCCACTTTTCACCCGATTTTACCGCCGATGAGTTCCGAAACATCGGATTGTTCAACGGTAAGGAACTGAACGACCTCGGTCGTTTCAACGTAACCAAAGACAGTGCTGATATCGGTAAATTCAAAGTGCCGGGCCTGCGCAACGTGGCTGTCACAGCGCCTTTTATGCACAACGGCATGTACAAGACCCTGGAAGAAGTCATTGATTATTACGATACACCACAAAAGTTTATCCCCGATGCCATCGGGCGCGATACGTTGCTTCTGAAGCCGCTTGGACTCACGAGTACAGAAAAATCGGATTTAAAGGCATTTTTGGAAGCACTTACAGACGATCAGTTTATTAAGTCGTAAGTCGTAAGTCGGTTAACATAACTTTTTCCATTAAATACTGTTCCATTCCTTACTTAAATTAATTTCGGATTTCGGACTTACGACTTACGACTTACGACTTACGACTTATGAAAAACTGGAACAAACTCACCCCCGAAGAAGAACAGGTTATTGCCAACAAAGGAACCGAGCGCGCGTTTACGGGCGAATACAACAACCATAAAGCCGCGGGCACGTACATCTGCAGGCGTTGCAATGCGGAACTGTACCGTTCGGCCGACAAATTCGACAGCGGTTGCGGCTGGCCTTCGTTTGACGACGAAATTCCGGGGGCAGTGGTACGCCATACGGACACTACCCTGGGCATGCGCCGGGTGGAAATCGTTTGCGCCAATTGCGGCGGGCACCTGGGCCATGTTTTTGAAGGTGAAAGGCAAACTTCCAAGAACGTACGTCATTGTGTGAACTCCCTTTCGATACGTTTTGTTCCGGCCGAATAGTTTACCTTTGGCGGCCCGTCTGGTAATACAATTACGCTTTCGGGAATAACAAAACAGCCTTGACTATTATGGACTATTTTAAAGCGTCCCTTGAGCTTCACAGAAAATTCAAAGGAAAAA
Organism: Saprospiraceae bacterium; assembly: GCA_020847915.1. Taxonomy (GTDB): domain Bacteria; phylum Bacteroidota; class Bacteroidia; order Chitinophagales; family Saprospiraceae; genus M3007. The sequence continues at coordinate 1,482 of JADLBE010000004.1, read as the reverse complement.
TTGCCATTCACTCCAAAATGCCGGTGCGCTCCAAAGATGACCTTGCAACGGTATACTCACCCGGCGTAGCGGAACCCTGCAGAGCCATCGCAGCCGATCCCGAGGCAGCCTACGAATACACCATCAAAGGAAATACGGTTGCTGTGGTTACCGACGGTACGGCAGTACTTGGACTTGGAGACATTGGTCCCCTGGCCGCCATTCCAGTTATGGAGGGCAAAGCCATGCTGTTCAAAAAATTTGCAGGCATCGATGCTTTTCCCATTTGCCTCGACACCACCAACGTAGATGAAATCGTAGAAACCGTACGCCGCATTGCTCCGGTTTTTGGTGGCATCAATCTTGAAGACATTTCTGCTCCACGCAGTTTTGAAGTAGAAGCCCGTCTGCAGGACCTGGGCATTCCGGTTTTCCACGACGACCAGCATGGAACGGCCATTGTGGTACTGGCAGCCCTGATCAACGCGGCCAAATGTTTAAAAAGAGACATCAACAAACTCAACGTCGTGGTGAACGGCGCCGGCGCTGCCGGTGTGGCCATTGCCAAACTGCTCAAAGGATTCAATGTTGAAAATCCCGCCATCAGGGTGGCCAATGTTGTGATTTGCGACTCCAAAGGCATCATTTCCAAAGGTCGCACCGACCTGAACGCCTCCAAGCTCGAAGCATTGACTTTTACCAACAACAACGATGTTCGCGGAGGCATTCGCGATGCACTTGTTGGTGCCGATGTGTTTGTGGGTGTCAGCGTAGCCAATCTGCTCACTGCCGATGACATTCGTCTGATGGCCAAAGATTCCATCGTGTTTGCGCTGGCCAATCCGACGCCCGAAATTATGCCCGAAGAAGCCCACAAAGGTGGAGCAGCCATTGTTGGTACCGGCCGCAGCGACATGCCCAACCAGGTGAACAATGTGCTCGGATTTCCAGGCATTTTCCGCGGCGCACTCGATGCCCGCGCCACCCGCATCACACTTCCGATGAAACTGGCGGCAGCACTCGCCATCGCTTCCTGTGTGGAAAAACCACGGCGTGACCACATCATTCCCACTTCCCTCGATCTGAAAGTGGCGCGCCGCGTCGCCAAAGCCGTTTACGAAGTGGCCATGAGGGAGAAGAAGGGTTAGTTGACAGTCGACAGTCGACAGTCAAAAAAAAGCCCAATCGCTAGGTTACTAGTAATTGGGCTTTTTTTTTTGACTGCTGACTGCTGACTGCTGACTGCTGACTGCTGACTGCTGACTGCTGACTGCTGACTGCTGACTGCTGACTGCTGACTGCTGACTGCCGACTGCCGACTGCTGACTGCCGACTGCCGACTGCCGACTTTTTACCCCGCCGGTGGAAACCGTATCTCAATAATCCTGAGCCGGTATTTTTTGCCCATGGGCAATTTTTTGCGTGTAAAAGCCAGCAAACCCACGCCGGCAGAGGCCACAGAGGTGCCGTACAAAGCGCCGTAGTTGATGGTTTTGTCGCTGT
>JADLBE010000003.1 GCA_020847915.1 Saprospiraceae bacterium | reverse complement strand
GTCCACAACTTGTACGTATCGTCGAGGCGTATGTCGTAAATGTCAACATTTACCGTACTGGAAAGTGTGCCGGCTCCCATAGGCTGGCCAACTTTGTTGTACCAAACGGCAAAACGTTTGTTGTTGGAAAAACTGGCGGTCACGGCGCTGTTGCCGAAATTGAGCAGGGAATCGCTGTAATTTCCCACCACGGCAATACGCTCACCGTCGTCCGACATGGCAATGCCCGTCACGTTGGGTATTCCGCTGTTGGGGTTTAAAAAAGCGATCCATTCGGCGCCACCTGCGGCATTGTACAGGGCGGTGAAATAACCGTCGTCGGCGATTCCGCCGATGTTGGCGCCGCCTTGCAGCCACAATTCGGTGCCTTTAAAACTACCGGAAACCACATGAACACCCGAGTTGGCTGCAGCAACACCCGCAATGGTGAAATCCTCACCACCGGAAGCATGCAGAGCTTTGGCAAAAACGATGGTTCCGGCGGCGTCCGTTTTTACCAAAAAACCTTCCTGACAACCGTTGGTACACGTGCGCGTGATGGTGGTTCCGTTTCCAAAATCCAGGGAAGCGGCTTCGTAGTTTCCGGACCAGTATACGTTTCCGGCATCATCGGTACTTATTTGTGCAAAACTGTTGAAATCCAAACCGTCTTCGGGTTGTGCTTGCACCACTTTTTTTGCCCAAAGCAAAACACCGTCGGGACTGTACTTGGCCAGGAAAAATGCCGCATTGTTGTTGCCGGTGAGCACCGTGCCACCCAAATGCAAATCGTTGCGGTATTCTCCGGTGATGTAGGTGTTGCCTGCAGGGTCAGTATCCAGGTCGGTGATCTCAGCGGTAGAAGGATCAGAAGGATTGGCGCCTTGCATGGCATTCGCCCAACTGAACATGGGCGTTTGGGCCATGGCGGTTTGCTGCAGAAGCAAACAGGCCATTATGGTTAACAAAGGATGCTTTTTCATGATCTTAGTGTGCAATTTGGGAAAAGGGTTTTTATCGGAAATCAACGTCGAATTTGCCTTCGGTAAAGGTCTTTTTCATGGTTTCCGTCGTTGCGTCGTACGCAGTAAACTGGAAAGTGCCTTTGGCATGGCTGGCGTCAATTTCCTCGATGGTTACGCTGCCACTTCCCAAGCCCCAGCGCGAGGAATAACCCACGCCGTTTGCATCGGAATACAATGCGAAATATTCGTTCTGGTTAAAGGTGTAGGTACCCGGTGTGGTGCCTTTGGGCACGCTGATGTAGCACGATTCCACCGCAGTTTGGTCTTTTACACCGTAAAAATTGAGGTAATCGGTAAAATCAACAGCGTAGGCCAGCAAGTCGCTGGATTCGAAAGAAGCGCCGTCGATTTTAGCGCTGAAATACGTGCCTTCGTCGTTGTCATCATCTTTGTTGCACGACGCAGCAAAAGCAAAAAGGGAAAGCAGCAGAAAGGTTTGGATAATGGTTTTCATAATGGAATGGAATTTTTGCAGATGAATTTTTTAATAAAACATGATGCAAAGTTGTTTCCCATCCCCTTACCGGCGCTTCCATGAAAACCCGGATTTTGGAAAAATACCGGAAAACATGGAGAGCTGAGAGCTGAAAGCTGAAAGTTTTTAAGATTCAAAACTTTAAACTTTCAGCTTTCAGCTGAATACTCACCGATGTTCCCTGGCCGGGCACCGAATCCCAATCGATGGCGCCTTGAAGGAATTGGACACGCGAAGCGATGCTCGATAAACCGATGCCTTTTTGTGTTATGGCTTTTTCCAAATCAAAACCTTTGCCGTTGTCTTCCACAAGGATGGTTAGTTGGTTTTCATGCCGGAGCAGCTGAAGCAACAAATGGTCTGCTTCAGCGTGTTTGACGACGTTGTTGGCCAGTTCCTGGACGATGCGGTACACCATAACTGCCGTGGCATCGGAGATGGAACGATCGAGGCCCACGGTTTCCAATTGGCAATGCAAGCCCTGTCTGTCGAGGTCGCGGGCCAGGTCTTCCAGGGCGCCCTGCAAACCTGCCACCGACAAGGCACGGGGCATCATGTTGTGTGCAATACGGCGCACTTCCACACACGCGTCGTCTATGAGGCGGTTGGTTTTTTCAAACAAAACAGGCTCGCCGGCAGGTTGGTGCAAGGCATTAAAATGGGATTTGACCGACGTGAGCAGACCGCCCAGTCCGTCGTGCAAATCGGCGGCTACCCGACTTCTTTCTTTTTCCTGACCTTCGATCATGGCGCTTAGGGCGGTCAGTTTGTTGGCTTGTTCCAGTTGTACAATTTGTTGTTGCTGGAGCGCCGATTCCTGGGTCGCAATTTTTTTGTTGGTGCGGATGCGTTGCCGCAAGCCATAAAAAATGGCGATGGAAAGCAGTCCGAACAGCAACGCACCAACCATAAACCAGTTGCGCTCGAGTGTGCGTTGTCCGAGACTCAATTGATTGATTTTTAATTCGCTGTCTTTCTGCGCTACGTCAAATTTTGCCTGCATTTCTTCCATCAAAGCCATCCGGTTTTTTTCTGTTACCGAATCGCGTATGGCATACGATGCGCGCAGGGAAGCATACGCCGCCTCATTTTTACCCAATGTGTTTTGCACTTTGGAGAGCTCATTCAGAACGTCCCAAAGCCTGTCCTGCTGTCCAAACTCCCTGGCCCATTTGGCACTTTCGAGCAGGTAGGTTTCGGCAAGCGTGTGGTTGTTTTCACTTTCGGCAATGGTGCCCAGCAGGCGGTACATGGTTGCGCTGTATTCCACGCTCGGTTTTTGGTCGTATTCGGTTTTTGCTTTTAAAAGCGCAGCCTTGGCTTCTGAAATCCTCCCGAAGTTGAAATGGATTTGTCCGAGCAAAGAGTAACAACCCGCAGCGTCGGTGTTGCGACCCAGTTTTTGGTAAATGTCGAGGGCATTGTGGAGGTAGTTGGTCATTTCAACTTCGCGCTTCGTGGAGCTCAGCAACGCTGCCAGGTTCTGGTACGAAGCCGCCATACCGAGCGTGTCTTTCAACGCTTCCTTGATGCCCAAAGATTCCTTGTAAATGGCTTCTGCGCGTTCTGTTTTTCCCTGGGTGCGGTAAATGATGCCGATGTTGTTCAAAACCTTGGAGAGGTTTTTTTGCATGTCGAGTTCCTTGTAGATACCGTACGCGGAAAGGTAATGTTGCAAAGCCTTGTCGAGGTTGCCAATGCCGTAGTAGGCCGCTCCGATGTTGACGTCGTAATTGGCAACGGCTTTTTTATCGCCTTGTTTTTGAGCCCATTGCAAACCTTCTTCAAAATACGGAATGGCTTCGTTGCTTTTGCCCATGATGTCGAGCGAAGAAGCCTTGTAAAACAAAAACAGGTCTATGCCTTTGGCAAATTGGAGTTTGCGGCTCAAAACAAGGCCTTTTTCGGCCACGTCGAGCATTTCGGGTTGCTGATCGAGCCCGTAATACGCGAGGAAAAGTTGGCGAAAAGTCATCACCCTGTTCGTATCCTCAGGCATGGTTTTTACGACCCGGAGCAGGCTGTCGACCGACTGGGCGAAGGACCCAAACGGGAGGGTCACAACCAATAAAAAAAGTAAAAGACGTTTCATGGGCAATGAGGCTTAGGAGTTGTGCAAATAGCCCTGAAGGGCAGGGCTCTTTGCACAACTCCTTAATTCAGCAGGTCGTATTCCAAAGCCGCTTTCACCAGTCCGGCCGTGTTGCGCGCATTGAGTTTGAGCAAAAGGTTACGGCGGTGGGTTTCCACGGTACCAAAGCTGATGAACAGTTCCTCGGCGATTTCCGACGTCGTTTTTTCATCGAGGATGAGTTGCATGATTTGTTTTTCGCGGCGGGAAAGGGTAGGGAACGGACTGGTGGAGGTTTTGATTTTTTTGTTGGAAAAACTGCCCATCATGTCTTCCAAAACTTCCGCACTAAACGCCTGCTTGCCTTCGTGCACTTTGCGAATGGCGTCGATAACTTCGTCTTTTCCCGCATTTTTCAACAAAAAACCTGAAGCGCCCTGCCGCAACATGGCTTTCACCAAACTGGCTTCCCGCATCATCGACAACACCAAAACTTTGACGTTTGGCCAGCGTTTTTTCACCAACGGACAACATTCCAAACCGTCCATTTCCGGCATGTGGATGTCGAGCAACAACACGTCAACCGGAGTGTTTTCCAACAAATCCAACACTTGTTTTCCGTTGGGTGCCTCACCGACGCAACGCAGGTCTTCCGCTTCGCGCAACATGAGTTGTAAACCTTCAATGACGATCCGGTGGTCGTCGGCAATAAGGATGTTGATCATGGTTGGCGAATGGGTGCGTTTGGTCTTTGTTTGCCAAAAATAGGGAATTATGTTTTACATTAGACAGGTTTGATTGGTTTTACCAATTGCCCTGTTTTCCACAGATGCAGCCGCAGAGCGGCGAAATATTTGTAGAAAATATGTGAAAATAATCCGTGGAGGTGCAGCGCACCGAAACATGTTGCGGTGCGCTGCACCTCCACGGATCATTGCGGTAACTTTTGGCTACAAATATTTCGCCGCTCTGCAGCTGCAACCCAAAAAATCAAACTCAATTTGCATATTGCGCACCTGCCTCCGTTTTTTTTACACCCCATCCACTCAAAACTAAAATTCAGTCCGTATTCCTTTTTTTTACACCAGGCAAACAGCAACTTTGGAACATCGTTCACCTCCAACCAAATGACTTTTTATATGCTTTTGCGAATTAATACTTTGTTTGTATTTCTCCTTTTAAATGTTGCATCCAAAGCCCAGGACGTCAACATTACCGGAACGCTTTCCGATTTGCAAACCGGCGAGCCCGTGCCTTATGCAGGCATGGGTATTCCGGGCACTACCTACGGCACCGTTTCGTCACCCGAAGGCCGGTTCGAATTGGTACTGCCGTCGGTACATGCCGCCGATACGATGCGCATCAATGCCCTGGGGTACCGCACGGCGT
>JADLBE010000002.1 GCA_020847915.1 Saprospiraceae bacterium | reverse complement strand
GAGTTGATGCTCACCTTGTCGGCGCCGGCTTGCAGCAACGCTTCCACCTGGGCCACCGAGCTGATGCCGCCGCCCACGGTAAACGGGATGTTGAGCACCCTTGCCACACGTTGCACCAGTTCGATAAGCGTATCGCGCCCTTCGTGGGTGGCCGTTATGTCGAGAAACACCAATTCATCGGCGCCCTGGGCAGCGTACGCAGCAGCCAGCTCCACCGGATCACCGGCATTGCGCAGGTTTTCGAATTGGATGCCTTTGACCGTTTGCCCGTCCTTGATGTCCAGACAGGGAATGATACGTTTGGCGAGCATACCTTAGAGCCTGTTTAAATTTTAGTGCGACTGAAGTTTAAACAGGCTCTTAAACTTTCGAAGCCACGCGGAAGTAATCAATCGGGATTTTGTCTTCCAAAAATGCTTTGCCTACGATGGCGCCGTTGCAACCCAGTTTGGCGAGCACTTCGAGGTCGGCTACGTCGCGTACGCCGGCGCTGGCCACCAACTGGATTTTTGGAAAACGTTCCAGGATTTCGCGGTAAAGTTCTACGGCCGGACCACCCATTTCGCCGTCACGTTCGATGTCGGTAACGGAGATCTGGTGCACACCGAGTTTTTCGAGGCGTTCGATAAAATCGAAAAGATCGAGCTCGGTTTGGTTTTTCCAGCCGTGCACGGCGATGCGGCGGTCGCGCACGTCGGCGCCTACAAGGAAACGGTCCGGACCAAATTTTTCCACCCAGGCCCTGAATTCATCGGGCGCCATCACTGCCACGCTGCCCACGGAGAACAATGCTGCTCCGGCATCCCAAACCTGCCGGAGGTTGGGGATGCTGCGCAGGCCACCACCGTAGTCGATGGCAAGGCGTGTACGTGCTGCAATTTGTTCCAAAACATGCAGGTTCATGGGTTTGCCCGCGCGGGCGCCGTCGAGGTCCACCATGTGCAGGCGTTTGATGCCGGCCGCCTCGAGTTGGTAAGCCAACTCGAGGGGTTCCATGGCGTACTCGGTTTTTTGATCAAAATCTCCCTGGCGGAGGCGCACGATGCGGCCGCCCATAAGATCGAAAGAAGGTATAATGTCCATAATCAGGTTAGTCTGAGAAATTGCTGCAAGATACGTTGTCCTGTCAAACCCGACTTCTCGGGGTGAAATTGTACGGCGTAAAAATTATTGCGCTGCAAAGCCGCGCTGAACGTTTCGCCATAACGGCATGCTGCGGTGGTGTATTGGTTGGTTTCAGCATAAAAACTGTGCACAAAATACACATAAGGTTCGGCACCGAGGTCTTCAAACAAGGTTCCACGCGTGTTTTCAAGGGTATTCCAACCCATGTGTGGCACTTTGAGCGTACCATTCATGCCGGAAAACTTTTTTACCTCAACATCAAAAATGCCAAGACAGTTCGTGTCGCCCTCCTCCGAATGCCTGCAAAACAACTGCAAACCCAGACAAATGCCCAAAACGGGCTGCTGCAGGGAGCGCAAAACTTCGTCGAGACCACGCTCCTTCAAATAAGCCATGGCCGAAGCAGCCTCACCCACGCCAGGAAAAATGACGCGGTCGGCGCTGCGAAGTACGGCCGGGTCGTCGGTCCATACGGCTTGTTCGCCCAACCTTTCGAGGGCCAAAAGTACCGAGCGGATGTTGCCGGCATTGTATTTTACGATTGCAGTCATGATTCAGCAGGCAGTAGGCAGCAGGCAGCAGGCTGCGGTGGCAATGATACCCTGGTGGGTTTTCGCTGCCTGCTGCCTGCTGCCCGCTAACCGCTTATAAGATTCCTTTAGTCGAGGGCAGTTCCAAATTTTCCGGATCACGTTTTACGGCCATGTTGATGGCGCGTGCGAATGCTTTAAAAAGGGATTCGATTTTGTGGTGTTCGTTTTTGCCTTCCACACGCAGGTTGAGGTTACAACGCGCGGTGTCGGTAAAGGATTTGAAAAAATGGAAAAACATTTCGGTGGGCATGTCGCCTATTTTTTCGCGTTCAAATTCCGCTTCCCAAATCAGCCAGTTACGTCCGCCGAAATCGATGGCGGCGCGGGCCAGGGCATCGTCCATGGGCAACAGGAATTCGGCCGACGGATTGTAGGAGCCGTAACGTGCCATACCTCTTTTGTCGGCAAGCGCCAGCGAAAAGGCTTCCCCGAGCGCCAGGGCGGTATCTTCGATGGTATGGTGCTCGTCGATGTGCAGGTCGCCGCGGGTCACGAGGTCCAGGTCGAGGCCGCCATGACGGGCGAGCTGCTCCAACATGTGGTCGAAAAAAGCCAACCCGGTTTTGATGTCGTATTTGCCAGTCCCATCCAGGTTAAGCGTGATTTCTATGTCTGTTTCCTTGGTTTTGCGCCGGTGGTGTACGCGGCGTTGCGGCAGGCGCAGGTGTTCGTACACCTCGTACCAGCTGTGCGCCACCTTTTCGATGGGCGCTGCGGATTTGGCCGGATCGTACATGCCGGGTTCCAGTTTTTCTGCTTCGGCATTCAACACCAAAATGGCGCGGGCACCGAGGTTTTGTGCAAGCTGGGCATCGGTTAATCGGTCGCCGATCACGTAGGAGTTGGCCAGGTCGTAGTCGCCCGAAAGGTATTCGGTGAGCATGCCAATGCCGGGTTTGCGCGTCGGCAGGTTTTCGTGCGCGTAACTCCGGTCGATGTGCACGTTTTTAAACGTCACACCCACACTTTCGAGGGTGTGCATCATGAGGTTGTGGGCCGGCCAAAAGGTGTCTTCCGGAAAAGCGGGCGTACCCATGCCGTCCTGGTTGGTGACCATCACAAGCGTGTAGTCCGTTTCGCGCACCAGGCGTGCAAGGGCGTACAAGGCGCCGGGCAGGAAACGCAGTTTGTCGTAACTGTCGATTTGCCGGCTGGGCAAGGGCTCCTCGATGAGACATCCGTCGCGGTCTATAAAAAGCAGCTTTTTCGAGTTCAAAGTTTGAAGTTTAAAGTTTGAAGTGGGGGTAACATACGTTTGAGAAACCTTCAAGGTTTCTTAAACGTTTCGTGGGTTACTCCTGGCTACGTTTGAGAAACCTTCAAGGTTTCTCAAACGTCGTGTAAAGCCGCCAACAAACGTTCATTTTCTTCCGGCGTTCCCACCGTAAAACGCAAACAATGTTCGCAGTGAAGTTCGCCATCGCGGCGGCGTACCACAATGCCTTTTTCGATTAAATATTGGTAAATTTTAGCGGCATCTTTTACACGCACCAGCAAAAAATTGGCGTCGCTGGGAAACACTTTTTCCACCACGGACAGCCTGGGCAATTCGGTTTCCAGACGGCGGCGCTCTGCAATCAGCGTTTTTACCTGTTCTTCCACCACATCTTGTTTACCCAAAGCCTCGTACAACAAACCGATGTTGGCACTGCTGAGGTTGTAGGGGTATTTGATTTTATCCAAAACCTCAATCACTTTCGGGTGCGCGAAGGCCATGCCGAGCCGCAAACCCGCCAGTCCCCACGCTTTGGAAAACGTTTGCAAAACCACCAGTCTTGGGTGTTGGTTCAGCCGTGTGAGCCAGGAGGGTTTGTCTGAAAAATCAATGTACGCCTCATCCACCACCACCAGTCCGGGGAAAAATTCCAACACGTCCTCGATGAAAGGATCGGGTATACGGTTGCCGCTGGGGTTGTTGGGCGAACAAACGAACAGCAGTTTGGAGTTTTCGTCCGTTTCCTGCCGCAACGCTCCCATGTCGGGTGAAAACTCAGCCCGGAGCGGCGCTTTGCGCACGGACGCACCGTGGATGCCTGCCTGTACGGCGTACATGCCGTAGGTGGGTGGCATCAAAATAATGTTGTCTTTGCCCGGTTCCACAAAAGCGCGCATCAAAAGGTCAATGGCTTCGTCGCTGCCGTTGCCCAGGAAAATCTGGTTCGGCGCCACACCTTTCAGTTTGCCCACAGCTTGTTTCATCTCCCGCTGCCGGGCGTCGGGGTAGCGGTTCCAGGGATGGGCGAGACTATTCTCGTTGGCGTCGAGGAAAATTAAGTTCGGAGTTTGGAGTTCGGAGTTCGGAGTTGTGATCCCGGCCAGGCCGAGGATCTGTCCGAAGTCCGGAGTCTGTAGGGGCGCCCCTTGCGGGTGCCCTTTGGTCTGCAAAGGCGCCATTTCGTCGGCCGGATTCACATTTGCAAGAAGTTCCGTATTGTCCTTACCTGCTGTTTTAAACTCATCGCGCGCAGAGCTGTACGGCTTTAACGAACGGATGTTTTCCCGAATCAGACCTTCAATTAACGCATCGTGGGCGGCGGAATTGGGCTCGCCGGGCGCATCAAGGGCGCCGGCCGCATCACGGGCACCCGCAAGGGGCGCCCCTACACTCTCCGCCCTCCGAACTCCGAACTCCGAACTCCGAACTTCAATGGCTCTGGCGTGCGCTTCCAGTTCTTCCGCGCGGGCCATGGTGGTTACGGTTTGTGCCAGGTTTTCGAGGCCTTCCGGGGTAATTTCCTGGAAGGTTATTTTTTTTACGAAGCTGTCGAGCGACACGCCGGCACCCGAGCGGGCATAGCCGCCCGTGGGCAGGGTGTGGTTGGTGCCGGAAGCGTAGTCGCCCGCGCTTTCGGGGGTGAGGTGGCCGAGGAATACCGAACCTGCGTTGCGCACCTGCAATGCAAGTTGGGCGGCATCTGCTGTTTGAATGATCAGGTGTTCGGGGGCGTAGGCGTTTGCCCAGGCCATGGCTTCGGTGGTGGTGTTCACCAAAATAGCGTTGCTTTTTTGCAAAGCTGCACTGGCCATTTCCCGGCGGGGAAGTACGGCAAGTTGGCGGTCGAGTTCGGATAGTATGGCCTGAAGCAGGTTTTCTTCGGTGCACAGCAGCAACACCTGGCTGTCGGAGCCGTGCTCGGCCTGACTGAGCAGGTCGGCGGCCACCACAGCGGGATTGGCGCTGGCGTCGGCAATTACGGCCACTTCCGACGGACCGGCCACCATGTCGATGGCCACGCCGTCGATGCTCACGAGTTGTTTCGCGGCGGTGACCCACTTGTTTCCCGGACCAAAGATTTTCCACACTTTTGGTACACTTTCCGTGCCGTACGCCATCGCTCCGATGGCCTGTACGCCGCCAATACGGAAAATACGGGTGATGCCACAAAGCGATGCAGCGTACAATACGGCGGGGTGCGGAAGCAAATCGCCCTGTTCCGGCGAGCACATGATGACTTCTTCACAACCTGCAATTTGGGCCGGCACACCCAGCATCAGTGCCGTAGAAAAAAGCGGCGCGGAACCGCCGGGCACGTACAAACCCACCTTGTCGATGGGTGTACTGCGCCGCCAGCACGACACACCCGGCATGGTTTCCACCACCGTCACGGATTCGCGCTGACTGAGGTGGAACTTCCGGATGTTGTCGTACGCCTGGCGGATGGCGGTTTTGAGTTCGTGCGGCAGTTTTGCGATCGCGGCAGTGATTTCGGCAGCCGATACCTCGAGCGGCACATCGGCCAAGGGTCCGTCAAAACGTCCGGCAAAACGGCGAACGGCGGCATCGCCGCCGGAACGTACCTCGTCGAGCATCGTTTTTGCCAATGAAAGATTGTACGATTGCAGGTTTTCCGGCCGTTCGAGCAGCGGCGCGTTGGGGTTGAAGTCGGGGAAACGGTTTATGATCATTGGTCTGTTAGTCGGTTAGTCGGTTAGTCGGTTAGTCGGTTGGTCAGGTTGGTCAGGTTGGTCGGTTAGTCGGTTGGTCAGGTTGGTCAGGTTGGTCGGTTAGTCGGTTGGTCGGTTGGTCGGTTGGTCAGGTAAAAACAGGTGTCTCGCTTCGCTCGACATGACAGGGTGCTTATTATCAAGGTATTATTCGGATTTCTCGCTACGCTCGAAATTCTGAACGTGCTCTGCTCTGAGCGTGATCAATGATTAACGCCCAGGAGGGATTGACATTCTAAAATTTCGAGCGTAGCGAGAAATCCGAATATTGCCTTGATCCAATGAGCCCTGTCATGTCGACCGAAGGGAGACACCTGTTTCCCCAACCGACTTTTTTATACAATCATTCTTTCAATCGGCACCACAAGAATCCCTTGTGCGCCGGCGGCTTTGAGTTTTTCGAGTACATCCCAAAACACATTTTCGGGCACCACGCTGTGCAGGCTGCTCCAGCCCGGGATGGCGAGGGGCAGGATGGTTGGGCTTTTGATGCCCGGGAGTACGGCGATGATGTCGTCGATGCGTTCGTTGGGGGCATTGAGCAGGATGTAGCGGTGGTTTTTGGCGTTTCGGTTGGCGTGCAGGCGGAAAAGCAGGCGTTGCATGATGTCGCGCTGGGCATCGCCGAGTTTGTGGTTGGCGATGAGGATGGCTTGTGATTCGAGCACGGTTTCGACTTCGCGCAATCCGTTGGCGAGCAGGGTGCTGCCGGTGGACACGATGTCGAAAATGGCGTCGGCGAGGCCCAGGGAAGGCGTGATTTCAACGGCGCCGCTGATGTCGTGTAGTTCGGCTTTGATGTTGTTTTTTCCCAAAAAACCGGATAAAATACGGGGATAACTCGTGGCGATGCGCAACCCTTCCAGACTTGTTTTACTTTCGTAAACGCTGTTTTTGGGCAAGGCTAGGCAAAGGCGGCAATGTCCAAAACCTAGCCTTTCGAGTATTTCCACGTTTTTTTGTTTTTCCAAAACGACATTTTCGCCTACAATGCCGGCATCTACGACGCCTTCTTCAACGTATTCTGGAATATCGTCGTCGCGCAGGAAAATAACTTCCAGCGGAAAATTGCTGGCCGTCGCGCGCAACAGTCGGTTGGAGCCGTTGCTCAGGGTGATGCCGGCGTCGCGCAGCAGGGCTACAGAAGCGTCGAACAGGCGGCCGGATTTTTGAACGGCGATGCGCAACAAAGGTTGGTTGGACATGGTATGTTGGAATGGGTTTGGAATAAAAACAAAACAGGCTTGCCGGAGCGTCCGGCAAGCCTGTTTTGCTGTCTGATAAACTGTGTTGTTTATCCGCGTGCAAAACCGCCCCACTTGCCGGTAGCAGGTGTGGTATGGTGATGCAGATGGAAAAACACGACGTTGATCATGGGGCAAAGGTAAAGTGTACTGATGGAATAATACAAGCCTTGCAACGAAAAAATGACGAACCTGTTTGTTTCTGGTTTTGCAGGACGCCGGCAAAAGGAAAGTAATCGTTATTTAACGTGTGGTGAAGTGTGTGTAGGTATTTGGTGTGTACCTTTGTTTCTTTTAATTCTCCGAGCCAATTGCATGGTCTGCCTGCAATTATTATTCTATTGTATGAAACGGAATTACTGCCACCTGGCCTGCATTTCACGCCAGTCCCTCATTGCATTACTCCTTGTACCGTTTTTTGCGACACCCCTGTCCTGGCTAAACCTGCCGGCGCTCCAGGCTCAAACCATCTGGCTAGAAGATTTCTCTGGCGCAAACCAGGGTTGGAGCGATGCCAATTTCACCGATTGCGACATGACGGCGGGTTCTTTCAACGGCGTACAAAATGGCCGTTATGAAGTTATCGACATGGAAGGCGCCCCATGTTGCCCTGCCGGTGGCGGCAACGACAACGAATGGATCACCAACCCCATCGACATCAACGGCGCGTGTAATGTCGGTATTTCTGTTTCCTACGGTTCCATCGGTACTTTTGAATGTACTCCTGGTGGACCGTTTTACGGTTGCACCGGAAATGTTGCCATCGACAACGGTCACGACCAAATACATGCCGAATACCGTATAGACGGCGGAGCATGGGTGCAGTTCGGCTACCTCTGTGGCGGAGGCGCAGGCACGTTTACGGCCGCAGGTTTGACCGGAAACACGCTTGAAATCCGGATCAGGCTTGCCAACAAAGCCGCTGCTGAAACCTATTGGTTCGACAATGTGCTTGTTACCGGTGATGTTCCTCTGGTTAACCCTCCCGCCGATTTACCCCTTTGCGGCGGACAAACAGGCACTGTTACTTTCACCGGCTCGGCTGGCGCAACGTTTTCCTGGACCAACGACAACACAGCCATCGGGCTCGGTGCTTCGGGCTCGGGCAACATCAGTTTCCCGGCCGCCAACGTAACAGCCACCGAAACAGCTACCATCACCGTAACGCCTTCCCAGGGTGGCTGCGATGGCCCGCCGGTTACGTTTATGATTACCGTGAACCCGGGACCAGTGATGGACGATCCCGCCAACGAAAACGTATGCTCCGGCGACGATGTGATGGTTGTTTTCACCAGCACAGGCAATCCGGTGTTCAACTGGACCAACTCCAATCCGGCCATCGGTTTACCGGCTTCAGGTACCGGTGATCTGGACTTCACGGCGGCCAATGTTGCCTCCGTTCAAACCGGCACCATCACCATTACCCCTGTAGAGGCGCCGTGTACGGGTCCGGCGCAATCGTTTACCATCACCGTAAATCCTCTGCCGAACGTCAACCAACCGGTAAACATCACGGTGTGTGGTGGCATCACCATCATGCAGAATTTCACCGGAACACCTGGCGCAACGTTTTCCTGGACCAACGACAATCCGGCCATTGGTCTGCCTGCTGCAGGTACAGGAGGTTTGAATTTTCCTTCAGCCACCGTCACCATGCAGGAAGTAGCCACCATCACGGTAACACCCATGTTGGGCATTTGCAGCGGCATACCGCGTACCTACACCATCACGGTAAACCCCACCCCTGTAGTTAATGACCTGACCAATATTGCCGCTTGCAATGGCGAACAAGTCGAAATCACCATCGACGGCACACCAGGCGCTACCTTCAACTGGACCAACAACAACCCAAACATCGGTTTGGCCTCCCTGGGCTCGGGCAACATCGATTTCGTGGCCACCAGTCCATCGGGTTCACAATCGGGGACCATCGTGGTTACGCCCATTTTGGGAACCTGTCCCGGTACCCCAGAAATTTTTACCGTCACGGTATCGGCATCCCCCACTGTAAACCCCGTAAGCGACGTTTTGGGTTGTATTGGCCAAACCATCAACGTGCCATTTTCAGGCACACCGGGAGCAACCTACAATTGGGTCAATTTAAATCCGTCCATTGGTCTGGCCGCGTCAGGCAGCTCCAATCCCATCAACTTTGTAGCCACAGGAAACGGCACAGCCCAGGTGGTGGTAACACCCTCTTTCGGCGGTTGTCCGGGCAGTCAGGAAACCTTTACAATAACCATTACGCCGGGAGCCAGCATGAATGCGCCAGCAAACCAGGCGGCCTGTGCGGGCGACACCATTTCGGTGGTGTTCAGCGCTCCTTCGGGCAGTCCGACGTATTCCTGGACCAACAGCAACCCCCTCATCGGCCTGGCCGTTGCAGGCACCGGTAACATCAATTTTACGGGTTTGGCGCCCGGCGGAACACAAACGGCCACCATCACGGTAACACCACAAAGCGGAATTTGCAGCGGGATACCACAAACATTTACCATCACCGTTTCCTCATCGCCCACACTTGCCACCGTGCCCGATCAATCGGGTTGTACCGGGGATACCATTACCGTCAATTTCAACACTTCGCCCGGTTCGACGGTAAACTGGACCAACAACAACCCAATCACCGGTCTTCCGGCTTCGGGCAACGGCAACATCAGTTTTACCGCCACAGGATCAGGCGTGTCTACGGTTACCGCTACACCCACCCTGGGCACTTGTACAGGTCCGACCATCAGTTTCAACCTCTTGATGCTCACCTCACCGACGGTATCCATCGGCGGCGATTTGGCCCTATGCGCCGGACAAAGCACGACCCTGCTGGCCTCCGGAGGCAATGCGTACCAATGGCAAGGCGGACCGGCAACTCCGGCCTATCCGATTGCTCCGGACACAAGTACATCCTACACGGTAACCGTAACCTCCGTCAACGGTTGTTCATCTTCGTCAACCGTCCTGGTTGATGTTACCCCCCAACTCCAGGCAACCATCTCAGGAACAGACACCATTTGTGCCGGAAACAACACGACACTCGTGGCTTCAGGCGGCAGCCTTTACTTCTGGAACACCGGATTAACAGTCGATTCCAACACCGTCGCTCCCCTGGTAAATACGATGTACAGCGTGATCGTCAGCGACCTCACCTCTTGTCCCGATACCGCGTCCATCCTTGTGGTCGTAAACCAACCAGATACCATCCAGCTCAACAACCTTACCTGCAACCCCAACAACGCAGGAACGTTTACCCAGATCCTCACCAACCAGTTCGGTTGCGACTCTACGGTTGTCACGGTAATTACCTTTGATCCCGCAGCTGTGGATACCACCCTGCTGAACGGCACAACGTGTATTCCCGCTCAGGCTGGCACCAGCCAAACCCTGCTCACCGGCGCCGATGGGTGCGATTCGCTGGTGATCAGTGTCATCACCCTATTGCCTTCCGACACGGTGCTGTTCAGTGCAACCACATGCAACCCGAACAACGCAGGCACTTTTACCCAAAACCTCACCAACCAGTTCGGTTGCGATTCTACGGTGATCACCACCATAACCTTCGATCCTGCAAACATCGATACAACGCTGCTGACAGGTACAACTTGTAACCCGGCGCAGGTTGGAACAACACAAACCTTACTTACAAGTTCCGACGGCTGCGATTCGCTGGTGATCAGCACCATAACACTTTTACCTTCCGATACCGTTTCTTTAAGTACCACCACCTGCGACCCAACCAATACGGGTTCCTTTGTTCAGGTGCTGACAAACATGTTCGGCTGCGATTCAACGGTCATCACCACCGTAACTTTTGATCCCACACTCATCGATACCACGTTGCTGAGCGGCACCACCTGCGACCCCACCCAGGCCGGCACCAGCCAAACCCTGCTCGCCGGCTCCGACGGGTGCGATTCACTGGTGATCAACATCGTGACTTTGTTACCGTCCGATGTGGTCACCCTCAGCGCGACCACCTGCGATCCAACACAATCGGGTACGTTTATCCAAAATTTGACCAACCAGTTCGGCTGCGATTCGACGGTTGTTACCACCGTAACGTTGTTGCCATCCGATATGACCTCGTTGAGTTCTACCACCTGCGACCCGACCCAGGCTGGCACGTTTACCCAAAACCTCTTCAATCAGTTCGGTTGCGATTCTACGGTCATCACAACGGTTAGCCTGCTGCTTTCCGATACGATCAATCTTTTTCAAAGCACCTGCGATCCGACCCAGGCAGGCTCGTTCGTCCAAAACCTGACCAACCAGTTCGGTTGCGATTCCGTCATCATCACCCTTGTAGCCTTCGACCCGGTTGCCTGTGCGCCGACAGCACAACTTACCGGCACGCCGCCTTCCTGCGGCGGCGCCTCCAACGGCAGCTTTACCCTCACAATCACCGGCGGACAAGTTCCGATTCAGTATGCCTGGTCTGGTGGAAGCGACACCATTGCTGCTTTAAACATGCCCACAACCGAAACAGGACTAACTTCCGGCTCCTACATCATCACGCTTACCGACGCCATTGGTTTGAGTACCACCCTTCCGTTTACCCTGGCAGTTTTACCCGGACTGAACGTGACCGTAAATGCCGTCAACATCCACAACGGTTTTACCCTTGCTTGTGCAGATGATGTGAATGGAACGGTGGGCAGCGTGGTGAGCGGTGGAACTGCGCCCTACAATTACCTCTGGAACACCGGTGGAACGGCATCCACCCTTACCGGCATCGGGGCCGGCATGTACAGCGTTACCATCAGCGATGTAAACGGTTGTACCGGCAGTGGCAACGCCGAGGCTACCGCGCCACCTGCTTTGGCCCTTGAAGTGGTTGTTGATGTGCCCATGTGCGGCGACGAGACACTTGGCGGACAGGCCACTTTTTCAGGCGGCGTACCACCTTTGAATGTTTTTGTAAACAACCAGCAACAGTCGGGCAACAACCTCGCTTTGGGCGACGGTTCTAACACCGTAAGTGTGCAGGATGCCAACGGTTGTATTTACGATACAATCATTGCGGTGAACCTGCCACCCGTACCACAGGTTGTTTTGCCGCCCGATGCCGTGGTGGTACTTGGAGAAACCATCAGTGTAGAGGCCCTGATCAACATCGCAAGTTACGATACCCTTATTTGGTCGCCCCTACCCGACCCTGCCTGTGCAGGTTGTCCGGTTCAGGAATTCCAACCCTTTGAAAACCTGACGCTTACAGCCATACTGGTGGATACGACGGGTTGCGAGGCTACCGACGAAATGCGCATCGTGGTGGAACAAAGGGCCGACATTTATGTACCCAACGTTTTTAGTCCAAACGACGACGGTTTGGAAGACATATTTCTGGTAAATGCCGGATCGAGTGTGGTGGAACTTCAGGAAGTGGCCATTTTCGACCGCTGGGGCGACAAGTTGTACCTCTGGGACAATCCGCTGCCGCCCAACGAGTGGCCGGGCTGGGATGGCAAAACAGCAGACAAGGACGTGAACCCCGGTGTGTTTGTGTATTACCTGAAAATAAAACTGGCCGACGGAACTACCAAAGTGATTGATGGGGATGTGACGCTGGTGCGGTAACTTCGCGACATCATTTTGAACCGATGAAGCAAAAAATTACCGATTTCGCAAAGCGATATTACCTCTTGTTGTTGCTGGTTGCTTTCCTGCCGTTTTTGCAGCAGCGTTCCCTTAAAAATCCGCGCGGCGTAATCTGGTCCGACGCTGAAGGGTATTTCGTGTACCTCCCGGGTGTATTGACCCTGGGTGATGTGCACGCCATTCCGCCGGGCAGCATGTGGCCCATCAAAAACGAAAAGGGTGAAATGGTGGTGAAATACACCTGTGGCGTAGCGTTTTTTAATTTGCCACTTTTTCTTGTTGCGCGTTTGCAAAACGATTTGCGCGGTATAGATCGCAGCGACCTGTACCACAATTCCTATGGCCGTGCGGTGGCTTGGACAGGCTACCTGATCACCTTTTTGGGGTTGTTTTTTTTGCAAAAAACGTTGTTGCGGCATTTTAGTCGGCGCGTATCGGCCTACACCTTGCTCACGGTATTTCTGGGCACCAACCTGTTTCATTACGCCACGAAGGAGCCGGGCATGTCGCACGTGTACTCATTTTTCCTGTTTGCGTTTTTACTGTGGCACACGCCGCGTTTTTGGGAAAACTTATCCTGGAAAAACGCTTTGTTGATGGGCGGCGCCATGGGCTGGATCGTACTTATACGTCCGACCAACATCCTGGCAGTGTTGTTAGTAGCCTTTTACGGCATATACAGCTGGCATGATTTGCGGGCTCGTTTGACGTTGCTTTTGCAAAACATCCCCAGACTGATCGTTGCAGCCCTGGTAGCTTTTTTGTTTTTTATACCCCAAATGTGGTACTGGTTTGAAATGACCGGCCACTGGATGCGCTACTCTTATACCGACGAAGGGTTCATTTATTGGAAAGCGCCCAAAATCCTTGAGGTGTTGTTCGACAGCCAAAACGGGCTGTTTGTGTATTCCCCGCTTGCGCTGCTCATTCCTGTTGGACTGGTATGGGGCCGGCGCGACCAACGTGTACAGGCGCCGGTGCTCGCAGCGGTATTTTTGCTTGCGACCTACATTTTTGCCAGTTGGTGGGCATGGTGGTTCGGCGGCGCGTTCGGGCACCGCAGCTACATCGAGTTGTTTGCCCTCGGCGCACTGCCAACGGCGTTTGTTTTGGAAAAAATGGTTAACGCGCCTTCGGTTTGGCGGTGGGGATTAACGGTGGTGTGGGTGTTTTTCCTGTATTACAGCGTACAAATGTCAATGCTGTACACCTACCTGCCAGGACCGTGGGATGGCGCAGACTGGCGCTGGAACTGGTCTAAAATGGTGTGGATTTGGGGGCACTTGTTTGATTGGGGGTACTGGGTGAAATGAGTTCGGAGTTCGGAGTTCGGAGTTCGATATTCCCTGTTCGAAATTCGATATTCTGTTTAATGCGATTTTGATGGAATATCGAATATCGAACAAGGAATATCGAATTTCGAACAGGGAACGATCTCCTGGGTCGTTTTTTCATTCCTCCCTGTCTTTGGGTGATATTTGAAATAGTCAGGTCTCTCTGTTTTTTGCCAAATAAACTTATATCCAGTTTCCATGATTTCCATTTCATAAGGTCGTTTAAAGTAAAAAATATGTTCGGAAAAACTTGCGATACAGGATGCCCCAAGAATTATAATTCCCGAAATTATCCAAAGTCCAATTGTCACGATTTTGTATGTCTTTATTTTTGTCAAATATTTATTGATACTAAACACCATTACAAACCATAAAAGGAAATAAATAAGAAAATCGGCAATTAGTTCTAAAACAAAAATTTGTAGCGACATTGAGGTGTGCCAGCCATCACCAACAAATGGAAATGGAAAACCGCTGTATAAAGTGTCGGGTGCGTCAACAGGCAAAGTATACCACCACTTTGTAATTGCCCCAAAGGAAATTACAGTCAAGGGTAAAATTATTTTCCATGTCAATTGTTTCATTTTTACCATCCTTATTAGCAGTAGTTTTTATTTTTTCCATTCGTTGATTAGGCCGGTAAAGTCTTCAAGCATGAGGTCAAAATTGGGTACTGTTTAAAAATGTTGAGTTTACAACTGTCAGCCCCACTATTGCAAATA
Source organism: Saprospiraceae bacterium (assembly GCA_020847915.1). Lineage (GTDB taxonomy): Bacteria > Bacteroidota > Bacteroidia > Chitinophagales > Saprospiraceae > M3007. The sequence goes on along the minus strand of JADLBE010000002.1, from coordinate 22,006 downwards.
CGATGTTAGCAGTTCGGCCATTTTATGTTATTTCCAAATTTCATTCATTTCTGTCAATACAATGGGCTTCCCGTCTGTAACTACAATAGTATGTTCGTGTTGTGCCATAAATCCGCCTTTGTTTCCAACCATTGTCCAACCGTCTTTTAACGTTTCGGCATAAGTTGAAGTAGTCGTAATAAATGTCTCAATGGCAACAACAGAGTTTTTTTTAAATCTTGTCAGGTTATAACGGTCTCTATAATTTGTTATGTTGCTTGGTTCTTCATGTAAACCTCGTCCTATTCCATGTCCTGCTAAGTTTTTAATTACTTTGTAACCAAGTTTTTTTGCTTCTGTTTCTATTAAAAGTCCAATGTCTGAAATGCGAACACCTCCTTTAATATTGAAGATTGCTTTGAGTAGGATTTGTTTTGAAGCGTCAATAAGTTTTTGATGTTGGTTAACGTCTTCGCCAAGCACAAAAGAGCCACCATTGTCCGACCAAAAACCGTCAAGTTCGGCTGAAACATCTATGTTTATTAAATCGCCTTCTTTTAGTATTCTATTGTCAGACGGAATGCCGTGACAAAATTCATTGTTCAGGCTTATACAGGTCCAGCCTGGAAAACCATAAGTCAAATACGGTGCTGATTTTGCTCCAAAGTCTGAAAGCATTTTTGCTCCAAAGTTGTCTAATTGTTTTGTAGTCATACCGGGTTTAGCATAGTTACGCATTTCTTTTAAAGTGCACGCAACCGCTTCACTCGCTTTTTTCATTCCGATAAGTTCTTCGTTTTTTGTTATTGACATATTCGTTTAATTGTTTGTGTTTATTTGTTGTCTATGAGGTTGTCGTTGCATGACCGCAAAGTTCCAAATATCCGAAAAGTTTGTAGTACTTTTTGAATTGTCATTCCAACAAACCCATAAGCACTACAAAAATGCATTCCGCATTCCACATTTAAAAAATTCCCCATTCAAAAAGAGCCGCCCCGAAACATCGGAGCGGCTCTTACTATTTTTAAACAAAACTGTTTTAATCTACATCGGCAACGAGCACATCGTCGTCGTCACGCGGCACGTCGCGGAACGGGCGGCCCGAACCGGTAACCTGCAAACGTTCATACTGACGAAGACCTGTACCTGCGGGGATTTTTTTACCCACGATAACGTTCTCCTTGAGGCCCATAAGGAAGTCTTTCTTGGCAGCGATGGCTGCGGTTGAAAGCACCTTGGTGGTTTCCTGGAAGGACGCGGCCGAGATCCACGATTCGGTACCGAGCGAAGCCTTGGTGATACCGAGCAACATGGAAACTGCCGTAGCAGGCATGGCGTCGCGGTATTCCACAAGTTTTTTGTCGTTGCGTTTGAGGAAGGAATTTTCTTCCCGCACCTGACGCAGGGTGACAAGTGCTCCGGCGCGCAGTTTCGTGCTTTCGCCTGCTTCGACGATGAATTTTTTGTCAAAAATCCAGTCGTTGTAGTCGATGAACTCGTTGCGGTCCACGGGTTCGCCTTCGAGGAAGTGGGTATCGCCCGGGTCAACGATTTCAAGACGGCGCAGCATCTGGCGAACGATCACCTCGATGTGTTTGTCGTTGATGTTGATGCCCTGCGAGCGGTATACTTCCTGTACGCCGTTCACGAGGTATTGCGAGGCAGCGAACGGTCCGCTGATGGCCAGAATGTCCTTCACCGAAATAACACCTTCGGTAAGTGGAATACCTGCGCGCACGAAGTCACCGTCCTGCATAAGGATGTGCCTGGTAAGCGGAACGAGGTATTTGCGTTTCTGACCGTCTTTGGCTTCGATCATACATTCGCGGTTGCCACGTTTGATGGAACCAAAGGTGATCACACCGTCGATTTCAGCCACAACGGCCGGGTTCGATGGGTTACGCGCTTCGAAAAGTTCCGTTACACGGGGCAGACCGCCCGTGATGTCGGCGATTTTACCCAGTTTACGCGGGATTTTCACGATTTGCTGACCAGGTTTCACCTCTTCACCGTCGTCTACCGAAATGTAAGCGCCGATAGGCAGCGAGTACACTTTAAGTTCGTCGCCGGTTTTCGGATCAACGATGCCGATGGTTGGGATCTTGCGCTTGTTTTTGCTCTCGATCACCACTTTTTCGGCGAAGCCGGTCTGGTCGTCGCGGTCCATGCGGAAGTTTACACCCTCTTCGAGGCTGTTGTAACGCACGAGACCTTTGAAATCACTTACAATCACGGCGTTGAACGGATCCCATTCGCAAAGCTTGTCGCCACGCTGCACTTCCTGTCCGTCGACCACATAAAGGAAGGCGCCGTAAGGAATGTGGTTGTTGGCGTACATACGACCCGTTTTGGGGTCTACGCTGCGGATTTCACCGGTACGCGATACGACTACTTTTACAGGTTTGCCCTGGTCGTCCACACCGTCTACGGTGCGGATGGAGTCAAACTCGAGTTTGCCGCTGTAACGTGCAACGATGTCGCTTTCCGTTTGGCCGATTACGGCCGTACCACCTGTGTGGAAGGTACGCAGGGTAAGCTGTGTACCAGGTTCACCGATGGATTGAGCTGCGATGATACCTACGGCATCGCCCATTTCGGCGATACGTCCGGTAGCAAGGTTTTTGCCGTAACATTTGGCACAAACACCGTGACGGCTTTCGCAGGTAAGTACCGAGCGGATGGTAACCGATTCCACCGTAGCAATTTCAATTTCTGCAGCTTTGGCATCGGTGATGTAATCGCCGGCTTCCAGGATAACGTCATCCGTTTCGGGATGGTAAATGTTGTGCAGGCTGTAGCGACCTTTTATACGGTCCCTAAGGTTCTGAATGATTTTATCACCTTCTTTGAGGGCAGTGGTGTCGATACCGCGCAGCGTGCTGCAATCGGGTTCGCGGATAACCACGTCCTGGGCTACGTCTACCAGACGGCGGGTAAGGTAACCGGCGTCGGCCGTTTTCAGGGCCGTGTCGGCAAGACCCTTACGGGCACCGTGTGTGGAGATGAAGTATTCCTGTACGGAGAGGCCTTCAAGGAAGTTCGAAAGGATCGGGTTCTCGATGATGGCGCCGCCGGTGTCGCCCGATTTACGGGGTTTGGCCATCAGACCACGCAAGCCGCAAAGCTGCTTGATCTGTTGTTTCGAACCACGCGCACCGGAGTCAAGCATCATGTACACGGAGTTGAAGCCCTGTTTGTGCTGGGCAAGCTCCTGCATGAGGCGGTCGGTGATGCGGTTGTCGGCGTATGTCCACTTATCGATGATCTGGTTGTAACGTTCGTTGTACGTGATCAGACCCATGTTGTAGTTGTCCCAAACCTCGTCTACTTCCAGCTGTGCGGCTTCGAGTGCGGTTTTTTTCAGGGTAGGAATGATCAGGTCGCCGAGGTTGAACGACAAGCCGGCTTTGAAAGCCCAACCGAAGCCCAGTTCCTTGATGTTGTCGAGGAATTCGGCCGTGGTTTTGAAGTCGGTGCGCGTAATGATGTCACCGATGATCAGTTTCAGGTTGCGCTTGGTAAGCAGGTCGTTGATGTATGGCACCGTAGAAGGTACGGCCTGGTTGAACAGGACGCGGCCCACCGTAGTGTCCATACGTTTTTGTACAACTTCGCCATTTTCGTTTTGTGCAACGCGGCACTGGATGCTTGCGTGCAGGTCGAGCTGGCCTTCGTTGTAGGCAATAACGACTTCCTCGGCCGAATAGAAGCGGCGGCCCTCACCCTTGGTAGGGTTTTCGGGGATCGACTTGCGTTCTTTCGTGAGGTAGTAGAGGCCCAGTACCATGTCCTGCGAAGGCAGGGTGATGGGCGAGCCGTCCTGTGGGTTGAGCATGTTGTGGCTCGAGAGCATGAGCACCTGGGCTTCCAGGATGGCAGCATGGCTCAGGGGCACGTGTACGGCCATCTGGTCACCGTCAAAGTCGGCGTTGAACGACGTACAAACGAGCGGGTGCAGCTGGATGGCTTTACCTTCGATGAGGCGTGGTTGGAATGCCTGGATGGAAAGGCGGTGAAGCGTCGGTGCGCGGTTAAGCATCACCGGGTGTCCGCGCAGGATGTTCTCGAGGATTTCCCAGATGACCTGGTCTTTGCGGTCGACGAGTTTTTTGGCCGATTTAACCGTTTTTACGATACCGCGCTCGATGAGTTTGCGGATGATGAACGGTTTGAAAAGTTCGGCGGCCATGGCCTTCGGCAAACCACATTCGTGCAGTTTGAGCGTTGGGCCTACGACGATAACCGAACGGCCGGAATAGTCGACACGTTTACCGAGCAGGTTCTGACGGAATCGGCCTTGTTTGCCTTTGAGGATGTCGGACAGCGATTTGAGGGCGCGTCCACCTTCGGCTTTAACGGCGTTGGATTTACGCGAGTTGTCGAACAGCGAATCGACGGCCTCCTGGAGCATGCGTTTTTCATTCCGCAGGATGACCTCAGGCGCCTTAATTTCGAGCAGGCGTTTGAGGCGGTTGTTGCGTATGATCACACGGCGGTAGAGGTCGTTCAGGTCGGACGAGGCGAAACGGCCACCATCCAACGGCACGAGCGGACGCAGTTCGGGCGGAACGACGGGCAGGTACTGGATCACCGACCACTCGGGGCGTTGTCCGGCGCCTTCCAGGCCAGCACGGAACGACTCAACCACACGGAGGCGTTTGAGTGCTTCGCTTTTTTTCTGCTGGCTCGTTTCGCTTGATGCTTCGTGGCGCAGGTGCGCGGAAAGGTCATCGAGGTTGAGGATGCTGAGCAGGGAGTGAACTGCCTCGGCGCCCATCTTGGCGATAAATTTATCGGGATGGGAATCGTCGAGCTGTTGGTTTTCCTTGGGCAGTCCTTCGAGGATCTCGAGGTATTCCTCTTCCGTCAGCAGGTCCATTTTGCTGATGCCTTCATCACCTTTGATGCCGGCATTGATGACTACGTAACGCTCGTAGTACACGATGGCCTCCAGTTTTTTGGAGGACGTGCCGAGCAGGTAGCCGATCTTGTTGGGCAGGCTTTTGAAGAACCAGATGTGCACCACAGGAACCACGAGCCTGATGTGGCCCATGCGTTCGCGGCGCACTTTTTTCTCCGTTACCTCAACACCGCAGCGGTCGCATACGATGCCTTTGTAACGGATACGTTTGTATTTTCCGCAATAGCATTCGTAGTCCTTTACAGGACCAAAAATGCGTTCGCAGAACAGACCATCACGCTCGGGTTTGTACGAGCGATAGTTGATCGTTTCAGGCTTGAGCACTTCGCCATAGCTCCGTTCGAGGATTTCGTCGGGGCTGGCCAGGGCGATCGTGATGCTTTCGAAGCCTTGATCGGTTTTATTGCTTTTCTTTTTGAAAGACATGTTTCTTTGTTCGTTGTTCTTTGAACGTTGATCTTTCTTTCGTTGGCCGTTGTCGATTTTGACTTTTCAGATTTGAACAGTCAAAACCGACAACGATCAACGTTGCTTATTCAAACTTCACGTCGAGTGCCAGGCCCCTGAGTTCATGCAGAAGTACATTGAACGATTCAGGAATGTTGGCTTCCGGCAGGTTGTCGCCCTTCACGATGGCTTCGTAGGCCTTGGCGCGGCCTTGAATATCATCGGATTTGTAGGTGAGCAATTCCTGCAGGATGTTGGCAGCTCCGTATGCTTCGAGGGCCCAAACCTCCATCTCACCAAAACGCTGGCCACCGAACTGAGCTTTACCGCCGAGCGGCTGCTGAGTGATGAGCGAGTATGGTCCGATGGAACGGGCGTGCATCTTATCGTCTACCATGTGGCTAAGTTTGAGCATGTAAATCACGCCCACGGTGGCCTTCTGGTGGAATCGGTCGCCGGTTTCACCGTCGGACAGGTACGTTTGTCCGAGGCTTGGCAGACCTGCTTTTTCGATCCATTCCTCAACTTCGTGCGTTTTGGCGCCGTCGAAGATGGGGGTAGCGAATTTAAGTCCGAGACGTTCACCTGCCCAACCGAGTACGGTTTCGAAGATCTGACCCAGGTTCATACGGGAAGGTACACCCAGCGGGTTGAGCACCACGTCTACCGGGGTGCCGTCCTCGAGGAAAGGCATGTCTTCCATACGTACGATACGGCTCACGATACCTTTGTTACCGTGGCGACCGGCGAGTTTGTCACCTACTTTAAGCTTGCGTTTTTTGGCAAGGTATACCTTGGCAAGTTTGAGCACGCCTGCGGGCAATTCGTCACCGATGCTGATGTTGAACTTCTCACGTTTGTAGCGGCCAACTTCTTCGTTCACCTTGATGCTGTAGTTGTGCAGCAGGCGGGCGATCAATTGGTTAACGCCTTTTTCGCTGGTCCAGTTGGTGTAATCCACCTGGCTGTAGTCGATGGTATCGCGAAGTACCTGCGCCGTCAGTTTGGTGCCTTTGGGAGCCATTTCCTCGCCGTAGATGCTGCGGATGCCGTTGGTGACTTTGTCTTTCACCAGGACGAGCAGTTTATCGATGAGGATGGTCTTCAGGTTGTTGATGGCTACGGCGTGTTCGTCGTCGAGTTTGTCGAGCAGGGCTTTTTCCTGTTCTTTCTGGATTTTATCCTTTTTGGCGCGGGCGAAAAGCTGTTTGTCGATCACCACACCACCGATGCTCGGTGGTACTTTGAGGGAAGCGTCTTTTACGTCGCCTGCTTTGTCGCCGAAGATGGCGCGCAGCAGTTTTTCCTCCGGGGTGGGATCGGTTTCGCCTTTCGGTGTGATTTTACCGATAAGGATATCGCCTTCTTTGGCCCATGCGCCGATGCGCACGATACCGTTTTCGTCGAGGTCCTTCGTAGCTTCTTCGCTTACGTTCGGGATGTCGGCCGTAAGTTCTTCTTCACCCAGTTTGGTATCGCGCACGTCGAGTTCGAAGTGTTCGATGTGGATGGAGGTGAACACGTCTTCCTGAACTACACGTTCAGAAAGTACGATGGCATCTTCGAAGTTGTAACCTTTCCAGGGCATGAAGGCCACTTTCAGGTTTTGTCCGAGGGCGAGTTCGCCGTTTTCAGTTGCATAACCTTCGCAAAGGATGTCGCCTTCTTCCACACGCTGGCCGCGGCGAACGATGGGTTTCAGGTTGATGCAGGTGCCCTGGTTGGTACGCATAAACTTGGTCAGTTTGTACGTTTTGCGGGCATCTTCAAACGACACGAGCTGATCTTCTTCGGTGCGGTCGTAGTGGATGACGATTTCGTTGGCGTCCACGTATTCCACCACACCACCGCCTTCGGCGTTGATGAGCATGCGGCTGTCGCGGGCTACTTTGGCTTCCAGACCGGTACCCACCACCGGCGAGTGCGGGCGGATGAGCGGAACGGCCTGACGTTGCATGTTCGATCCCATCAGGGCGCGGTTGGCGTCGTCATTCTCAAGGAATGGAATCAGCGAAGCCGACACACCTACAATCTGGTTCGGAGCTACGTCGATGTATTCGAGTTCTTCCGGACCGAGGATGGGGAAGTCGCCGTGTTCGCGCGCTTTTACGCGGTCTTGCAGGAAGGCGCCTTTTTCATCAACAGGCGAGTTGGCCTGAGCGATCTTCATATAGTCTTCCGCTTCGGCCGACAGGTATTCCACATCGCCTTCGAGCACCACTTTACCGCTGGATACGCGGCGGTAAGGGGTTTCGAGGAAGCCCATTTTATTGATCTTGGCGTGTGTGCACAACGTCGAGATCAGACCGATGTTTGGTCCTTCCGGCGTTTCGATGGTGCACAGGCGGCCGTAGTGGGAGTAGTGTACGTCGCGCACCTCAAAGCCTGCACGTTCGCGGCTCAGACCACCTGGTCCGAGTGCCGAGATGCGGCGTTTGTGGGTGATTTCCGACAGCGGGTTCGTTTGGTCGAGGAACTGCGAAAGTTGGCTGGTACCAAAGAACGAGTTGATGACCGACGAAAGCGTGCGGGCGTTGATGAGGTCGACGGGGGTGAACACCTCGTTGTCACGTACGTTCATACGTTCGCGGATGGTACGGGCCATACGGGCGAGACCTACGCCGAACTGGGCGTAGAGTTGTTCGCCCACGGTACGTACGCGGCGGTTGGAGAGGTGGTCGATGTCGTCGATCTCCGCTTTGTTGTTGATCAGACTAACGATGTAGCGCACGATGGAGATGATGTCTTCCTTCGTGAGTACGAGGTTGTCGTCGGGGATATCAAGAAGCAGCTTGCGGTTGATCTTGAAACGTCCTACTTCACCGAGGTTGTAACGTTTGTCGGAGAAGAAGAGTTTGTCGATGATACCGCGGGCGGTTTCATCATCCGGGGGATCGGAACCGCGCAGCTGTCGGTAGATGTATGTTACGGCTTCGAGTTCGCTCGAAGTCGGGTCTTTTTGCAGCGTATTGTAGATGATCGAGAAGTCCTCGTCGATGTCGGTACGTTGCAGGATGATGGTGGTGGTACTGGCATCGAGGATGAGTTCGATGTTTTCTTCATCGAGCACGGTGTCGCGTTCGAGGATGATCTCGTTGCGTTCGATGGTTACCACTTCACCGGTGTCTTCGTCCACGAAGTCTTCCGTCCAGGTTTTCAGAACCCGAGCGGCGAGTTTGCGACCGATGCTACCTTCGAGGTTTTCGCGGGTGCATGCGATTTCGTCGGCCAGGTTGAACAGGTCGAGGATGGCCTTATCGGTATCGAAACCGATGGCCCGCAGGAGCGTGGTGACAGGAAACTTTTTCTTACGGTCGATGTACGCGTACATGACCAGGTTGATGTCGGTGGCAAACTCCATCCAGGCCCCTTTGAAAGGGATCACACGTGCGCTGTAGATCTTCGTACCGTTGGGGTGGTAGCTTTGGCCGAAGAATACGCCCGGGGAGCGGTGCAATTGGGAAACGATGACGCGTTCGGCGCCGTTGATGACAAAAGTGCCTTTCGGCGTCATGTACGGAATGTTGCCGAGGAATACGTCCTGCACAATCGTCTGGAAGTCGATGTGTTCTTCATCGTTGCATGAAAGTCGCAATTTGGCTTTCAGAGGCACCGAATAGGTGAGGCCACGCTGCATACACTCGTCTATGGTGTAGCGCGGCGGGTCGACGAAATAGTCGAGGAATTCCAGGTTAAAAATGTTCCGCGCATCGGTGATGGGGAAATTTTCTTTAAACACCTTGTAAAGGCCTTCGGTGGCGCGGTTTTCGGGTGTTGTTTCAAGCTGGAAAAACTCCTGGAAGGACTTGAGCTGAATTTCGAGGAGGTCAGGATAGTGACCGGCGAGGCGAATTTTACCGAAGTTGACGCGGTCTTGAACGCCTGTTTTGGTGACTGCCCCGTTGGAGATGCCGTTATTGGTCATTTTGTGCAAAATGTGCTTGTGTGCTGAATTTGCAGAAGTGCCGGTGCTTTCACCGGCAGTCGGGCGGCCGATGGGCCAACCCTATAAACGTAATGAAACCTAAGAAAGTTCAAAAACTGTTTGGTACAGACAAATACAGGCTTAACGCGCTTCCGGCATGCGGAAGGCGCGTTAAGCCTTTGAACTATCTTGTATGGAACCTAAATCCTAGCATGGAGGTTGCGAAATCGTATAAGAATTTGTTGGAAAACGACGGAGCGCATGGTATCGCGCCGAGGCGGAACAACAATTCTTACTTGACTTCTACAACCGCGCCTGCAGCTTCGAGGGCTGTTTTCAGGGAATCAGCTTCAGCTTTGCCTACACCGTTTTTGAGGGGGCTTGGAGCGCCGTCAACGAGGTCTTTGGCTTCTTTGAGGCCCAGTCCGAGCAGGTTCTTCACCTCTTTAACAACGTTCAGCTTGTTGGCGCCGGCGTCTTTGAGGATCACGTCGAACTCGGTTTGCTCAGCAGGAGCAGCGGCAGCGTCACCGGAAGGTGCAGCAGCTACAGCTACAGCAGCAGCAGCAGGTTCGATACCGTAGTCATCTTTCAGGATATTGGCCAGTTCGTTGGCTTCTTTGATCGTGAGGTTCACGAGCGATTCGGCCAGTACTTTAAGATCTGCCATGGTTGTAATTTTTAAAATGTTTTTTGTGCGAAAAATGGTGAAAAAAGCGGTTCAATAGGGTTGGAACACGTATTGTGCGTACTTGGAAGCCATAGTGGAATGCGGAGTGCGGAATGTGGAATGCAGAATTTATCATCCCAGCGAAGCGTGGGATCTGCATGCTGTTCCGACTCCTGGTCCTTACTGCGGGCGTTCTTCCAGCGTTTTGACGATACCGGCGATTTTGGTTCCGGTAGCCGTAATTTGGCTGGCGAGGCGTTTTGCTGGCGACTGGAGCAGGCCGATGATCTCACCGATCATCTCGTCTTTGCTCTTCAGTTGCGTAAGGGCTTTGAGTTGGTCGTCGCCCAGGAAAACCGACGAATCGATGTAAGCAGCTTTCAGCAGCGGACGTTCTTCCGTTTTGCGGAATTCTTCCAGCAGCTTGGCAGGTGCTTTCGGGTTGTCGGAGATCATGATGGTGGTCGGACCGGCGAGGGCGCTGAAAAGTGCGCTGTAGCCTTTGCTTTCCGGTTCGTTTTCGAGGGCTTTTTGAATCAGGGTGTTTTTGGCAACCTTCATCGTAATGCCTTTTTCGAAGCACATCCGGCGGAGCTTATTGATTTTAGCCACCGACAGGGTCGAGGAATCGGTCAGGTAAAAGAACGGCGTGCTGCCGAGCTCTTCCTTCAATTCCGCGATGGCGGAGGTTTTTTCTTCTCTGGTCATTTCTTATGTGAAATTGAGATGTTGGAAAAAGTGGAAGAGTTCGGGCTTAAACTTTGACGGATTTCGGATCAACCATAATGCCCGGGCTCATGGTGCTGGCCACGGCGATCGTCTTCATGTAAACACCTTTGGCCGTTGAAGGCTTCATGCGCACCAGGGTGGCGATGAGTTCGTGGGCGTTTTCGGTGAGTTGGTCCGGCGTAAACGATACGCGACCGATGGAAGCGTGTACGATACCGAACTTGTCGACGCGGAAAGCAATTTTACCTTTTTTAACCTCCGACACGGCCGAAGCGATGTCGTTGGTAACGGTACCGGTTTTAGGGTTGGGCATCAGGCCGCGTGGGCCGAGGATACGTGCAACCTTACCGAGTTGAGCCATAACGTTGGGGGTGGCGATGATCACATCGATGTCCATCCAGCCTTCGCTAACTTTTTGGATGTACTCGTCGAGACCCACGAAATCGGCGCCTGCTGCTTTGGCATCGGCTTCTTTGTCGGGGGTACAAAACACGAGTACACGTTTGGTTTTACCCGTACCGTGAGGAAGCGACACCGTACCGCGCAGGGCCTGGTCGGCTTTGCGGGGATCGACGCCGAGACGCACGTGTACGTCTACCGAAGCGTTGAATTTCGTCGTATTGACCTCTTTAACGAGCGACATGGCGTCAGTCAAGCTGTAAAGCTTGTCGCGGTCAACCTTGGCATCAACGACTTTACGTTTTTTTGTAATTTGTGCCATTGAAAAATACTATTTAAGGTTAAACGTTCCGTTGGGCGGAACTCCCTTGTTTGGTCTGTTGGTCGGTTAGTCGGTTGGTCGGTTAGTCGGTTGGTCGGTTAGTCAGTTGGTCGGTTAGTCATACTTTTTTTGACTAACCGACCAACTGACTAACAGACTAACCGACTGAATTAGTTATCCCACGGTGGTGTACCGGTGATGCTCAAACCCATGCTGCGCGCAGTACCGGCGATCATTTTCATGGCCGATTCTACGGTGAAGCAGTTAAGGTCGGGCATTTTGGCTTCTGCAATGGCCTGTACCTGTTCCCAGGTTACGGTGCCCACTTTTTTACGGTTGGGTTCCGGCGAGCCTTTGCCCACAGCAAGTTTGGAAGCTTCGAAAAGCTGGATAGCTGCTGGTGGGGTTTTGATGATAAAGTCAAAGGTTTTGTCTTTATACACCTGAATGATCACCGGCAATACCTTGCCAATTTGCTCCTGGGTTTGCGCATTGAAACGCTTGCAGAACTCCATGATGTTAACACCTTTCGAACCGAGAGCCGGACCGATTGGGGGGGCAGGGTTAGCCTGTCCGCCTTTCACCTGGAGTTTGATATAAACATCAACTTCTTTTGCCATTGTTTTTGCATTTACAAAACCGGTTTTAAGGCCTGATTTTGAAGGTAAGCTGGTATGAATGTTGCCGAAGGGCGGTAGGGCGAGGTCTGATGGAAGCGTGTCCGGGAGAAGCGGACATCGACCGTGGCCCCTTGGCCAAATCAGCTTATTTTTTCTACTTGCATGAAGTTCAGTTCAACCTCGGTGCCTCGTCCGAAAATTTTGACGATCACCTTAATTTTTTTCTTCTCTTCGTTCACTTCCTGGATGTCGCCGACAAAGTCGGTAAACGGTCCATCGATGATTTTAACAGTTTCGCCGATGAGGAAAGGCTCAACCATGGTTTCCCCGGCTTCGCTGCTTTCATCAACTTTGCCCAACAACCGGTTGGCTTCAACCTGGGTCATCGGGATGGGTACTTCTTTGCCCAAAAAGTGAATAACATTGGGAATATCGCTGATGATTTTAGCGACGTCACCGTTCAGTTTTTGGCCAATGGCTTCGATCAGAATGTAGCCGGGAAGCAGGTTGCGTTCCTGAACCACTTTTTTGCCATTGCGGATTTTGTATACCTTTTCAGTAGGAACAATCACCTGAAAGACAATTTCCTTCCAGCCGGACCGATCGATTTCATGGTCGATACGTTCCTTGATTTTTTTCTCCTTACCGCTGATCACGCGCAGGGAGTACCACTTCTTTTCGGTACTTGGCACTTTTGCGGCGCCGAGCGTTTCTTTCTCTTTACTCATGGTAGCTGGGAAGGATGCCTTGGGGGAGGAATCGGGAGAATTCAATGGTTAGAAAGTACCGTAAAGGCTGCCGATAATGGCATTGCAGGCACCGTCCATCAGGAAGATGAACAAAGCAAGTATCACGGCGGTAACGATTACCACCATGGTGCTTTCCTGCAGCTGGGCTGCGGTGGGCCAGGATACATTTTTTACCAGTTCGTGGTAGCTTTCTTTCAGGTAAAGCGTCAGTCGTTCCATCGCGCAAGGCAATCTTTATGCTGTGATCGTAGCGTTTCCAACCTGCTTTGTATTGCTAAAAAAGTTCGTTGTTCCGGATAGGCACAACGAACGGCAGGAAACGTGTTTTTTTTTGGTGGCAGGGGCAGCAGGGCTCGAACCCGCAGCCTGAGGTTTTGGAGACCTCCACTCTACCAATTGAGCTATGCCCCTGTATAAAAGTCGACAGTCGCCAGTCGACAGTCCTCAGTTAAAAAACTGTTGACTGTCGACTGTTGACTGATGACTGTATTTTAGTCGATGATCTCGGTTACCTGTCCGGCGCCAACTGTACGGCCACCTTCGCGGATAGCGAAGCGGAGACCTTTTTCGAGGGCGATGGTGTTCAGGAGTTTTACTTCCAGCTCGATGTTGTCACCGGGCATTACCATTTCAACGTTTACCGGGAGTTTAACGTCACCAGTTACGTCAGTGGTACGGAAGTAGAACTGCGGGCGGTATCCGTTGAAGAATGGCGTGTGACGGCCACCTTCTTCTTTCGACAGAACGTAAACCGAGCACTTGAAGCTCTTGTGCGGTTTAACGCTGCCGGGTTTGCAGATAACCATACCACGCTTAATCTGTTCTTTTTCAATACCGCGGAGGAGGAGACCGGCGTTGTCGCCAGCTTCACCGCGATCGAGCAGTTTGCGGAACATTTCCACACCTGTGATGGTCGAAGTCATAGGCTTTTCGTTTTCTTTCATCATACCGATGATTTCAACGGGATCGCCTACGTTGATAACACCACGTTCGATACGGCCCGTAGCTACGGTACCGCGACCTGTGATGGTGAACACGTCTTCAACCGGCATCAGGAAGGGCTTGTCAACTTCGCGAACGGGGTCCGGAATGTCGTTGTCACAAGCGTCCATGAGGTCCATGATGCGCTGCGAGTAGGTCGGATCGCCTTCGAGGGCTTTCAGAGCCGAACCCTGGATGATGGAAGCGGTGTCGCCGTCGAAGCCATAGGAGCTAAGCAGTTCGCGAAGTTCCATGTCCACGAGCTCAAGCATTTCCGGGTCGTCTACCAGGTCAACTTTGTTCATGAAAACAACGATACGCGGAACGCCTACCTGGCGGGCGAGGAGGATGTGCTCGCGCGTCTGTGGCATTGGGCCGTCAGTTGCAGCGCAAACAACTATGGCGCCGTCCATTTGTGCGGCACCTGTGATCATGTTTTTAACGTAGTCAGCGTGACCCGGACAGTCAACGTGTGCGTAGTGACGCTTCAACGTTTCGTATTCGACGTGCGCCGTATTGATGGTGATACCGCGTTCTTTTTCTTCAGGAGCAGCATCAATGGCAGCGTAGTCCGTCTTTTTAGCCAGACCCTTTTGCGAAAGTACGTAGGTAATGGCAGCCGTCAACGTTGTTTTGCCGTGGTCTACGTGACCGATCGTGCCAATATTTACGTGCGGCTTGTTGCGAACAAATGTCTCTTTTGCCATTGGTTTGAAAATGTTTATTCAATTTATGTGAAATGATATGGAACCGTTGATGGGTTTTGAACCCACGACCTTTCCGACACAAGTGCCGGACCGCTCTGCCACTGAGCTACAACGCTATTCGCTATTCGAGCTGTTGATGAGATTTGAACTCACGACCTCTTCCTTACCAAGGAAGTGCTCTACCCCTGAGCTACAACAGCAAAATGTTTTGTCGCCACCTGCCTTTGCAAAGTGCCGACAAAAACGGAGAGCGGCGGACGAGATTCGAACTCGCGACATTCAGCTTGGAAGGCTGACGCTCTACCAACTGAGCTACCACCGCCAAAGGAATGCAGAATGCGGAATGTTGAATGCCGGATTGTCATCCCAACAAAATGTGGGACCAAATTCCGTATTCTTCTTTCCGCATTCGAAAAGGTGGGGGTAGTGGGATTCGAACCTACTCAGCAGTAAAGCACCAGATTTACAGTCTGGCCCGGCTCTCCAACTCCGGGGCACCCCCATTTTCGAATGTAGAATGTGAAATGTTGAATGCGGAATTCACTTGCTTCAGCAAAATTTCCTCACTTTCGTCGGGAAAATTCCGCATTCAGCATTCCTCATTCGCCACTCCTTAGAGCCAGTGGAGGGACTCGAACCCCCGACCAGCTGATTACAAATCAGCTGCTCTACCAACTGAGCTACACTGGCCAATTCCTTAGGCCTCCACAGGCGAAAACATCTTTCAATCAACTTTTTTCAAGCAGGGTAATTACCCCTTTTCGAAAAGCGAGTGCAAAGGTAAATAAAACCTGGAAACAGAAAAACTAATTTTAAAAAAAAAATGAAAAAAGTGAAGCGAGGGGGTTGGGTGCGGAATGTTGGCCCCAAAAGGTGGAATTTGGTGGCAAAAACTTCGATTTTGCGCGCAACGAACCTCCCATTCAAAAACCTCCGAACTACAAACTTCAAACTCCGAACACCGAACACTGAACTGCCATGATCCATTCTTACTGTGCCGAGCTTAGCTCCCCTCCCCTTCCGGTGCTTCAGGAGCTCGAACGCGCCACCCACTTGCGCACCATCAGCCCACAAATGATGTCGGGTCCCCACCAGGGACTGCTTTTGCAATTCATAAGCCACATGTTGCAGCCCCGCAGGATATTGGAAATTGGCGCCTTTACCGGTTATGCCAGCATCTGTCTCGCCCAGGGCCTGCCACACGACGGGCACCTGCACACCATCGAAGTAGACGACGAACTGGGACCCATCTTTCGCGAATTTGTCGCCAAAGCAGGATTGAACCACAAAATCTCCCTGCACCACGGCGATGCCGCCTCCATCGTACCCACACT
Organism: Saprospiraceae bacterium; assembly: GCA_020847915.1. Lineage (GTDB taxonomy): Bacteria > Bacteroidota > Bacteroidia > Chitinophagales > Saprospiraceae > M3007. The sequence continues at coordinate 6,223 of JADLBE010000002.1, read as the reverse complement.
CGGCGACGAACCTTTCGACCTCGTGTTCCTCGACGCCGGCAAGCTCGACTACCTTAACCACTACGAACTCCTGCTGCCCAGGCTTCGGCCAGGCGGATTTTTGCTCATCGACAACGTTTTGTGGGACGGCAAGGTGCCCAACCCACTTTCTTCCGACGCAACGGCCATTTACCTGCGCAACTTCAACGCACACGTACACGCCGACCCACGCGTGGAAAACCTCATCCTCCCCCTGCGCGACGGACTTATGATGGTGCGTAAAAAGACATGACCGCTCTCCTGCCCTACCATGTCAGGCATTTTAATTATGTTTGCCCTGTTGCTCTATTTATCCTAACTTGTTCAACAATTCCCAACGAACGCCATGTCCGAACCCAAAGCGCACCTGTTGTATGTAGAAGATGATGAAAGCCTCAGCTTCGTTACCCGCGACAACCTCGAACTCAACGGCTATAAAGTAACGTATTGCGAAGACGGTCGCATAGCGCTTGATACCATTCGCAGCGGCCAAAATTTCGACCTTTGCATCCTGGATGTTATGCTTCCCGAAGTCGACGGCTTTACCCTGGCCCAGGAAATTCGCCAACGCGACGATCAGGTGCCTATTCTGTTTCTCAGCGCCAAAAGCATGAAGCAGGATAAAATCCACGGCCTTACCATCGGCGCCGACGATTACATCACCAAACCTTTCAGTATCGAAGAACTGCTGCTGAAAATCGACATCTTCCTGCGCCGCTCCAAATACACCAACATCCTTAAGATCAATACCCCATCGGGCATCGGACTGTACAACTTCGACTACAAAAACCTCAGTCTGGCTTTTGGCGACGATGTAGAAACGCTTACCCAAAAAGAAGCCGACCTGCTCAAATTGCTTCATGAAAACCGCAACCAGGTGGTCAAACGGTCCTTTATACTTGAAACCATTTGGGGTAAAGACGATTATTTCCTCGGAAGAAGCCTGGATGTGTTTATTTCAAGGCTCCGCAAATACCTGAGTCAGGACGAACGCATCAAAATTGAGAACATCCACGGTGTAGGGTTTAAGTTTAAGGTGGATTAGGGTGTTAGGGGAATGTCATTTCGGCCTCCCGGTGCCTGTTTTTTTTGCCGCAGGCAAAAAAAACAGGCACCGGGAGGCCGAAATGACATTTACAGGTTAAATTGTTTTGATTGCTTTGAAATTTTATGGAATCCATTTTTTTTGAACATACGAACGGTAAAGTGCATGCGTTGCGTTTTGGGCATGGCCCACGGCTGCTGGTGGCACTTCATGGTTTTGGCGATCGTGCACGTATGTTTGCCGTTTTGGAAGACGCCCTTGCCGAATTGTATACGGTGGTGGCCATCGACTTGCCTTTTCACGGACAAACGGAGTGGACTCCGCGTACGTTTACCAAGGAAGACCTGCTGCAGATCGTAAGGCAGGTCATGCAACATGAAAACCAGGACAGGCTTTCCATGATGGCTTTCAGCTTTGGAGGCCGGCTGACCCTTGCCCTGCTTCCCGAACTTGAACCCCATTTGGACAAATTGTACCTGCTGTCGCCCGACGGCATCAATACCCAGGGCATGTCGGTGGCCGTACGTGTGCCAATGGGGGTGAGAAATTGGATGTATGGCGCCCTCCAGCGGCCCGACTGGTTTTTAAAACTTACCTCAACCGGACGCAAACTGGGTGTGGTTCCACCATTGATCAACCATTTCATAGCCAGCAACCTCACCCGTCCCGAACGTTTCCGCCGCACTTTTGGATGCTGGCTTGCACTCAACAGTTTTTACCTGCGACGCCGCCGCATCAAAGCCCTTTGGCGCGAGCACAATTTGCCGATCGATATTTATTTCGGCAACAACGACGAGATGATTCGTTTGAAGTCATTGCGCAAAATGACGGAGGGACTGCCCAATGTGCGTTTGTTTGTGATAGAGGACACGGGACACAGGGTGGTGAATGAGGAACTGATGGAACACCTGATCAGCAACAGGGTGTTTACGCCCTAACTGTAGATTTCCAGGCAATCTTGTTCCGGATCTTCGAAAAGAGAACAGATGGCATCAGCGTTATGCATTAAAATGCCTCCCAAATGAGCTGTCGATCGATTTCCTACCCTTAGCCATATTATTTTAGGAGGGACTCCCTGGGCAAGAAGTATGTTGTAGAAATCTTCATCCTGGGTTATTACAGCATGAAAACCGAGCTTTCTTGCTTCCATAAATAAAGGTAAATCAAATGCATCCATCATGCCAATATCCCTTACATGTTTGACTTGGTAAATAGGACTTGTATGTATGGAATGATGCGATGGGAGATATTTTGGTCAATTAGGACATTCATGCAGCGATAACAGTTCGTTGCTGACGAAGTGCGGCAAATTCAAGTGCCGCTACCAAATCCTCCTTAGTAAGCTCTGGAAAATCTTGAAGAATATCATCAAACGTCATATCTGATGCTAACCAGTGAAGTATATCTTCCACCGTGATACGCATTCCGCGGATGCAAGGTTTACCACTTCGCTTGCCAGGTTCAATGGTTATGATGTTTTTATAAATGTACATTCTGAAGATAATTTAAAACAAAAGTAGCGAATTTCTACAAAATTTGAAAGTTTATTGCCCTCGCATTTTCTCCCAGCGCCAGATTGGCCCGTCGTCCGGATCTTCATGGGCGCCTGTAAAAACAAACCCGTTTCGCCTTAAAACATGCACCGAAGCGTTCTCTTCAGCCAGCGTATGGGCCCAAACGGTGGTTACATGGCTGTTTGCAAAGGCATGCTGAACAAGCAAGTCCACCATGGCGCCGGCAATGCCGCGGTTGCGGTAATCGCGGGCTACTTCGTAACCGATTTCCACCATACCATCTTCGTTGGCCGGCCCTTTGTAGCCGCACGAACCTACGAGGGTATTGTTTTCTTTTAAAATGGGCAAATAACTCCACCAACCGGCTGAATCAGGATTTTGGGATAGTTGGTCAACGGTCCACTGAAAAGCCGGAGCACCGAACTCGGTCCATACCTCCGGGATACTGCAGCTCAGCAACTGTGCCAGGGATTCATTGTCGCCAAGGATCACCGCCTGGGCCATAGGGAGATCGCAGCAAACGATCCGCAATTGTTCATTTTCCAGCATGGAGTTTTTTTTGGTTAGACACCGATTGCTCCTTAAAAGTTCCGCACCACACGGCCATTTTCATTTTCCCAAAAATGAAGGTTTAGGTTTTGTCCGTCGAAAACGCCGTACGAATTGGAAAACATCCATTCACCGAGGTTCACGTATTGGCTGCGTCCGTTGGGTAGTTGCCAGTGGATGGGCAGATGACGGTGCCCGAACACGAAATAATCCGGTTCGACGCCCCGGCTGATTTTACGCAGGCAATACTGAAGAAGCCATTCTTTGTCTTCCCCGAGCCAGTCGCGTTCTTCGGGCGGCGTAGCTGCCCGGCTTGTTTGCGAAGCAAAATGTGCGAGTCTGTTTCCAAGGTCGGGGTGCAGCCACCGGAAAAGTGCCTGCGACAACGGGTGGGTAAACACCTTTTTCATACGTTTGTAACCCATGTCGCCCGGACCGAGTCCATCGCCGTGACCCAGAAAAAACTGTTTTCCTCCAATATTGATTTGAATGGGCGCTTTGTACACCGGGATACCCAGTTCTGCTTCAAAATAACCAAACATCCACAGGTCGTGGTTGCCGGTAAAAGCATGGATGGGTACACCGCTGTCGCGCAGGCGAGCCAAACACCCCAGGAGGCGTGTGTATCCTTTGGGCACCGTGGTTTTGTACTCGAACCAAAATTCGAAGATGTCGCCCATCAGGTAAATGGCGTCGGCGTCGGGCGCTGAAGCTTCGAGCCAACGCACCATTTGTTTCTCGCGCTCGGCAGAGGACAGGCGCGCATTGGCGCCGAGGTGAAAATCGGAAGCGAAATAGGTTTTGGACATCGGGGCAAAGGTAAATCAGGATTCGATCAGGATTTGCAGGATTTGCAGGATTTCGGCTTCGAAGAACGGGACATTGGTTGCTTGTTTGGTGCATTTTGATTAAATATTGAGCAAATAGCCTATTGTATGAACCGTTGGTCCGTACTTCGAAGCCAAAATCCTGCAAATCCTTTAATCCTGCAAATCCTGATCAAATCCTGATTTACCTTTGCAAAAATTTCGTTATGATTGTAGTTACCGGAGCTGCCGGATTTATTGGTTCCTGCATGGTGCGCCGCCTGCTTGATGCAGGGTATGAAGACATTCTGGTGGTCGACGACTTCAGTCGCCCCGACAAAAACCGTAACCTCGAAGGCAAAAAAATTTGGGGCGAAGTACATCGCAACAACTTCATACGCTGGTTCGAGCGCAACCACGCCGATGTAGACGCTGTGATCCACCTGGGGGCACGTACCGATACCACGGAAATGGACACCCGCATCTTCGACGAGCTCAACCTGGAATACTCCAAAGCCGTTTGGATGATGTGTTGCGCTTTCCCCAAACCCCTGTTGTACGCCAGCAGTGCAGCTACTTACGGACTGGGTGAGCTCGGTTATACGGACGATCATACCCTCATTCCGGAGTTGAAGCCTCTGAATCCATACGGACAATCGAAACAGGATTTTGATGTGTGGGTGCTCCAGCAAATTGCGGCAGGCGTTGCCCCACCCCACTGGGCGGGATTTAAGTTTTTCAATGTTTACGGTCCGAACGAATACCACAAAGGCCGCATGGCATCGGTGATTTTCCACACTTGCCGGCAAATCAAAGCCACGGGCGCCATGAAGTTGTTCCGGTCACACCGGTCCGATTACCGCGACGGCGAACAAAGCCGTGATTTTATTTATGTAAAAGACGTGGTGGACTTACTGTTGTTTTTTCTGGAAAAAAAGCCGGCAGACGGCATTTACAACCTCGGCACAGGCAAAGCACGTCCGTTCCTCGACCTGGCCAAAGGCACCTTCCACGCCATGGGACTGGAACCTGAAATCAGTTTTGTGGATACACCCATCGACATCCGCGATACCTACCAGTATTTCACAGAAGCTGACATGAAAAAAGCGCGCGCCGCCGGATACCACCAGCCGTTTTTCGGGTTGGAAGAAGGTATTGAGGATTATGTGCAGCGGTATTTGCTGGAAGAGAAGATTTGGTGATTAGCGGTTAGCCGTTAGCGGTTAGCAGTTAGCCGTTAGCAGTTAGCCGTTAGCAGTTAGTAAAAAAGACGCCAGGAATCATTGCTGGCGTCTTTTTTACTAACTGCTAACGGCTAACTGCTAACCGCTAACTACTCCCTGCGGAAAACATTGTCGCACAAGTCCCTGTACGATCCGTTCAGCATCAATTCATTACCGCAGAAAAAAATGCGTCCATAAGCTGGAATAGACCCCCCAGATTTATTGAAGACGTGGTAGGCGTTTCCCTCTTTGGTAAGATGCCAGTCCAGGGTATCTGAAGGTATTCCGTGTCGAAATACCACCAAAGTATTGTTTGGTTTTATGTCGATAACCAGGTTGGCGGTATCTGTTTCGTGTCCGTAGGAATCAAAATCCGTACAACGCTGGTACACCCACAACCACTGGCCGACAAGTGAATCAGAAATGGACGGTACATCCCAGGTACGCGTAGCACCATGGCATGGTGCAAATGCTGATTGCGGGTAAGGTGGGAGGTCTTCGGTTTTATTGCAGCCTCCAAAAAAACCGATGGATATTACGAATGCAATTGGGTAAAAGAAGGTCCGCATGGTTCCAGGTTGTTCGTTTGCGAATTCGGGCTTCCAGGACATTTATTTGCCTGTAAAATACTAAAACAAAGGGACATTCCAAGTTTATAGACCTGCCAAGTCTATAGACTTTCCAGGTCTTAAAACTTGGCAGGTCTATAGACTTAGTGCCCCCGAACCTAAGTAACTGATTTTGAGCGAAAAACAAAGCGCCGCCCCGGAAACCCGGAGCGGCACTTGTCATCCCAGCAAAGTGTGGGATCTTGTCATCCCAGCGTAGCGTGGGAACTTGTCATCCTGTCAAGGATCACTTCGTTTGTATCATCTTCATCGTCGCGCTGTGTTCCGAAGTCGAAACCTGGTAGTACAGCAAGCCGGTGGTGTTTACAAGCACTTTATCCAGTGTGAAGGCGTTGTGTCCTTTGGCGAAATCTCCCGTTTGGTTGTACAACAGGCGACCCGTTTCGTCGTACACGTTCAGCGTTGCTTCCGTTGCCTCAGGCAGGTAGAAACCGATGAT
>JADLBE010000001.1 GCA_020847915.1 Saprospiraceae bacterium | reverse complement strand
TGTGGTTTTATGATCAAATACGTGGTGGCTTTTGATGCGATGGCTTTTGCGGCCTATTTTGCCTGGACGTACCGCAAGGAGGGCGCCGTTTACCTGACCAAAATCGGTACAACCGCAATTGCCGGTTTCGCCCTGCCCATTCTGGCAGTTGTACTGTACTACCACCAGGCAGGGCAATTGAACGCACTGGTGTATTACACCATTGATCTTAGTTACAAATACGTTTCCCACCGCTCGGCGGGCAGCTCAATAATGTTTGCCGTTGAAATGGCGGCGCGTTTTATACCCATAAGCATTTGGTTTTTCCATGCCTTTTCGCGCCGAAGCGTTGCGGATGCTTCCTTAAAAACGCTGGGCGGTTTATGGGCTGCCATGGCGGCGGCATCTATTTTGCTGCACGGTAAAATGCATACGCACCTTTTCATCCAGTTTATGCCGCCCCTGGCCCTCATGGCGGGTTGTTTTTTCGACAGTCGGCAAACACACGGCCGCTTTTGGGGTTACCTGCTCCAACGGCGTACCGGTGGCGTTTTGGTTGCCGTATTCGCACTGATCATCGTCGGCATCAACGTCAAACAACTTACGTTCAAACACGACTACCCCAAAGAAGTGGCCGACTGGCTGAAACCCCAGCTCAAAACAGGCGAATTGGTATACACGGCCAATTACCAACAGATTGTGTACCACCTGCTCGACCTACCCTCGCCTACCCCATACGTACACAGTACCCTGCTCACCTACACCAAACACCTTAACACCCAGGGCATCAACCACAACACGGAGATGCAAAATATCCTCGACAAAAAACCGGCTTACATCATCATCAAAAACACATACCCCATCAAGGACTCTCCGATGCACCAGGCATTGGCCGAAGATTATTACCAGGTAAAAGTTTTTGACAAAGGTATTTTCGTGTATAAAAGGGAATTTGACCTTCCCCAGGTGGATATTCAGTGAGCAGCGGTCAGCAGGCAGCAGGCAGCAGGCAGCAAAAAAAACACCCAATCGTTTGAAACAAATGATTGGGTGTTTTTTTGCTGACCGCTGACGGCTGACCGCTGCTTAAAAATTCAACGAAACCCTGGTAAAGAAACGTGTACCGTTTCCACCCATTTGTACAGCGTCCCACGGACCGCCGGTTTCGGTGTTGTAGGCCCAGCCTGAGGCGGCAGGTACGTAACCGAGATCGGGGTGCACGTTGAGGAAATTGTCGACGCCCAGGTGCCAGGTGAATTTTGGGCTGAAGCGCCACGATGCGTAGATGTCGGGCACCAGTTTGCCGCTGTAGATGTATCGATCGGCCACATAAACGTTCGGGTCGGCGTCGGTGGGCACCATGGGATTGATGCCCAGGCCGTCCTCACCGTAGCCCAGCAGCTCCACCTCACCAAAATAGGTAAGGCGTGTGCCGACCGTGAATTTGCCGATACCGTATTCGAGGTTGAGCCCCAGTTTCATGGGCGGCGCCGAAGCCAGGATGAAGGCTTCTTCGCGGTCGCTCAGGAAGGTTTTGCGGTGGGCTTCGGTGTCGTTGAGTTTTTCCGGCACGTTGATCTCATCGATGGTCATTTTTTGGAAATTCGCGGCAAGCATGGCGCGTATGTGGCTGTTGCTCAAACGTTTGTTGTAGTCCAAAACGATGTCGATACCCTGATTGGTGGTATTAACCGCATTGGCAAAAAACTGGGCATAGGCTACACGCAGGTCGTTGAGCGTATTGGTAAGCGCAGTATCCAACGACGCATCGCTGGCGTCGAACTGTCCGGAAAGCACCACACGGTCTTCCACGCGCACATGGTAGGCATCCACCGCAACGGTGAACTCGCGTATGGGACGCCAGTTGAAACCTATGGATCCAGTCATCGAGCGTTCCTGGGCAAGTTCGGGGATGCCGGCGGCCTGGGTGATCGGACTGCCGTTGGGCGCAATTTTTACCTCGGCGATTTCCCCGCCCTGCACCGTTGTAAAGGTGCTGGAGAAGTTGATTTGCTGCAGCGAAGGGGCACGGAAACCCGTGCTTACCGAGCCGCGCAGGTTGAAGTTGTCGAAAAGTTTGTAGCGTGTAGCGAGTTTAAAATTGGTGGTGAGACCAAAATCGCTGTAGTTTTCCAGGCGCAAGGCCGCGCTTGTAAGCCATTTTTCGGTGATGTCGAGCTCGAAGTCGGCGTAACCCGCAAAGCAGTTGCGTTTGGCGTCCACCTCGTCGGCCGGCTGGTAACCCGGGAAACCCTGGGCGCCCGAAGCTTTCAGGGTATCGAAGTTGGCGTAGGACGCCAATTCTCCGGCATCGATAACATAGTTTTCCCGACGGTACTCAAGACCGTAAGCCATGTTGAACCCTGCGAGGATTTCAGGATAATTTTTGCTGATGCTCGCGTTGGTGGTGTTTTGGGTAACCAAAAAACCGCCGTCGTTGAAATCGTTGGGTTCTGCGCCCAAACCGGCATTAAACGTGCCTTCACCGAAGAAGTTGAAGGTATTTTGTCCGAACACATGGCTGACATCCCACATCCAGCCGCCTTCGGTGGTCCCTTTTACGCCCGCAGCGGCGGAAAAGTCATCGATTTCAGCGAGGATACGTGGATTGTAGTATTTCTCACCGTCGGAAGCCGTTTGGATGATGCCGTCCACCTCGATGAGGTTGCCGTTTTCATCCGTCGGAAAACGGTCTGGGCGCGCCGAGAAGTTGCGGGTAAAAGCATACGCGTCGGATTCCCGGCGGTTGAATCCACCAAACGCATAAACGCCGAGGCGATCGCCTTTGATGGGAATATCGGCGTTAAACATGCCGCCGAAGGTGCGCATGGAAGCATCGCCATGGGCACGGCGGTAAATGTTGGTGGGCAGGGTACCGTCGATTTCCTGGCGGTAGGTTTTTTCAGAGTTGGCAAAATTGAGCGTCATGTTGACGAAGCCACCCTGCGAGCCGAGGGCCAGTCCGAAATTCGCGGCAGCGTTGAACATGCCGCCGTCCATTTTATTGCCGTAAACGTATTGTCCGATGTCCGTTTTTTGTGCCGGATTGTACTTGCCGTCGGAATAGGACGAATAGCCGAGGTCCAGACTTGCTTTGTTTACGTTTTCTTTCATCACGAGGTTGATGACCCCGGCAATGGCATCGGAGCCGTATTGGGCCGAGGCGCCGTCGCGCAGGATTTCCACACGATCGATGGCGGCGAAAGGAATGGCGCCGAGGTCGGTGCCCGAATTGCCTCGACCGCGTGTGCCAAACACGGCGATGAAGGCCGACTGGTGGCGGCGTTTGCCATTGAGCAGAACAAGCGTTTGGTCGGGGCCCAGGCCACGCAGGGTAGCCAGGTCGATGTGGTCGGCGCCGTCGGCGCCCGATTGTTTGGTGTAATTGAAGGAAGGCGCGCTGTAATTGAGCATCGCGGTGATGTCGGTACGCGCCGATGTGGGCGCCACCGCACCGATGTTGATCACATCTACGGGTACGGCCGTTTCGGTTTGTACACGGTTGCCGCGGCGCGAGCCGACGATCACCACCTGATCGAGCACGTTGTCGTCGGTTTGCAAAATGACATCAAGTGTTGTTTGTTCACCCAGGGTTATTTCCTGGGTGGCAAAGCCGATGTAGCGGAAAACAACCACGGTACCGGACTGGCTGACACGCAGACTGTACGTGCCGTCCAGGGCTGTTTGAGTGTTGTTGGAACTGCCGCGTTCGGAAACGCCGACACCCACAAGGGGCTGACCGGAGGTGTCGGTCACTTTACCACGCAAGGTGGTTTGAGCTCCTGCAATGTTCAAAACAAAGCAGCAGAATAATAGAGTAGCAATCAATTGTTTCATACGGATTACCGATTGGTGAACTAAATAGGGCTTTGTAAACAGAGCGCAATATAGTACAAGGCTTGATCGTGACACGACCAAACAATTGTGATGCTACCAAAACTTTGTATGAAGCAGCCCAAAGGCCGCATGAGGTGATCATCCTATGGCATCAGGCGCCAATAAGGTCGATACCGCCTCTGTGGAGAAGGGTAAAAACTTTCATGAAATGATTACGGATTCGTGTGTAAATAAGGTTTCCTGTAGGATTAAAAAAAGATTACATAGAATTAGAATGCAATGTATGATTTAGTATGTAAATGGCATTAATTTTTTTCAGAAGGCAGTAGGCAGAAGGTAGAAGGCAGAAGGCAGTCAATCCCAATTGTATACATTTGCCAACACAAACTGCCTTCTGCCTTCTGCCTTCTAAAAAAAATGACTGACCACCGACCACTGATAAGTTCCGAAGCCCATCGTTTGGGTTTTGATTTCATCGGCTTCGCCCGCGCCGAAAAGCTCGACGAGGCCGCAGGGCGTTTGGAAGCGTGGCTCAACCAGGGTGCACACGGCAAGATGAGTTACATGGCCAATCATTTCGACATGCGTGTGGACCCTACCCTGCTGGTACCAGGAGCTAAAACCGTCATTTGCCTCGCCTTTAATTACCACAATCCTGAAAAACAACACGACCCTAAAGCGCCAAAAATCAGTCAGTACGCTTACGGTGAAGATTACCACCATGTGGTACGCGACAAACTCAAAGCGCTCCTGGAATACATGCGCGAAACCATCGGCGAGATCGACGGTCGTTGTTTTGTCGATTCCGCTCCGGTGCTCGAACGCGAATGGGCCCAACGCGCCGGCATTGGCTGGAACGGACGGCACACCCTTACCATCCATCCAAAACAAGGCTCGTATTTTTTCCTGGCAGAAATCATCTGCGATCTGGCGCTGCCGTACGACGATCCCATCCGCGATCATTGCGGCACCTGCAGGCGCTGCATCGACGCCTGTCCGACAGAGGCCATCAGTCCGCAAGGCTATTTCCTCGACGCCACCAAATGTATTTCCTACCTCACGATCGAACTGAAGGAGGAAATTCCTGCTGAGTTCAAAGACCGTATGGACGGCTGGATGTTCGGCTGCGATGTTTGCCAGGACGTATGCCCCTGGAACCGTTTTTCCAAACGACACAACGAACCCGCCTTCGAACCCAATTCCGAACTTTTAAACATGAAAAAAAAGGAATGGGTGGAATTGACGGAAGATGTTTTTGGAAAAGTTTTTAAAAAATCGGCGGTGAAAAGGGCGAAATATGTTAAACTAATAAAAAATATTTTAGACGTGTGAATGCGGGGTATTGCCGGTAAGTATGTGGCGGCGAGCCGCCAC